>NZ_JALIQP010000002.1:0-306876 GCF_023566055.1 Halosolutus amylolyticus | reverse complement strand
TCGGTCGTCCGCCCCGGGTTCGAGCGGCTGAGTACGGTCGGCTGCCGACCGCGGTCACTCGGCGAACTGGTCCAGCGTCGCGTCCAGGCCGTTCCTGACCTCGCTCACCAGCGCCCCCTCGATGTCGAGTCCGAGCACGGAGACGGCGGCCCGGCCGACCCGATCGCGCACCTCGGCCGGCGAGTAGACGCCCAGCCGCCACTGCGAGTACTGGGCGGCCCGGAGCGCCCCGACCAGCGGCGACTGGTGTTCGAGGGGCCGGATCTCGCCGTTGACCATCACGCGTGACGTCGACTCGGTCATCGACGGCCGACTCGGAACGTCGAGGATCACCCGTTCGGGGTCGACGCCGGCCTCGGACGCGATGTCGCGCTCGAACGCCCGGATCGACTCGTGCTCGGCCTCGATGACCCCGCCCGGCACATCGTCCATCTCGGCCCACACCGCTCGCTTGAACAGGTCCCGCTGGTCGAGTCGCCGGGAGAACTCGCCGGTGTCCGCACACGATCGGAGCGCGACGATCAGTTCGTGATCGTCCATTCGCTGGAGGGTGGCGGCGTCGACGTCGGCGTCGGGCGACTCGAGCAGTCGTTCCGCCGCGCGACGGAGCATCGCCTTGCTGATCCGGGCGACGCTGTGGCTGTAGACGGTCGGGTTCATCAGCGCCCGGGCGACCAGCAGGCTCTCGGCCGTCTGGACGTTCCCCTCGTCGAGGACGAGTTCGCCGTCGGCGAACGTCAGCTCCCGGACCAGCCGGCCGGTGTCGATCGTCCCGTAGGGGACGCCCGTGTGGTGGGCGTCCCGGACGAGATAGTCCATCCGATCGACGTCGAGTTCGCCCGAGACGAGCTGCCCGAAGCGGCCGTTGCCCGCGACGAGATCCGCGACTGCGTCGGGGTCGAGGTCGTGATCTCGCAGGACCGTCCCGACCTGCCCCTCGTTCAGGAGGTCGTGAACGTCGTCGTGGTACCGGCCCGTTCGGCGGTAGGTCAGCGACTCGAGGTTGTGACTGAACGGCCCGTGGCCCACGTCGTGGAGGAGCGCGGCCGCGTGGACGCGATCGGCCCGTTTCCCCTCGATGCCGAGTTCTTCGAGGGCCGCACACGCGAGATGGTAGACGCCGAGACTGTGCTCGAAGCGGGTGTGGTTAGCCGACGGATAGACGAGCGAGACGGTCCCCAGCTGGGCGATTCGCCGGAGTCGCTGGACGGCCGGCGTATCGAGGAGGTCCCGTGCCACGCCGTCGATCCGGATGTGGTCGTGGACGCTATCCTTGATGGTTTTCATGCCCCGCCTTTCGGCGCTCTCACACAAAAACGGTCGTGTCATTGCCGGCACCACCACTAATGGCGTCGCCGTGGTCGGTTCCATCACCAATGACTGATCTCACTATCCCCCCGGACGCCGACCAGCAGGAGGCCGCGACCCTCGTCCAGCAACACGTCTCGGTCGGCGACGAGGTCGAAGTCTGGGAGGCCGATAGAACCGGGGCGGACGATCCCGAACGGGCCGGAACGGTGACGGGGATCGAACCGGGCTACCTCGAACTCGACGGGCAACCGCTCGACGAGGGGAGCGTCCGCTACGACGAGATTCACGTCGTCGTTCGCGTCGACACCGAGTGAGCGACGGCACCAGGTGATCGGCCGTCGTCGGGGGGCGACGCGTCACTCGATCGCGACCCACTCGCCGCGCTCGTCGCTCTCCTCGATCGATGCGAGGACGCGCTGGGCGGCGAGGCCCTCTTCGAATCCCGGCACGAACTCGTCCCCTTCGGCGACCGCGCGCAGGAACTCGTAGTTCTCGTGGACGAAGGTGTGCTCCCAGCCGATGACGTGGCCCGGCGGCCACCAGTGGTCGACGTAGGGGTCGTCCTCGTCGGTGACGAGGATCGTCTCGTAGCCCCGATCGCCCTCCCGGAGCAGTTCGAGTTCGTTCAGTCGTTCGAGCGAGAAGCGCAGGCTTCCCTTCGAGCCGTGGATCTCGATCGTGTGGTCGTTTTTGTGGCCGTTCGCAAAGCGGGAGGCCTCGAGCGTTCCCATCGCGCCGTTTTCGAACTCGACCTGGGCCGAGTAGGCGTCGTCGACGGTGACGGGGCGCGTCTCGTCGCTGCCCTCTACGGGCCGCTCCTCCACGAACGTTTGCAGGTGCCCGCTCACGCGCTCCATCCCGCCCGCGAGGTCGTCGTCGCCGACCAGGTATCGGAGCAGGTCCACCGTGTGCGCGCCGAGGTCGCCCAGCGCGCCGGAACCGGCCATCTCCTCGTCGTTGCGCCACGACCACGGTGCGTCGGGGTCGACCAGCCAGTCCTGGAGGTACCGCCCGCGAACGTGGTGAATCTCGCCGAGTTCGCCGTCGTCGAGCAGCCGCTTCGCGTACCGGATCGCGGGGACGAACCGGTAGTTGAACGCCGTCCCGTTCGTGACGCCGGCGTCGAGAGCGGCGTCGGCCATCCGTTCTGCGTCCTCGAGCGTCGGCGCGAGCGGCTTCTCGCAGAAGACCGGGGTGCCGGCCGAAAGCGCCGCGACCGAGGGCTCGGCGTGGACGTGGTTCGGCCCGAGGTTGTAGAAGACGTCGACCTCGTCGACGACGTCCGTCCAGTCGGTCGCGATCGAGTCGAACCCGAGTCGATCCGCCGCCTCGCGCAGTGCCTCCTCGTCGCGGCCGACGAGCACGCTCCGCTCGACGTCCGGGGCGTCCGGGAAGAACATCGGGAGCCGAGAGAGGGCGTTCGCGTGGGCTTTTCCCATGAACCGATAGCCGAGTACGCCGACTTCGATCGTCATGAGTATTCATTCACAATAGATGTAGTTAGAGGTTTTCGTCGCGAGGACTCGGTCGGCGGGTCGAGCGATCGGTGTCGATCGCAACTGCCGATCGGAATCGACACCAGGCGTTGCTATCGATCGAGACTGGGCGTTAGCTGTCGCCCTGAAATTCGCTGAAGTTCTCGATGGAGACGGCGATCGCGTCCTGTTCCGGGACGTCACGGACCGCATACGCCGTCGGATAGCGACCGGATTTTGCGTAGGTCTCGGGCTGGGCAATCTTTCGCCGATCGGTGCCGGAATGGCCCCGAAGGAACGCACGAGTGATCATCGGCTCGACGAACGTCAACTCCGCAGTACCATCGCCGTCCGGGTCGTAGGCACCCCAGATGAGCGTGTTCGTGAACGTGCCACCGTTCATCTCGGGCACGGTGGGGTCGACCATGTGTTCGCCCATATCGGTGATGACTCGCTCGTCGACGACCGGGCCTCGGGCGTACCCCGTGGGAATGTATCTGGCCGGGAGGTCGTAGGCCGGCGCGGCCGGACCGGTAATGGCATCGACGGTGTCGGTTGGCAGCATGTGGAAGTGAATGTCGAAGTGGGGTACCGTCCAGACACCCTCGGGCGGGTGACCACCCGGGTTCCAGTGCAGTCCGAGGAACGTAAACGGTGTCGAGTCCGTCTTCGGAAACGGGAGGAAGAATTCTTGGGACCACTTGTAGTGAATGATCAGTGACTGACCGTTCGGTCCGTATTTGTCCGTGTACTCGTCATCGCCGGAATTCGCGAGTGCTTCAGCCGACGGGAGGCCCTCGAGCGCGTCCCGCTCGATAAAGAGGCCGTACTGCTTTGGTGATCCCGATGGCGTACTCGTCGTAAACGTCTTCACCTCGCCGTTGCCGAGCGTAACGGGATCTCCCCATTCGGTTATGCCGGCCGGTGGGAACTCACTGCCCGTGTCCGCACTTGCCAGTCCGCCCATTCCGATGGCCGCTCCGGTAGCAGCTACGGTTCCGACGAACCGACGTCTCCCGACGCGAAATCGATCGTCAGCACCTGTCCGCTCTCCGGTCTTCTCTCGTGTCATTGTTGAGTTGGAGTTGTCGAGATAAGTGCACCTCTCAATCTCCTCCGGCGAATATGTTTGCTAAGATAATAATACTACCGAACAAATAATGTGTTTGAACTGTTCTGGTCCTCGAATCGAGCACGGGACGACGACCGAGAAGCCCGTTCGGCAAACGGCCGCTACTCCGCCCAGTAGGCCTCGCCGGGCGTCTCGCGGAAGACAGCCCGATCGAGCAGTTCGACGGCTTTCTCGAGGCCCTCGCGGGAACTGGTCAGCGAGTCCTCGTGTTCGATGCTCAGGGTGCCGTCGTAGCCGACCATCCGCAGGGTCGAGACGAGGTCCTTCCAGTGGGACTCGTCGTGGCCGTAGCCGACCGATCGGAACAGCCACGAGCGATTCGGTTCGTCGTCGTAGGCGGTCGTGTCGAGGACGCCCTTCTCGCGGGCCTGTTCCTCGTAGATCCGGGTGTCCTTGGCGTGGAAGTGGTGGATGGCGTCGCGCTCGCCGAGGAACCGGATCGCGTCGGTGATCGAGATCCCCTGCCAGTAGAGGTGCGAGGGGTCGAAGTTCGCGCCGACGCGCTCGTTGGTCGCCTCGCGCAGACGGGCCATCCCGTGGGGTTCGTAGACCAGCATGTTCGGGTGCATCTCGATCGCCAGGTCGACGCCGTGATCGTCGGCGAACGCCGCGAGATCGGCCCAGTAGTCGACGGCGACCTCCCACTGGTACTCGTGGGCGTCGGCGTGCTCGGGCGGCCACGGGGCCGTGATCCAGTTCGGAACCTCGTCGTCCGGGCCGCCGGCGGGCAGCCCCGAGAAGCAGGTGACCGTGTTCACGTCGAGTTGCGCGGCGAGTTCGATCGCCTCCCGAAGTTCGGTATCGGCCTCGTCGGCCCGTTCGTCGTCCGGGTGGAGCGGGTTGTTGTGCGTCGCGAGCGCGCTGATCCCCATCCCGTACTCCTCGAGCAGGTCGTGGAGGTCGCTCTGGGCGTCCTCGTCGTCGAGATACTCGTCGCGTACGAGGTGGTCGTCGCCCGGGTAGCCGCCGACGCCGGGTTCGATCGCGTCGACGCCGATATCCGAGAGGTACTCCAGTGCGCCTTCGAGCGATTCGTCCGCCAGCGGCGGGGTGTGAACGCCGATATTCATACGGTCGATTCGACGGCATCCCGGACCATAAATCCAGTGCCGGAAAATCGCACAATTTGACGAGTAGCGCGGCTCTCTGTCCGTATTTCGTGCTTTTGAATCGGGGCTGAACGACGGTCGAAACGTCCCGTCTCGGCGAGCGCGTCGATGCCGATCGGCGCTCCGTCTCCGGGCCGTTCCTGTCACTCCCGGGTCGGTCCCGGACGTGTCCGGGTCAGACCTCCTGGAGTCGCTTCGCCAACGAGATCGTCTGCCCCTCGTCGCTCGATCGGTAGATGGCGTCGACGACCCGCTGGACGGTCAGCGCCTCCTCGACGCCGCTTCCCTCCTCGCGGCCGGCGTCGATCGCCTCGAAGAACGCCCGCTGTTCGGCCGCGTGCGGGTCGTTCTCGCGAGGTTCGATCGTCGCGTCCACGAAGTGGTCGGCCCCGTCGGAACTCGCCGAGTGGATCGTGAGGTCGGACTCCATGAGGTCGAACCGCGCGGCGGCCTCCGTACCGCGAACGACGAACTCGTGGGTCGGCGGCCGGTTGGTCGCCCACGCGACCTCGAGCGAGACCGTCCGGTCGTCCGCACAGCGAACGAACGCGCTCGCCGAATCGTCGACGTCGAACGCGCCGGGGCCCTCGTCGTCGCCCCACATCTCGAGGTAGGCGTAGTCCTCGCGGGAGCCGAACTCCGATCGGGTGACGCCGGAGACCTCTTCGACGTCCGGACCGCCGAGCAGGTACAGCGCGAGGTCGATCGCGTGGACGCCGAGGTCGATGAGCGCGCCGCCGCCGGAGATCTCGCGCCGGGTGAACCACGAGCCCCGACCGGGGACGCCGCGCCGGCGGACGTAGTTCGCCTCGACGTGGGTCACTTCCCCGAGATCGCCGCGCTCGATCCGCTCCCGGAGCAACTGGACCGCGTTCCGGAAGCGGTTGTTGAACCCGACCATGCACGTGCCGTCGGCCTCCCGCGCCGCGTCGGCGATCCGCTCGGCGCTCCCGATCGAGTGGGCCAGCGGCTTCTCGAGGAGGACGTGCAGGTCGCGATCGAACGCCGCCAGGGCGTACTCCTCGTGGAACTTGTTCGGGGTCGTGACGACGACGGCGTCGACGTCGTCGAAGAGGGCCGCGTGATCCGCGTAGGTCTCGACACCGTAGCGATCGGCGAACCGGTCGCGCGCCTCTGCCGAGACGTCCATCCCGCCAACGAGGGGGACGCCGAGGTCCGCGAGCCGATCGGCGTGGTGGTGGCCGATGTTTCCGAGACCGACGATGCCGGTCCGGACGGCCGGGAGGTCCGCCGTCATCGGTCCTCCACCGGACCGTCGCGTCCGACCGGTCCGGTTCGATCCGCGTCACCGTGCGACCCGACTCGATCGGCGTCGTCGATCGTGAACGGCGCTCGCTCTTCGCGGAGGGCTTCGCGATCAGTACAACTGCTCTTCGGTCTCCTGTCGTTCATTGTCGTGTTCCTGCTGTCGCTTGCGTCGGTGTCTGTTGCGTCGATACTGCCGGATTCCGGGGACGATCTTGTTCTTCACGTCGAGCGTGAACGAGACGATCCCGTAGATCCAGAAGAAAAACAGGACCGTCAGCCCGCCGTAGTAGACGAGCGGCACGAGGCTACTCATGCTGGCCACCGGATTCGGCTTCCGCCGCGGCTCCCGCGTCGCCGCCGGCAAGGTGCCGGGCCGACAGGTCCGCGATGCCGTGGGTGATGGCCTCGCCGGAGGCCGCCTCGAACAGGTGAATCTTCGATCGATCGAGGACGACCGACACGGATTCGTCTTCGGCGATGTCGGTGTCCGGGTCGACGCTCATCAGGAGCTGGTTCGACGCGGCCGAGGCCTCGTCGCTGGTCATCATCTCGCTGCTCGCGCCGTCGAGCGTGAGGTAGACGAAGATCTCGTCCCCCATCGGCTCGAGGACGTCGGTTCGGGCTTCGATCAGCTCCGAACCGCTCTCGACGGAGCCGGCGTTGCGCTCGAGGTAGATGTCCTCGGGGCGGACGCCCATCGTGACTCCGTCGTCGACGGGCTCTATATCGCCGGGATCGAACGCGAGGTCGAAGTGCTCGGTCTCGAGTCCGCTGGCGGTCAGGTCGCCCTCGACGAAGTTCATCGACGGCGAGCCGATGAAGCCGGCGACGAACAGGTTCGCCGGCTCGTTGTAGCAGGTCAGCGGCGGGTCGATCTGCTGGAGTTCGCCGGCGTTGATGACCGCGATCCGATCGGACATGGTCATCGCCTCGGCCTGGTCGTGCGTGACGTAGATGATCGTCGTGTCCAGTTGCTTGTGGAGCCGCTGGAGTTCGGTTCGCATGTGGACGCGTAGTTTCGCGTCGAGGTTCGCCAGCGGCTCGTCCATCAGGAAGACGTCGGGTTCGCGGACGATCGCGCGGGCGATCGCGACCCGCTGTTGCTGGCCGCCCGAGAGTTCGTTCGGCTCCCGATCGAGCATCCCCTCGAGCTGGACGACGTCCGAGGCCTGTTCGACCCGACGATCGATCTCGTCCTTGTCGTACTTGCGCAGCCGGAGGCCGAACGAGATGTTCTCGTAGACGTCCATGTGCGGGAACAGCGCGATGTTCTGGAAGACCATCGAGACCCCGCGGTCCTTCGGCGGGAGGGTCGTGACGTCCCTGTCCCCGATGTGGACCGTTCCCTCCGTCGGTTTCGTGAGACCGGCGATGGTCTCCATCGTCGTCGACTTGCCACAGCCCGACGGGCCGACGAGACAGACGAACTCGCCGTCCTCGATGTCGAGATTCATCTCGTCGACCGCGACGACGTCTTCGTAGCGTTTCGTGACGTTATCGAGTGTTACGCGTGCCATGGGTGGTGTGTGAGTATCGTCATTCTTTGAGTGCGCCTGCGGTCAGTCCGCTCACGATTCGTTCCTGCGCGACGATGACGAGGATCACCACGGGGAGGACCCCGACGATGCTCGCGGCCGCCATCAGGTTGAAGTCGGTCGTGTACTGGGTCTGGTAGCTCAGGATGCCACCGACGAGCGGCGACCAGTTCTCGGGCCGATTCTCCAGCGCCATGATCGAACTGAAGAAGTACTCGTTGTAGACCGCGATGAACGTCAGCACGGCGGCGGTCGCGACGCCGGGCGCCGAAAGCGGCATGATCACGCGGAACAGCGCGCCCAGCCGCGTGGTCCCCTCCACCCGTGCCGCGTCCTCCAGTCCGTCCGGGATCTGGGCGTAGAACGTGGTGAGGATGAAGATCGCGAGCGGCAGGAACAGCGCGCTGAAGGGCATGATCATCGAGCCCGGCGTGTTCACCAGCCGCGGTGCCTCGAACAGTTCGATGCCGAGGAACGGGACGACGACCGCGTTCCCGAGGAACGCGTCGAACAGCGGGATGAGAAACGCCGCCGGCGGGAAGTACGAGATCACCAGCACCGCGAGCATCAGCGCGCCGCGGCCGGGGAACTCGAGGCGCCCGAACACGTACCCTGCGAGAGTCGCCACGGCGAGGACGATGATCGTCGTCGTCGTCGCGAGCACGAAGCTGTTGAAGACGAAGAGGTGGAACGGCACCTGTTGGAACACTTCCACGAACGCGTAGACGTTGAACCCCTGTGGATGCGGGAACTCGATCCCGATCACCGGCAGGGACCAGTCGCCCGTCAGGATCTGGCTGTTCGGCGTCAGCGCGAGGACGAGCAGCCAGTAGAACGGGAACAGCGTCGTCACGAGGAAGAACGAACACGCGACCCAGAACAGCGCCCTGTAGAGGCGCTGGCGCTTCGCTTCGTCCTCGAGGACGCTCCGGGCCCACCTGTTCAGCGGTCCCTCGTCGGCGTCCGCCTCGTCGCTCCGGGTGTCGGTTGCGGTCGCCACGTCAGACCCCCTCCTTGTACTGCTGGTAGATGACGATCGTCACGATCACGCCGATGATGCCGGCCGTCACGAACGCGACCGCGGAGGCCAGTCCGCGACTCGAGTAGAACGTCTCGACGACCATACACGACAGCGACGGCACGGTCGTACAGCTCGAGACGGAGTCGATCAGCCCGTAGATCCGCATCGCGTCGATCGTCCGGAAGAGGACGGCGATGCCGAGCGACGGCAGGACCAGCGGGAACGTGATCAGCTTGAACTGCTGCCACTTCGAGGCCCCGGCGACCTTCGCGACGTCGTAGAGGCTCCGATCGATGCTCTGGAGCCCCGCGAGGATGAGCAGGGCCATGAACGCCGTCGTCTTCCAGATGTCGGCGACGGTCACGATCAGGAACGCGCTCGTCGGATCGTTGAGCGTGTTCGTCGGGGCGACGAGGCCGAACGACGAGAGGTACTGGGTCAGGAACCCGGTGCTCGGGTGGAACATCAGGTAGAAGATCATCCCCTGGATGACGAGCGGAATCGCCCACGGGATGATGATCGCCGCACGAACCCAGCGCCGACCGCGGAACTCCTTGTCGAGCACGAGCGCCTGTCCGAACCCGATCAGGGTCTCGAAGAAGACGCTCACGACGGCAAAGAGGATCGTCACGACGAGCGTACTGCGGGCCCAGCCCTCGACGTGAACGAACGGAAAGCTCCCGCTCGTCGAAACGTCGGGGAGGAACGTGACCGACCCGGGCAAGCTCGAGTTCGCGTTGCCGGTGAACAGGTCGGCGTAGTGCTGGACGCCGACGAACTCCGGATCGGTGTTCCCCAGGATGCCCGTGTACATCGACAGCTCGAACGTCCGCAACAGCGGGTAGAGCGCGATCGTGGTCAACAGGACGAACACGGGCGTCAACAGCAGGTAGGCGAAGGCCGTCTCGCCCAGGTTCTCCAGCCACCGCGTGAGCGCGACGAGCGGCCCCGACTGGCGGGATTCCCGACCGCTGTCGACCGTCTGTCGTTCTGTACTCATTATTCGTTTTCGATGTCGTCGATCGCGCTCTGGAGGTCAGCCGCAGCGTCTTCGGGACTCTTCTCGCCGGCGACGGCCTGGTTGGCCTGTTCGGCGATCGTCGTCGCCTGGTTGGGCCACTTGGTCGTCACGGGTCGCGGCATCGCGCCCTCGCCGGCGACGCGAAGCGTGCTCATGTAGTTGGCCACGTCGCCGATGACGTCGGGATCGGTCGCCTCGTCGGAGTCGAAGAGGGACGGTTTCGGCGGGAGCCACGCGATGGCTTCGAGCATCCCGAGGTTGAAGTCGTCCTCCGTCATGGCGGCGAGCACCTGCAGGGCCTCGTCTTTCCGCTCGGAGTTGGGGTTGAGCCCGATGTGCCAGCCGCCCTGGGCGGAGGTCGACCCGCCCGTTCCGGAGTACTCGGTCTCGCCCTCCTCGACGGCGTAGGGGAGCGGCATTACGCCGAGGTCGTCCGGCCCCTCGAAGTCGTACTCGCCGCTGAGCGCCTCGACGATCGCGTACGGCCAGTTCCGGTGGAAGGCCGCCCGTCCCTCGGTGAACGGAGCCAGCGCCGGGTTCTCCGTCCACGAGGTGATGTCCGGTGACGCGACGCCAGTGGGGTAGTCGTCGAGCGTGTGCTCGTCTTCCTCGTCTGCGGCCAGCGTGTACATCATGCTGAGCGCCTCGATGACCTCCGGTTCGTCGATCGTCACCGGCCGCTCGCCGACGGGGCCGGCCAGGTTCTCCTCGCCGCCGAAGTACGCGCCGCCGAAGGAGGTCATGACCTCGTTGAAGGTACAGCAGGCGGTCCCCTCGTAGACGTCCCACTGGGTCGAGAAGCCGAACTCGGCGTCGGAGGCGTCGACGATCTCTTCGGCCATCTCGGCCCACTCCTGCCAGGTCATCGGCTCGGATTCCCACTGGTCGAAGTCCTCGTCGGAGTAGCCGGCCTCGCGGGCGTACCCCTTGTTGTACAGCATGAGCGCGTAGTCGGGGAACAGCGGGACCCCGAAGAGGTTCCCGTCCGGATCGCGGGCCGTGTTGGTGAACGCGTCGAAGTAGTCCTCGTCGATCCGGGAGAGGGTGTCGTCGTCCAGTTCCTCGGACAGGTTCGCGATGTACCCCCGTTCGATCAGGACGTTCGTCCAGCCAGTGTCCATCATGAACAGGTCGGGCGAGGACTCCTGTGCGTCGAGGAGGGAGATGTACTGGTCGCGCTGGTCGCCGGTGTCGTCCGACTGTTCGCTAAACTGGATCTCGATCTCGTCGTCGACGCCGTTCTCGTGGAGCAGGTCCGGGAGGTTGTCCCTGACGTCCGAGATGGTCGTCGACCCCATCGCGATCGTCACGGCGTTCTCGGCGCTTGCGTCGTCGCCGTAGATACACCCTGCCAGACTCGTCGCGGCCCCGCCGGCCCCTGCCGCCTTGACGAAGGTCCGTCGTGAAACGCCCGCGTCTTCGTTCTCTGAACCCTGTGAGTATCTCTCACTCATAGAAAAGAGTATGAGGGTTATTCGTATTTATAGCTAATGGATCAACTACAACGGGTGTAGTTAACCAGATCTATTCTGTCAGGGGACGACGACGATCGAGTACCCACGACGGTCAGGCGCCGATGACGATCGATCCCCTTCCGAACGGAGCGGTGGCTCACGGGCCGCGCAGGCTACCCAATCCGCCGTCCGTACACAGCGCCGCCAGAACAGCCAGGGACACCGAAAACGGCACCTCGACGCGCCGCCCCCGGCTTACTCGATCGACTCGATCGTGATCCGCATCGCCTCGTAGTCCTCGATCATCGCCCCCCAGCCGCCGATGGTGAAGCGCTCGTCACCGTCGGCGACCGTCAGCGAGGCCTGGCCTGCCAGCTGCGAGAGGGGCGTCGCCCGGTCGTCGCTCGCGGAGATGCCGGCGTACGTGGCGTCGACGATCGTCCCGTGTCGGGTCGCCTCGCGGCCCGTGTCCGTCTCGAAGCCGCGGATCGTCGCCTCGATGGTCCGGTCGTCCTCGAGCAGCGGCATGACGTCCTGGAGACACTGCCGGAGGTCGACGTAGGTGAGCGGCGGCTCCTCGCGGCGGGCCGAGTAGATCGTCTCCTGGACCTCCCAGAGGCAGGTCAGGAAGTACCAGTGGAAGACGTACGAGTGGGTCCGATCGTTGACGATGACGCCGTACTCGTTCGTCGACCCGCCGTGTGGCGAGAAACAGGTCCACGATCGATCGACCAGCGCGAGAAACGGCGAGGGGATGTCGCGGTATCGCGCTTCCGTGGACGCACGCGCCAGGTCCTCCGTCGAGGGGAGGTCCGGTTCGTCCTCCAGCGGCGGGAACAGGCAGACTTTGACGTCGACGTCGTTCTCGACGGCGACCGCGAGCGCGTCCGAGAGCTCCGCGAACTGGGCGGGCGTCAGGCCGATCTGGACCTGGTTCGTGGCCGATCGGATCAACTCGTCCGTCTGCGTCAGGACCGTATCGAGCCGTTTGACGATGCTGACCTTGTGGTCCTCGATGTCCGGCCGACTCCACCGATCCTCGATCTCGTCGGCGGCGGTCTCGAAGCGATTCGCACGGGATCGCAGGTCGGCGAGCACGTCCGCCGGATCGTGGGCGCGGGCGTGCAGGCTGTCCTGCTCGTAGGTTTCGATGTACCCTTCGTCCTCGAGATCGCGCAACACGTCGTAGATGCGTGGGTCGGGGACCGAACTGGCCTGTGCGACGTCGGTCGCCGACGCCGAGCCGAACTCCAGCAGCGTCACGAACGCGTCGGCCTGGTACGGCGAGAGGCCGGCGTCCTCCAGCGTCTCGACGAGTTGGTCGCCGTCCATCGCGACTCACCGCCCCGCGAGGTCGGGCGTCGATCGATCGCGTCCACCGCCGATCGGGCGATCGGGGCCGCTCGCGAGGACGCAGTACGATCGGTTCCTGTGCGTGTCTCTCTCGTTCATTCTTGGCAGGATATAACACCTGTTGTAAAAAAGACTGTCGCTGGCGCCACACTCAAGACGATCGGGGGGAAACGAACGCGCCATGACCGATCCGCTCGAACGGGTACGCCGACCCGAATACACCGGCGAGAACCGGTGCTGGCCGTGTACGATCACCAACAGTCTCCTGCTGACCGTCCTCGTCGGCGCGGCCGCGTGGCGAGGTCGACGGCTCCTCGCCGCCGGGATCGGCCTCCTCGGGGCCGGCGCGATCGCACTCCGCGGCTACGTCGTCCCGTACACGCCGCGGTTCGCGCCGCGTCTCGTCGCGGCGCTCCCGATCGACGCGTTCGACCACGGCGACCCGGTCACGGAAACGGGGTCGCTCTCTGGCGCGGGCGAGGCGGCCGGACACGACGAGGGAGAGCCAGCGCCGACCGGCGAGGAGGTCCTTACAGAACTCCTCGAGGCGGACGCGGTCGTCGCCGAGGGCGAGGAGATCCGCCTCTCGTCCGACTTCCAGGACGACTGGCGGCGAGAGATGCGGACGCTTCGCGAGGGGGACCTCCAGACGCTCGCACAGGTCGCCGACGAGCAGACGCCGCCAAGGATCGAACCGCGGACGAGAGAGGGCTGGGGCCGTCCCGTCCTGGTGCTCGAGAGCGATGACGCCCCGCCCGTCACGCTCCGACGGGGGATCGCCGTCGCCGAACTCGCCGCCGCACGGGCTCTCGAGTCCCGCGTCGACTCCGGCGCGATCCGCCGCGCCGCCGGCCGCCCGTTGCGATCGCTCCTCGAGACGTGCCCCCTCTGTGACGGCGAGTTGACCGTCTCTCAGTCGACCTGCTGTGGCGACGTGACGCCGATCGGAAAGACGCCCACGGAGAAACTGGTCTGTCCCGACTGCAACGAGCGGTTCTTCATCTTCGAGGACGAGCGCTGAGCGGATCCCGCCCCGCGATCACTCGTCCGCGATCGATCCGTCCCCGATCGAACCGACGGTCTCCCGGCCCGGGAGCGCCGCCATCGCGCCGGCGGCCGTCGTCGCGGCGGCCCCGACCGCGTTGGCGAACGAGAGCGTCGCGGTCAGGTCCCGCTCCTCGCGCAGTCCGGCGATCGCCCCCGCGACGAAGGCGTCTCCCGCCCCGGTCGTGTCGACGACGTCGGGATCGTAGCCGGGGTGGCTCGCGGTTCCCGCCCACTCGGTCCCGTCGGCGCCGACGGCGATCGCCCCCGATTCGCCGCGGGTGACGAACACCACGTCCGGTCCGGCCGTCATCGCGTCCCCGGCGATCGCCTCGGCGGTCTCGCCCTCGAAGCCGAGTCGCGAGAGTTCCCCCGCGGTCGCTTTCAGCACGTCCACGTTCGAGAGCGCCCCCCTGACGACGCGCCGGTAGGTATCCGCGTCCGGCCACAGTTCCGGGCGCTCGTTCGGATCGAACGAGACGGTACACCCCTGGTCGGCGGCCCGATCGAGCAGGTCGAGCGTCGCCTCCCGGGACCGGCCGCTGGAGAGCGTCACGCCGCCAGCGTGGACCCACTCCCGGTCCGCGAGCACCGCGTCGTCGATCCGCCCCGGTTCGAGGCGCGTGTCGGCGGTTCCGTCCCGGTAGAACGAGAACTCCCGGTCGCCACGCTCGTCGTGTGTGACGAACGCCAGTGAGGTCTTCGCGTCGGGGTCCAGTTCGAGGAACCGATCGGGCACCTCGTTCGCGACGAGCGTCTCGTGAAGGTATCGGCCGAAGGGGTCGTCGCCGACGCGCGTCCAGAACAGCGGCGCGTGCTCGAGTCTGGCGAGCGCGACGGCGACGTTCGCCGGCGCGCCGCCGGGCCGTCGTTCGAACCCTTCGACCGCCGCGATCGGGCCGGGTTCCTCGGGAAGGAAGTCGATCAACGCCTCGCCGGCGACAAGGACCTCGTGGTTCATGGCGCCCCCTTCGACCCGCCGGCCACAAGACGTTACGGGTCCGGATCGACCGGCGTCGCGACTGTGGTCCACACCGATCCCCTTCGTTCGGCGTGGTTCGTCCCGCGGGGGTGCTTGCGTGTGACGCGCAATCCTTTCACTGTCGGAGCGGCGTACGACGCCCTGGAGAGATCCATGAGCGTCACACTTCAGTTCGACGACACCGAGAACGTACGGCTGACGGAGGCGACGGTGGAAACGCGATCGGCGGATCGAATCGAGTTCGTCGTGGCCGGGAGCCTGACGATCACCGACGCGTTGCTCGGACAGTTCGAGGGCGCGACGCTGGATCCCGTTCGCGTAACCGTCTCCGCCGACGGCACGGACGCCGTCCCGATCGATCTGACGGACCGGGCGTCGCTCCGCCTCGACGCCGTCGACGTCGGCGTGGCCACGCCGGACGGGGCCGACGTCGCGGCCGGCATCGACGCGCTCTCCCCGACGACCGACGGGGGACCCGACTCGCTCGATTCGCCGCCCGACGTCCTCTCGTTTACCGTCCACGGCGAGATCCGGGACGTCCCGACGGAGACGATCGAGACGATCGCTGGCGACTCTCCAACGGTCGAGTCGCTGACGTTCGCCGTCGAGAAATCGGTCAGGAGCGACGGCGGGTCTGGAACCGACGTGATCTTCGAACTCGACCTGCTCGGCTACGGAATCATCGTTCGTCGCGACGGATCGATCGTCGTCGGCAGCGGCGGCCCGCTGGCCAGCATCGACCTCCCGTGAGGCCGAGTCGATCCCCGAACAGTCAGAATCGAACCGGCTTCAGTCGTCCGCGGGCGCCGCAGTGCCGCGGTCGACGTCGATAGTGCCCTCGTCGAGCTTCGCCTCGACGTTGCGGGCCGCCTGCACCATGTTCTCCATCTTGCCGTAGGCGACGTCGCGGGGCAGGAGTTTCACGCCGCAGTCCGGCGAGACGACGAGCTGTTCCGGCGGGACGACCTCGAGCCCCTTCTCGATGTTCTCCTCGATCTGTTCGACGGACTCGACCTCGGCGACGTGGACGTCACAGACGCCGAGCGCGAGGTCCTTCTCGAACTCGGGATCCTTGAACACGTCCAGTTGCTCGTAGTCGCCGTTGGCGAGTTCGAGGTCGAACTCGTCGACCGGGAACTCCAGGATCTCGGGGTAGATCCGGGAGTAGTCGCCGTAGCAGACGTGGAGGCCGATGCGGACGTCGTCGGGAATGTCGGCGACGATGTGCTCGAGCGCCTCGCCGACGATCGCGTGGTCGTCCGGCGTCGTCGCGAGGGCCGGTTCGTCGATCTGGATGTAGCGCGCGCCGGCGTCGACGAGTTTCTCGATCTCCTCGTTGACGAGGTCGGCGAGGTCGTAGGCGAGTTCCTCGTCGTCCTCGTAGGCCTCGTTGAACGACCAGCTCGCGAGGGTGTACGGACCCGTGATCGGGACCTTGACCGGCCGATCGGTCGCGCTCGCGGTGAACTCGTATTCGTCGACCAGCCAGTTCTCGTCGTACTCGACCTCGTCGACGACGCTCGGTTTGTCGAAGTAGTTGTGTCCCCAGACCTTGACGGGGCCGTTGAACTCGTAGCCCTCGATGCGGTGGGCGAAGAACTCGACCATCTCGTTGCGCCGCATCTCGCCGTCGACGACGGCGTCGAGACCCGCCCGTTCGTGTTCCTGCGTGATGAGGCGAGCGGCGTCGTCTTTCGCTTCCCGCCAGTCGTCCGCGTCGAAATCGTGGTCGGGGTCCTCGTAGAGTTCCTTCGCGCGGTTGAGCCACTTCGGCTTGGGGTAGCTGCCGACGACGGTCGTCAGCAGGAAGTGGTCGTGCTCGTGGTTCTCGGGCCGGAACTGATCCTTGTTCTCGTTCGTGCTCATGCTGCTTTCACCTCCGCGAGGTCCGCGGCCTCGGCGAGGACCGCGAGTTTCTCCTCGAACTTGCTGTACGGCAGGTAGAACGTCTCCGTGTTCGTCGTCAGGTAGACCGTCTCGAACTCCGTGACTGGAAGCTGGTCGTACACCCAGTCGACCCGGTCGCGGATCGCCTCGGGATCCTCGACGAGCGTGTTCTGCCCGTCGGCGAGCCCCAGCGAGACGCCGTCGGTCGCGCCGTACTCCTGGAGATTGTACACGTTGTCCTCCTGTTCGGCCACGAAGTCGAAGCCGACCGCGTCGATATCGGCGTCGAGCAGGTGGGCGTAGACCTTCTCCTCGAGCGCGCCCCAGTAGGGCTGGACGACGACGTCGGCGTCGGTCGCGCCCGCGACTCGATCGATCGCCTCGCTGGCACGCTCGTCTTCGCCGTCCTCGGGGGCGTTCTCGACGAGCGACGGTTCGAGCAGGAACAGCGTCTCGTGGTCGGGGAAGGCGTCGACCTCGCCCGCGAGGAAGTCGGCGATCGCCGCGAGGAAGTCGGCCTCGTCGCCGTAGTGTTCGTCCGTCGCGAGATCGGCGAGCGAGTAGGGGCCGGGGAGGACGGCCTGCAGGTCGTCGCCGTCGGCCAGTTCTACCGCGGACTCGAGTTCACCGGCGACGTCGCCGGAGAAGCCGAGGTCGTCCTGGACGACGGGTTCGCGATAGAAGTTGTTGTTGTCGTAGTAGCGGACGATCCCGCGCGTTTCGACGGCGTCGTGGACCGCCAGCGGGTGGGCGAGCATGTCGTCCCAGCGCAGTTGCCCTTCGACGATCCGATCGAGGCCGGCGTCCTGCTGGACGGCGATCACGTCCTCGCGGGCCTGCTCGTAGGCCGCGGTGATCTCCTCGCCCTCGTCGCCGCTGACGAGGTCGCCCTTCTGGTGACCTTTGAGGTCCGAGAGGTCGTCTTTCGCCCAGTCCGGGAGCGGATACAGCCCCGGCGTGGTCGAGACGTAATCAGTCATTCGTGAGGCGGGCTAGGCTATACCGACGCTTAATATTTTCCATCCCATCTAATACACGACAGTAATCCTCACGGGACGATGGCGGCGGTTCGATCGGTCGATCGTCGCCGCGATCGGCCGCTAACTGGGCGCTCACAGCGTCCGCGGCACGACGACGACCGGCAGGGGAGTTATCTCCCCGGCCGAGAGACCCCCGGTATGGAACTGACCATCGACCACGTTCCGTTCGCGGTCCGGGACCTCGCGGCGACCGGCGAGGAGTTCGATCGACTCGGACTCGATCCCGAGTACGGCGGCGTCCACGGCAACGGCGTCACGCACATGTCCGTCCTCGGCTTCGAGGACGAGTCGTACCTCGAACTCATCTCGGAACGGGCGGACGGCGAGCACGACTTCTGGCCCGACCACATCCGCGCCGACGCGGGTCCGGCCGCCTGGTGCGTTCGGGTTCCCGACATCGTCGCGGCGTGCAAACGCGTCCTCGAGCGGGGATACCCCGTCCGGGGGCCGCTCTACGGCTCCCGCGAACGCGAGGACGGCACCCTCGTCGAGTGGGACCGGGCCGAGTTCGGGACGGACGACGATCGACTCCTGTTCCCGTTCGCGATCGCGGATCGGACCCCGCTGTCGGCTCGCGTCGAACCCTCCCCGAGCGTCGCCGGCGGCCCGCTCACCGGGATCGGACAGGTCGTCCTCGGCGTGACGGATCTCGGCGAGGCCGTCCGGACGTTCCGGGACTGCTATCGGATCCCGACCCCGGTTCGCGACGAGGTCCCCGGGATCGGAACCGTCGCCTCGGTCCCCGGCCAGCCGGTAGCCTTCGCGACCCCGACGGACGACGGCTGGCTCGCCGATCGCCTCGACCGGTTCCCCGACTGTCCGTGTTCGTGTCTCCTGGCGACCGACGACCTCGCGACCGCGCGGGCGGCCTATCCGCTGACCGACCCGATCGAGTGGCCCGACGGCCGGGTCGCGTTCTTCGAGTCGGAGCCCCTCGGCCGTCGACTCGGCGTCGTCGAGCGATCGTGAGTCGATCGGTCGAAGCGACGACTCGCTGTCTCGGGCCGCGGTCGCCGTCCGCTCACTCCAGGGCAAGCAGCGCGTACGTCTCGTCTCGCTCGACTTCCGCGACGACGTAGAGCGTGCCGTCGTCGAGAACTGGCCCCGGTCCGACGCGACCGTCGAAGGACCGATCGAATCGGAGCGCCGGCCCGCGGTCCGGATCGTCGCCGGGCGTCGGATCGACTGCCCAGAGTCGATCGCCGCCGACGAACAGGGTGTCGCGGCCGAGCACCGGCGCGGTGTGCTGCCAGTCGCCGATGTCGTATTTCCAGTACCGGGTTCCGGACGCCGAATCGATGGCGTGGAGCGTTCCCGAGAGAGTGGCGACGTAGACGACTCCCTCGGCGAGAGCGATTCCGCGTTCCGCCTGCCCGGTGTCTACCGACCAGCGGATCCCGTCCGCGGCGTCCGCCTGCTCGTCCATCGTCAGGGCGTAGGTCGTCCCGTTCCGGCAGGTGACGTAGACCGCATCGGTGTCGATGCTGGGCGGACACGTTGGCCCTGCGGGAAGCCGCCACTGGCGCCACCCGCGCCCGCCGTCGTCGATGGCGTAGACCATCCCGGCCTCCGTGGCGACGATCCAGTAGTATCCCTGAGCGATCGCTGCGTGATCGATGACCTGCCCGAAGACGTCCCGTCGCCACTGGACGTCGCCGTTCTCGGGATCGAGCGAGACGACTTCCTCGCCCGCCCCGCAGACCAGCGACGATCCGTCGTACGTGGCCGGCGTCGTCGCCCGGCCCGGCGTCTCGAACGAGCGCTCCCACAGGATCCCGCCGTTGTCCGAATCGATCGCACGGACCGACTCGTGGGTCGAGACGTACGCGACGCCGTCCCAGAGCAACGGTACAGTATCGACGTCGGGAACCGTCCACAGCTCCGTCCCGTCGTCGGCGTCGAAGACCCGGAGGGTGTCTACGTCGAGGAAATAGACGCGATCGTCCGCGACGATCGGTTCTCGATAGGCGGTCTGCGCGACCTCGACGCGCCAGCGTTCGGTCACCCCGTCGACCGGCGCTTCGCCGTCCGCGATCGCACGCGTGTTGGCGGCGTTGCACCCGAACGTCGACCACTCGCCGTTCGCACCGCTGACGTGTCGGCCCGGATCCGGGAGTTCGCCGACGCCCGACTCCGGCGGCTCGTCGGGGTCGGGCGTCGATACCTCTCGCGAGAGTTCAGAACACCCCGCGATCGTCGCGCTCGCGGCACCGACGCTCGCCAGGAGGGCACGTCGTGACGGAGACATATTCGTTACGTCACAGGAGATCCGGTAAATACCTTCGGTACCGGGTCAGCGCAGCAATTCGAGCACGGTCAGCGTCTCGAACGGGAACGACTCGTCGGCGACCGCGACGGCGCTGAACCCCTCCTTGCCCGCGCGTTCGACGACCTCGTCGACGCCGGTGAGGCTGCTGACGAGCAGGTAGACGACGCCGTCGGGGGCCAGCACGCGGCCGACGGTCGCGAGAAACGGATCGATGACGGCCCGGCCGTCTTCGCCGCCCGAGAGGGCTCGTTCCATCCAGTCGTCCCACTCGTTGTCGGGGTCGGTCGGCAGGTAGGGCGGGTTGAACGCGACCGCGTCGAACGCGCCGTCGGCGAACGGCGATACCAGATCGGCCCGGACCGTCTCGACCCCCTCGCTCCGGGCCTCTCGGACGGCGTGGGGATTCAGGTCCGAGGCGATCACGCGGGCATCGGTCTCTTCGGCGATCCGGGACGCGACGTAGCCCGACCCAGTGCCGACCTCCAGCACGAGCGCGTCGTCGTCGATCCGTTCGGCGGCGGTCTCGGCGAGCAGCGCCGAGTCCTCCGCTGGCTGGTACACGTCGCGTTCGAGCCCCCGCCGGTCCTCGAGGCCCATCTACGATCCCTCCGGCTGTGACAACTGGTGGTCGGAACCGGATCGATCGTCGTCCCCGTTGGATCCGGCCTCGGCGGGTTCGCCTCTCGGTCGGCCACCGTCACCGTCGAACGCCCCTTCCGGGCCGTCCGAGATCCGGAAGCCGCCGGTTTCGGCCCGGCCGGACAGTTCGCGCTGCGGGTAGGGGATCTTGATCCCCTCCTCTTCGAAGGCCGTTTTGATCGCCTCGATCGCGGCGGTCCGGGCCCGCCAGTGGCGTCGCGCGCTCGGCCTGTCGATCCAGAACCGGACGCCGAGCACCACCGCCGAGTCGCCGAACGACTTGCCGACGACCATCGGCGACGGCGCGTCGAGTGCGAGATCGACGTCCGCGAGTGCGTCCTCCGCGAGCGTTGCCGCCCGATCGACGTCCGTCCCGTAGTCGACGCCGACCTCGACTTCGATGCGGAGCCGTCCCCGCTTCGATCGGTTCGTCACCGTACTCGAGGCGATGACGTCGTTGGGGATCATGATGTACTCGCCGTCGAAGGACTTGAGGCGGGTGTTGACGATCGAGATGTCGGTGACGATCCCCTCCTCGTCCTCGACCTCGATCCAGTCGCCGATCTCGAACGGTCGGGCGAACATCAGGACGAACCCGGCGAGCATCGTCCCGAGCGTCTGGCGTGCCGCCATACCGACGACGATCCCGAGGAAGCCGGCCCCGACCAGCAGGCCACCGAGGTCGTCGACCCAGACGCCGAGGATGACGACGAGCGACACCGACCAGATGATCACCTGCGAGAGGCGGTGAGTCACCTCTCGCTGGTGGTCGGTCACCGCCGCGGCGGAGCCGAGGACCTCCGCGACGACCCGGCGGACGAACCGCGTGACGATGAACGTCGCGACGAGGAGGATGAACGTGACGATCGACCGGGCGACCGCGTCGCTGCCGAACCCGTAGGTATCGTAGGCATTCTGTAGAACGTCGGTCTGACCCCAGACGCCGACGACGACGCCGAGGCTCGCGACGCAACTCGCGGTGAGCACGACCATCGTGACGATGTCGCTGTACAGCGGTCGTGTCCGTTCGTTGAGCCACGCCTGGAGTCGCCGGGAGGAGATCAATACGGCGAGCAGGAACCCGAAGGCTGCGAACGTCACCGCGAGCCGCTGGGGTTGCGATTCGACGGTTTCCGACAGCCAGTCGAGTCCCGACACGACACCGGTCATGGATCTGTGTGATCTGTCGACCGATTCGGCCGTCCAGCTTTGAGTATCCGTCGGTCAGCGCCGGACGGGGTCGATCGGTTGACAGGTGCGATCACGCCGTCGGTTCACCGACCTCGATCGCGAGCGTCGCCAGTTGCGCGAATTCGGCGGGCGTCATCGCGTCCGGGCGTTTCCGGAGCAGTGCTTCGTCGGCCGCGTCGACGACCGCGTCGGGGTCCTCGAGGGACGTGATGTGGGCCGTGTTCCGGATGCCGTTCCGGACCGTCTTCCGTCGCTGGGTGAACAGCGCCTTGACGAACCGCAGGAAGAACTCCTCGTCGTCGATCTCGTAGTCCGGGTCCCGCGGGACCAGTCGGACCACCGCGCTCTCGACCGCCGGCGGCGGGGAGAACGCCTCCTTCGGCACCGTCTCGACGAGTTCCGGCTCCGCGTAGTGCTGGGTGGAGACCGAGAGCCGCCCGTACTCGCTGGTTCCGGGATCGGCGACCATCCGCTCGGCGAACTCCTGCTGGAACATCAGCACCAGCGGCCGCTCCTCGGGAAGCAATTGGAAGGTAATCTCGCTCGAGACGCCGTACGGCAGGTTCGACACGGACGCGGTGAACTCGGGCAGGTCGACCTCGAGGGCGTCGCCCTCGATCACCGTCAGTCGCCCCTCGTCGATCGCGTCGGCGAACTCCTCGCGCAGGAACCCCGCGAGGGTTCGATCGCGCTCGACGACGGTGACCTCGTCGGCGACCGCGAGCAGCCGATCGGTCAGCGCGCCCGTCCCGCCGCCGATCTCGAGGACGTGGCTCGTGTCGGCGTCGATCTCCGCTCGCGGGGGATCCCCGCTCGCAGTATCCGAGGCGCGTGGCGCCTCGCCATCCTCGAGGTAGGTCGGCAGGCGATCGAGGACACGATCGTCGACGAGGAAATGCTGGTCGCGATCCGGATCGCCCCGCACGCCCGCCCGAGCGATCAGTCCGTCTGGATCTCTCATTGGCGACGGTTGGGACGGAACGGGTGTAAACGCACCGTCTTCGACGTCGGGGATCCGATCGGGTGCCGTGCCGGACCGACTACGCGGGCGATTTGATCTCGACGAGGTAGCCGAACGGGTCCTCGAAGTAAATCGACGGATACCGGCCCGTTGCACCGAGTCGCGTCGCTTCCTCGACGATTTCCGCGGCGCTGTCCTCGAGTCGGTCCCGGACGACCGATCGGGGCTCGTCGACGAACACCGCGACGTGGTTGACCGCCTCGCGGGAGGGTCGCGAGAACGACTCGGTCGGCGAGACGTGCCAGACCGTCTCCTCGGTGAGGCGGACGAAGAAAAAGCCCTGCTCGCCGTCCCGGTACGCCGGCAGGTGCTCGAACTCGAAGCCGAGCGCATCGCGGTACAGCGAGACGAACTCGTCGACGCTGTCCGCCGGAATGCGGAGATTCAGGTGATCGATCCAGTTCGGATCCATGGCCGACAGTCACGCCACGTGACAAAAGAGGTGGCGGTTCCCGGTGGCGAACTGGCGGTATCGATGCCCAGTCCGCCCGGAGACACTGCGGATCGACTACTGGTTCTGTTCCTGTTCGCGTCGCCCGACGAACGTCTGGTACTTCAGGTCGTCGTCGCGCAGTTCTTCGAGGATACGCTCGACGAGGATCTCGTCGGGATCGTGCAGCCCCGAGACTCGATCGGAGAGGTCGTCGAAGCTCTCGAAGGGCTTGCGCTTGCGCTCGTCGAGGATGCCGTTCCGGAGTTTCTTCCCGATCCCCGGCAGGAGGTTCAACTGGTGGAGTCGCAACGTGATCGGTTGGGCGTCGTTGTAGAAGTCGACGAACCGCTCCTCGTTCTCCTCGACGAGGTCGTCGACGACGTACTCGAGTTCGGACTGGGCGCCCGACGAGAGGTCCTCGTACTCGACCCGGTGGGCTTCGGTGACTACCTCGCGCTCTGCCGGCGGTTCGACGACGACCTCGCTCCCGATCGTCAGGCGTTCGTCCTCGTCGAACGCGACCTGGTAGAGGCGGAAGTCCTCGACCTCGAGCGCGTACCCTGCCGGCGACTTCTCGTACTGCGGGCGGCCGTCGTCCGACAGACCGTGTGCGAGGTAATCCAACACGACCGCGCGCCGAACGTCCGTCTCGTCGCTGTCGGCTTCGCTCATTAGTTGTCGATACGGCCACGGCGTACTTAAAGAGTCGGCCCGCTCTCAGCCGTCGGCGTCGAACCAGTGCATCGCTGATCCCTATCGAAGACTGCGATCGGGCGGTACGTCGGTGCCGATCGTCTCACCGGTACTGCGCGACGACGTTGAGAATGTCGTCGAGTTCGTCGCCGGACAGCGAATACCGTTGCTGTGCGTACACCGATCGAAGTTCGTCCCGGTCGCGTGGCAGGAGGTTCGCGATCTTGTACGCCGTCGGTTCGTCGACCTTCTCGAGTTCCTGGAGGTCGTCGACCAGCGCCTGTGCCTCCTCGGGGTCGAGCGTGGTGAACCGGTTGACGTGTTCGATCGCGCGGGCGAGTTCGTAGCGGAGCTCGCGGTCCTCGTCCAGTGCGCGTTCGGCTTCGATGTCGGCGAGCAGCTCCTTCGTTTCCGAGACCGTCAGGAACTCCTCGTCGACGATCTCTTTGAAGATCGTCATGGGTCCTGGCTCAGACGTCGACCTGGTCCTGGTCCTGTGCGCGCATGTGGGCCGCGGTCACGATGAGCGTCTTGATCTTGCCGCGGTCGTCGATCTCGACCTTGAACGCGTCTCCCTGTTTGCCGACGACCTCACCGGTGTGGCCGTCGAAGCGCGGGTGGAAGCGGCCCTTCGGGACGCTCGGGTCGATCTTCAGGTGGACTTTCTGTCCGTCGTCGTACTCCTGGATCGCTCGCTGTGGCGGCGACGCCCCGCGATCGCGGGGATCGTTGGAAAGTTTGTTCCGGGTTCCCTGACGAGGGCCATTAGATTTCGGCATAGTCGTACGCCCCTCTTACTTGGTGATGGTTATAAAACGCACGTTCCACCGTCGTCGCGGTCGCGAACGAGAATCGACCCGGATCCGATCGCCGCCCGCCGACAGACGAGGCGGTCGACCTCCCTGTTACCCTGGCCCCGGCGTCGGGCCGTTGAGTCGACGACGCCGATGCGTCGACGCGCGGAGTTCGATGATACCCGTCACGAGAAGCACCCCGCCGACGCCGGCGAGAACGACCGTCGCGATCGGCGGCGAGACGACGTCGATGAGGTACCGTCCGACGAGTGCACCGGCGAGGAACCCGAGGTTGACTCCGGTGACGCTCCCGATCGCCCAGCCCCGGCCGACCGGCGCGTACAGGCCGCCGATCGCGACGGTCTCGCCGATCGCGTGCACCGTCAGGACCGCCAGGCCGACCAGACCGAGCGCGGCGCTCGCGACGTAGACCCCCGCAACGAGGACGCCTTCGACCGATCGGTGGAGCGCGATCGCGCCGAACGCGGCGTCAGCACAGCCGTCGTGCGGCGAGACGCCCCGGGCACGACCGGCCCACGCGACCGCGCCACCCAGGAGCACGCCGCCGATCGCGACGGCCGCGTACTGACCGACGACCGACAGCAGCGCCAGGAGTCCGAGGAGGATCAGCAGGACCGACGTCACGATCCGGGTCGCCGCGCCGTCACCGTGCTCGTGGTCGCGATCCGGATCGGCGGGGTCGGAATCGGATCCGGACGCGGGATCGGACGCGAGTTTCGACCGGAAGCCTCGAACCGCTCCGAGGCCGATCGCGACGCTGAGCAGGGTCGAAAGGCCGATCGCCGCGAGAAACGGCACCGTCGCTTCGTGGCCCTGTGCGCTCGCTCCCGTCTCGTGGGCACTGGCGACGGCCGGCCCGATCGAGAGGGCGACGAGTGCGATGGCTATCGCGACGACGGTCGTCCGGGGCGGGCGAATCCGTTCGAGACGGGCTGTTCGGTGCACGTTACATCCAGATGTCGCTGGTGCAGTCGCCCTCGGGCCACCGGATCTCGTGGGCGCGAGCGGGCCCGTCCGGTAACTCGCCGAAGTCGACGAGGAAGTCCTCGTCGAGCGTCATCGTTCCCTTGCGGGGATCGACGTCGACCTTCAGCATGACCGACCCCTCCTCACCCTCCGCGGGGAAGAACTGGTTGTCCCAGGTCGAGTACAGCGACGTCGTGAAGTAGAGGCGCTCGCCGTCCAGCGAGAACTGGAGCATCTGCGGCCCGGCGTTGATCGTCCGCCCGTTCACCTCCTGGCGATCGCTGAAGAGGCCGCCGACGGAGACCGTGTCGACCAGTCGCGGGTTCGACCGGTCGGAGATGTCGTACATGCGGACCTCCCCGTGGAGCCAGTTCGCGAAGAACAGGTACTGGTCGTCCATCGAGATCACGAGGTCGGTGATGAGACCGGGGACCGGCATGTCCCAGTCCTCGTGCTCGCGGGGTTCGACGTCGATGACCTTGCTCGCCTGCCAGTCCCCGTTCTCCTCGTACAGGTGGAACATGTTCGACGAGAGCGCGGCGCCGACGTACGCGTGGTCGGAGTCGGGACTGTGGAGGAATCGCACCTCGAGCGGGACCATCCCTTCTTCGCCGAGATCGATCGTCTGCTCGACCGTCCGATCCTCCCAGTTCCAGAAGTGGAGTTTCTGGCCGTACTTTCCGGCTTCGACGTCCTCGAGGTCGAACCCGGGCTGGTAGGTCGCGGGAGCGGCCCACTCGCTCGAAACCATCACGTTCCGGCGTGGCTGGTACCAGAAGTCGTAGTTCATCTCGATGTCGCCGGGCGCGTCCCACCGACCCTCGACCTCGAAGTCCGAATCGAGGAGGAGGAAGCCGCCCGGGAGGTCGCCGTCGGCGTTCCCGAGCATGCTGATCATGATCTTCTCGTCCGGGATGCAGTGGACGGTGTGCGGCGCCGAGAGGTCGTGTTCGAACACCTCCTCGGGTTCGATCACCTTCACGAGTTCGGGGTTCTCGCGGTCGTCGGTGTCGACGATGTGAATCCGGGACGATCGGTTGCCAGGAACGACGAGGTAGCGCCGCTGTGCGCCCTCGACGTGGCAGGACGAGGAACAGGCGTTCCAGCCGAAGTGGTGGAGTTCGTCGCCCTCGACCGGCATCTCGATCCGATCGATAATCTCGCAGTACGTCTCCGAGTCGGGGTCGAGGTCGACCACCGTCAGCATGTCGGGGGCGTCGACGTCCGTCCCGACGTAGAGGGCCGGTACGTACCCGATGGTCTCGCGGGCCGCCTGCTCGATGGCGGCCTGCGGCGTTGCATAGCCCACGTCGCTGGCATGATGCTCGTGTTCGCCGTGGGCGTGGCTGTGGTGTTCTGAGCTAGAGCCCATACAGTATGATACGCGTCTAGACTACATAAATAAATATTATAGAAAGATATTTGCAAACCTTCGGTCCTGTGTTTCTACGGACCCGTCCCCCGGAGCATAGAGCGGGGTCGATACTCGGAGATCGGCCCCGACGGCGGAGTCGTCAGTATAACTTACCTCCGCCGCGTCGGCCCGCGTATGGACGACGACCAGTTCCGGATCGAGACGCGATCGATCCACGCCGGCCAGGAACCCGACGCGGAGACGGGGGCGCTGATGACCCCGATCTTCGCCAACTCGACCTACGAGCAGGACGCCCCGGGCGACCACCGCGGCTACGAGTACTCCCGGACCGGGAACCCGACCCGGACCGACCTCGAGGAGAACCTCGCGAGCCTCGAGAATGCCGACTACGGCCGCTGTTTCTCGAGCGGTATGGGCTCGATCAACACCGTGCTCAACCTGCTCGAGGCGGGCGATCACGTGGTGACGGGCAACGACGTCTACGGCGGCACCCACCGCATCTTCACCCAGGTGTACGAGGACTACGACGTCGAGTTCTCCTTCGTGGATATGACCGATCTCGACGAGATCGAGGCCGCGTTCCGGCCGGAGACCGAACTGCTCTGGCTCGAGACCCCCACCAACCCGCTCATGTCGGTGGTCGACGTCGAGGGCGCGGCCGAGATCGCCCACGCGAACGATGCGCTCTGTGCGATCGACAACACGTTCGCGACGCCGTACCTCCAGCGGCCCCTCGACCTCGGCGCGGACGTCGTCTCCCACTCGCTGACCAAGTACCTCGGCGGCCACTCCGACGTCGTCGGCGGCGCCCTGCTCACGAACGACGAGGAGTTAGACGAACAGTTCGGCTTCTACCAGAACTCCGTCGGCGCGACGCCCGGTCCGTTCGACTGCTTCCTCGTCCTCCGGGGGACCAAGACCCTGCCCGTCCGTATGGAGCGTCACTGCGAGAACGCGCGCGCGATCGCCGACTGGCTGGACGACCACCCCGACGTCGATCGGGTCTACTATCCGGGGCTCGAGTCCCACCCGGGCCACGAGATCGCTCGCGAACAGATGGACGACTTCGGCGGCATGCTGAGTTTCGAACTCGACGCGACTCTCGAGGAGGCTAGCGAGGTCGTCTCGAACACCGAGGTCTTCACGCTGGCGGAGAGCCTCGGCGGCGTCGAGAGCCTGATCGAACAGCCCGCCCCGATGACTCACGCCGCGATCCCGCGCGAGGAACGCATCGAGGCCGGTCTGACGGACAGTCTCATCCGGGTGAGCGTCGGCATCGAACACGTCGACGACCTGATCGCCGATCTCGACGCCGCGATCGATCGCGCGCTCGGGACGTGACGTCGGGATCCCCGGACCGTACGGACTCCCGTCAGTCGGTTCCGGCGTACCTACGACCCGCCGTGCAGGAACACGGGGACACAGTGACAGCAGACCGTCTCACAGCAGGCCCCTGCTCTCGACGTGGTAAACCAGGATCCGCTCGAAGGCCTCGAGATAGGCCTTCCCGTCGACCGAGTCGAGGTCGCCGACGAGGGTACCTGCGGCGTCGTACTCCGCCTGCCAGTCCGCGAGGAACTGGGCCTCGAGGTCGCTCCCCTCGATCGCCTCGATCACCGGATCGACGGTCTCCGGCGTCGGAGACGCCCGAACGGCCTCGAGTCGATCTCGCGAGACGACGCCGGACTCGAGCGCGCGGACGACGATCCCGGAGACGAGATCGCCCTCGTGGAGTTCGCGCTTCCAGGTCACGAGCCAGTTGCAGATCCGGGCCATCCGCTGGGTTCGCCGGACCAGTTGCCGGAGCGCCCCGAGTTCGCCGGCGTCGAACGACGGCGCATTCACGAGGTCGAGATCCGCGTAGACGAAGATCATCATGTTGTGAACGTCGTACCGCCACAGATCGCGTTCGGAGACGAGCGCGGGGTGTGCGTCGGCGACCCTCGCGTACTCGATCGCCTGCACGACCTGTTGCAGGTCGAACCTCAGGACGTCGCGGAACGCTCCGAGACGGGGACTGTCCTCGATCGTCGCCGAAAACGTCGCCCAGACGCGCTGGAGGAATCGGATCGTCTCGTCGTCGACCCCGCGGCGATCGGGATCCGCCTGACAGTAGTCGAACGGAACTTTGCTCGCCTCCTCGAACGTGGCCCGATCGCCGCGTTTCTCGGCGACGTCGTCGACGACGGTGACGAACAGCGACGAGAGGAGTTTCGCCTCCTGAGCGCGCCCGGCGTGGTCGTCGTCCACGCAGGAGAGCGTAAACTTCGGAAAGAGGTGCGTGAGCCAGCGCCAGAGGTACGGATCCCGGTTTCCGATCGCGTCGTCGTACGCATCGAGCAGTGGGACGATCGATTCGGGGAGTTCCTGCCGACGAACGGCCGCGACGATCGAGTCTCGTCCAGTGGTTTCGGACTGGAGGTGATTACTCGCCACGAATGATTTTACTCTAATATATTATTAAATCTATTGATATAAGATGATAAAATAGTCGGTGGCGGGTTCGACGACGGTAGCGGTGGGACGAACCCGCAGGTTCGGTGCGGACGGGCCAGAAATCGCGAGACTGGATACGGAAGGCGATCGATCGTGGTCAGTTGACCGAGATTCCGTAGTAGTCGGTGTACTTGACGAAATCGCATCGTTGCAACCCGTCGGCGGCGTCTTCGTCGACGGCGTCGAAATCGTCGTCAGGACCGCTCTCGCCGACGAGGTCGGGGAACAGTTCTTTCGCCGCTTCGCCCAGTTCGTCGTAGTGGCAGACGGTGGAGTCGGCCGGGACGTCGTCGACCGGTTCCGCTGTGACGTGCTGACTCATGGTACGATGTCTCGTGGTTGTGGGTGGGAGATATTCAATTTTCCCCAGATAGTTGACGATCGTACACAGTAGTGGCGTTGTAACCCGTTTGAATTGGACGAATGAGTATTCGAGTCGGGGCCTCGATCGATCACACGCGTCACGTCGATCCGAGCCGATATCGGCTCCTCGCCGTCACGGGTCGTCCACGAACCCGATCGGGCCGGGAAATGACACACACCTTTCTCGGTCCCCGACGAACGGCGTCCTATGAACGACCACGACGAAGCCGGTGTTCACGCGCTTCCGATCGACGTCGAGTACGGCGGCCGCGAACTGACGATCACGCCGTCGGTCGTCGAGACCGATCGCGGACTGGTCCTGATCGACGTCGGGCCGCAGGGTGCGGTGGATTCGCTCGAGGCGCACCTGCAGAACCTCGGCTATGCGATCACGGACGTCTGGCTGATCGTCTGTACCCACCACGACGGCGACCACGTCGGCGGGCTGTCGGCCGTGCTCGATCGCGTCGACGCCGTCGTCGCGACCCATCGCGACGAGGCACCGTACGTCAGGGGGGATCGCGACCCGATCAAGGGCGGCGGCAATCGGTACGCGCCGGTCGCGGTGGACCTCGAACTCGCGGACGGCGTTCGGATTCCGACGCTCGCAGGGCCGATGGAGGTCGTCGCGACCCCCGGCCACACGCCGGGACATATCTCGTTGCTGTTCCCCGAGGACGGACTCCTGCTCGCCGGCGACGCGCTCGTCGCCGACGGGGACGCTCCGCTCGAGGGGCCGAAACCCGAGTTCACGCCGGACACGGACCGCGCCACGGACTCCGTCGGTCGACTCGCCGAGCGGGACGTCGAACACACCCTGTGCTTTCACGGCGGCTACGTCGACGCCGGGAGCGATCGGATCGCGGAGATTTACGACCAGTATCGGAACTGACGGCGTTCGACCGTCTGCGGTCACTCCTTGACGATGTGGCCCTCGAGATAGTTCTCGATCTTGTCGTTCGTCGCCTGGGTCCGCTTGCAGAACGTGACGACTCGATCGCCGTCCTCGCGCCGGTCGTCCTCGACCTCGATCTGGAGGCCCTGGCCCCGGAGGTGGTCGAAGAGGACGTCGATCGTCTCCGTGCTGGCCCGGACGGTGTGTCGTTCGCCGACGGATCCACCCTCTTCGACGGTCTGGATGCTGTCGCGCATCGAGAGGAGGATCGCCTCCCCCAGTTCGTGTGCGCGCTCGCTCGCTCGCTCGTCGGATTCGCCGCGCTCGATCGTCTGGAACGCCTCGCGGATGAGTCGGCGGAACATGAACGCCTGCCCGTAATCGAACGGGAGCGAGAAGGCGTACGCGAGATCCCCCTGGTTCGCCGCCGACGTCGTGTACTTCAGTAGTTCGGTTCCGTCGGGCGATTTCATCACGACGCCCTCCCGGTCCTCGGCCTCGAGGTCGCGGACGATCCGATCGACCTCGCCGGCCGCGTCGTCGACGTCGTAGCTGCCGAAGTACTGCGTCTGCGGAATATCGAACCGATCGTACCGCGCCCGGCGTTCGTCGACCGGGAGCGGGTCGCCGGATTGCCGATCGCGCCAGTCGAACGCCCGGAAGGCCAGCGAGTCGACGTCGGGGTAGTCGTGGGCGGTGTAGGGGTTCTCGGGACCGATCATTTCGCCACAGACCATCGCCTCGGGATGGGCGTCGAAGAGCGGGTCGAGATCGACGAGGCGATCGATGAATCGGGTCGTGAACGGGCAGACCATGCCACTTCGGGAGAACGCGAGGACGTCGCCGTCGATCCGGGCGAACCGGACGTTGTAGCCGTTCAGTTTCTCCTCGACGACGACCACGTCGTCGAACCAGTTCGGGATCCCCGTCTCGAGGACGAGCGTCCGCGGGATCTTGGGGAACCCACGGACGACCTCGCCCGCGATCAGGGCGGTACCGCGCTCGACGCCGCGACGGTAGTCCGGCACGTGCCGGTACTCGAGTCCGTCGTAGCTCCGGTCTTCCATGTGTTCCGTGAGCGAGTCGAACGCGGCTTTTCCGATCCCGAGCGTCCGGTGGTACTCGGTATCACTCATCGTGTCGGGCTACGTCGCGCCGACGGAAGAATCACGCCCCCCGATCGGATCCGCAGTCGGGCCCGCGACGGTGGCGTCTCTAGTAGCCACTGAAACGATTTACACACTGATCGCAAAGCTGTCCTGCGATCAGGTGTGCATTGACTTTCAGTGGCTACTATTGATCGGCGAAACGGAATTCTCATCGGCGTCCAGCGAGTACGCGCTCGTATGCAGATCGAACTCCGCGTCTGCCAGCACTGTCTCGAGGGCGATCACGGCAACGAGAAGCGGACGCAGGTGATCAACGACATGGTCGACTGCGCCGAGCGGATCAAGGAGTACAAAGACGTCATCGACCTCGATGCGGTCCACATCCGCAGAGTCCGGGAGGACGAGCCCGGGAAACCGGCCTCGCTACCCGTCGTCGCGGCGTCGATACAGGACAACCAGGTCGTCCTGAACGATCTCCAGCTCGTGACGGAAGGCCAGGACGGCAACATGCTCATCTACGTCGATCCCCAGGACATCCTGACGGTGCTCGCCGGCAACGTCGACGAGATCAGCAAGGCCGTTCCCAGCGACGTGACCGTCGACCTCTCGCCGACCGGGGCCGAGATGATCTCGGAGGCGGACCTCGGCGCGAAGGGGCCCCAGACGGACGACAACTGACGGTTCGCCCCGCCGATTCCGCGTTCGTCCGTCCCCGATCCGCCCCGAGACCTACTTATTTCCCGGTTCGGCCCCTATCCTCGACCATGTCCAGCGAGGCGTTCAAACAGCGGTTCGTTCTCGATACGTCCCTGTTCATCACCGAGGAGATCCGGCGAGACGACGAGTCGGTCGAGGACGCCGTGTGTCGACTGCTCGAGTTGATCGCGAACGCCCGCCTCAACCTCGGCATCTCCTGTTACGTGCCGCCGACGATCCACGACGAGTTGACGACGATGCTCGCCGATCGAGGGGTGAGCGAGGAGACGGTCGCGATGCTCAACACGTGGGTCATCCGCAAACACCCCGATCGGTACGAGATTTCGATCCCGGCGAACGTCGTCTACACGTTCGTCGACGAGATGAGCGATCGGGTCAACCGCGGACTGCGGGTCTCCGAGGAGGCGGTCCGTCGGGCCGAGCGAAGCGCCGACGAACCCCTCGACGAACACGAGTACAAGACGGAGGTCGACGCCGTGATCTCGGACCTGCGGGACAAGTACCGCGGCGCGATGCGCACCGGCGTGCTCGACTCACGCGAGGACTTCGACCTCTTGATCCTCGCCCGCGAACTCGACGCGGGCGTCGTCACCGAGGACAGGGGCATCATCGACTGGACCGAGGACTTCGGCCTGCGCTTCATCCGCGGCCGGGAGTTTCCCAACCTGCTGGAGCAGTACCTCGCGACCGTCGACCCTGAAACGAAGCGAACGATCGACTAACCGTCCGTCCCGGTGTGACGCGATCAGACGCGAGCGCCGCCGCTCGCGGAACTGCTCGACGGCGGCGAAAAAGGGGCTTCCGTTAGATCCGGCCGACGTTCTCGACGCCGACGCTCTCGACGCCCTCGACGTCCGTGAAGTTCTCCTCGACGGTCTCCGTACCGCCCGCGCCGTCGGGGACGATCACGGTCGGGTAGAGCGCGACGAGGCCGAACGCGACCTCTTCACGTTCGACGCCGTTGATTTTGGCACCCTCGGGGAGGGCGCTCTCGAGGCGCTCCTGGAGCGCGTCCAGGTCGATTTCGGGGCTGTCCGGCATGACCTTGACCTTGGCTGCGACTTTTCCCATTCTAACTCACCTTATGGACCCAGGAACCCGCAGTCGGGGCACTCGTAGAGGTTGCTCTGTTTGCGACACTTGGCACAGCGGTAGATCTGCTGGCCGCACTCGGGACACTTGAACGCGGCGGCGTTCGTCCCCGCGATGTTGATTCCGCAGGAGACACAAGAGCGCGTCTCGCGGTCGTCGGTCGTACTCATACACCTCCCTTCCCGCCCGTCGTTTTTAACCGTTGTCTTTCAGTCGTCCAGTCTCGAGTGGAGTCGATGGAACCGCGTCCAAGACCGCGTCAGTACCCGGTACTCGAGAGGGGACGGTCGTACTGCTGTCGAGTCCCGATTGTCGAGTCACCCCGGGTACGACTCGAGGACTGGCGGACGACAGTCCGTCAGTGTATTACCGGCGATGATGCGGTCTCGGCGGTGTTTTCTGACCCAGAAAACGCGCTTCGGTGTATATGACATCCCGCGTGAAAGGGAGACTCGAGGTTCGGTGGTGTCAGGCCGACCGAACCTCTGCCTCTGACTACTTGTGCTGGCTCTGTCCGCCCGGTTTCGTGCGCAGCTACCCGTGCGGATGGAACCGACGCACCGCCGCTCGAACGGCTTCCTCACGCCCGAGGAAGGTCACTTTGTCACCCTCCTCGAGAACGGTGTCCGCCTCCGGGACGTACGTCTCGCCGTCGCGGGCGATGACCGCGATGATGACGCCGTCCGGGATGTCGGCGTCCAACTCCGCGATCGTCGCTCCGCCGAGATCCGAGGCAGTGACGGTGATCTCCTGAGCGTCGTGGCCCTCACCGAGTTCGGTCATCCAGTGGGAGAGCGCCGGGCGTTCGATCTCGTTGTCCAGCGACCACGCGGTTGCGTTCGCGACGTCGATCGCGCGGACGTCGAGCGCTTCGAAGGCGTCGACGTTTCCGGGTTCGTTCACCCTCGCGACGACCGTTTCGACGCCGAATTTGGTCCGGGCGAGCTGGGCGACCAGCAGGTTGGTATTGTCGTCCGCGGTCGTCGCTGCAACGATCCCTGCGCGTTCGATTCCGGCCTCGCGGAGCGTCTCCGCACTCGTCCCGTTCCCGTTGCAGACGGTGTAGCCGTCCCGGCGAAGTTGTTCGATCGTCTCCTCGTCCTCGTCGACGATGACGATGTTTTCGCCTCGGTTCTCCAGTCGTGTGGCGAGCGCCCGGCCGACCCGGCCGCCGCCGACGATGATCGTAGGCATTGGAATGACATCGAGGTACTCCGCGATCTGGCGGGCGAACCCCGCCTGTATCACGACAGTGATGAAGATGACGAGAAAGACGGTCCCGGCGAGCGTCTGCGCGGCCTCGAACTGGCCCGCGGCCTCGAGTTCGATCGCGAACAGCGTCGCCACCGACGCTGGGATGATCCCTCGCGGACCGACGAACGAGAGGAAGAGCCGTTCCGAACGACTGAACTGGCGGTCGGTCGCCGAGAGGATGACGAGAACCGGCCGGACGAAGAGTGTAACTGCCACCACGACGGCGATCCCGCCGGTCCCGAGGCCGATCAGGGAGTCGAAGTCGATCAGTGCGGCGAGCGAGATGAACACGAACGAGAGGACGACGAGCGTCAGATCCCGGTTGAAGGCGAGGATCTCCTCGCGGTGGGGTAGATCGACGTTGCCGAGGACGAGTCCGGTGACCGCGGCCGCTGCGACGCCGGTTTCCGGGAAGACCGACTCCGCGAGCCCGAACGAGAGGAGCGCCCCCGTAAGCGTCACCAGCCGTGCCATCTGCGGGGCGTCGCCCGCCGGAGCCCTGACTTCGACCAGCAGATACCAGACGACGCCCGCGACGACGACCCCGATACCGATCCCGACCGCCAGACGCTGGAGGAACTCGACCGGAACGGCCTCCGGAGAATTCCCGACGACGACCGCCTCAAAGATGACGATCGCGAGCACAGCGGCGGTGACGTCGTTGACGATCCCCTCGGCCTCGAGCGCGGTTTCGACGTGGTCTCGCACCGTGACGACCTCGAGCACCGGCGTGATCACGGTCGGACCGGTCGCGATGAGCAGGGCACCAATCAGGAACGCGACGTCCCACTCTGTTCCGAGGAAGACTCGAACCGCGACACCCGTCCCGACGAACGCGAGCGCCGCACCGACCGTCGTCAATCTACGGACTGCTTTGGGCGCCTGCTCGAGTTTCTCTCGGTGGAGGTGAAACGCGCCGTCGAAGATGATGATGGCGACGCTCACCCCGACGATGGTCGACAGCCCCTCGCCGAAGGTGTCGAGCGTCACGAATCCTAACCCCTCGGGACCGACGACGACGCCGATGGCGATGAGAAAGAGGACGCTCGGAACCTGCATCCGCTTTGCGAGTAACTGTGTGCCCACGCCGAGCGTGAGAATGCCGACGACGACGGGGAGCAGCGACACGGTGACTGGAGCTATGCGATTGGGTTTGATAACGCTCCTCCTTTGCCGCAGGCTGCGAACTCAACATTCAAACCCACTGCGTCCCTACAGCCGGTGAATGCGCCTCGACGACTACATCGAGGACCTGGAACCCGACGAGGAGGCCGAGCGACGGCGCCTCGCGAAGGAGAAGTCCTACGCGATCACGGACCACCTCGAGGACTTCGAACGGCGGTTCGACGACGCCCTGACCGGCGATACGCTCGTCGGGTCGACCGCCCCCTCGATCTTCGTCGGGCGATCGAACTACCCCGACATCCCCGTGGGCCTGCTCTCGCCGGTCGGCGACGAGGGGGCGGCGGAGGAGTACGTCACCGACGGGGAGTGGTACCGGCAGGGGTACGCGATCGACGACGTCCTGCAACGCAGAACTGGACTGTTGAACTCGAACAAGCGCGCGAACGTCGACTCGCCGAGCATCGCGAGCAGGCTGACGCCGAACGTCCACGACGCCTGGAACGGCTTCGTCGGCGTCCAGCGCGAGGTCGCGATCGCCGATCGGCCGGTCGACCTCGAGATCGGCCTCGACGACACGCCGGATCTCGGCCTCGACGCGGGGACGGACGTCGCGACGCCCCGCGGCCCGCGAGCGACCGCCCGGAACGCCGACTTGCAGGAGAACCCCCACGTCCCCAGACCGGTCAAGAAGACCCTGGAGGACGACGACTGGCAGGCCCAGGGTGCGATGACCTACCTCTACCGCCGCGGGTTCGACGTCTACGAGATCAACTCGATCCTCTCTGCGGGCGCGCTCGGCGAGACCGACCAGCGCCGCCTCGTGCCGACGCGGTGGTCGATCACCGCCGTCGACGACACCGTCGGCCAGTTCCTGCGCGGGCGCATCCGGTCGGCCCCGAGCATCGACGAGGTCCAGGTCTGGGCCAACGAGTACATGGGCAATCGCTACTGGGTGATCCTCGCGCCCGGCAACTGGGAGTTCGAACTCGTCGAGATGAAAGCCCCCGGCAGTATCTGGAACCCCAACCCCGAGGACGACGTCTGGCTCCAGAGCGCGTACGAGGGGTTCGAGGGCCGATCGAGCTACGTCGAGGAGACCGCCGGCGCGTACTACGCCGCCCGCCTCGGCGTGCTCGAGCACCTCGAGTCGATCGGCCGGCAGGCGAAGTGTCTGGTCCTGCGGGAGGTCAGCGACGACTACTGGGCCCCGGTCGGCGTCTGGCAGGTCCGCGAGAGCGTCCGCAACGCCTTCGAGGGGGAGTACGGCGAGGCCGAGACGTTCCACGGCGCGATCGCGGAGATCGCGACCCAGTTGCCGGTCTCCTACGCACGACTCCGGCGGAAGTCCGAACTCGCGGCGGCGGTCCAGTCGAACCTTAGTGCGTTCTCGACGGACCGATAGGTCGGTACGGTCGGGCCGACGGATGCCACCGATCGGCGTCGTTGCAGTACGCGAACACTTTTGTCGATTCGGTCTGACGTGTCCGTATGATCCCCGTTCCCCTCTTCGTCCCGGGCGCACCCGGCGGCCCAGAGCTCCTGATCGTGCTGTTCATGATGTTTTTCGTTCTCGTTCCGATCGTCGCGATCGGACTCGTGGTCTGGATCCTGACCCGCGACGGCGACGACAGCACTGGAGCGACTGCGCCGACCGATGGAGACGTCGCCGCGCTCGAGCAGCGCGTGGCGGCCCTCGAACGGCGCGTCGAGCACCTCGAGGCCGATCGCCGCGAGCCCTGATCGACCGCCGGCGTCACCGGCGGTCGACGAAGTCCGCGACGGTGGGACCGCAGTCCCCGGCGTCCTCGATCCCCGGTGCCTAAGCCGTTCGAGCGCGTGTCCGGACGTATGTGGCTCGCGCTGGTCAGCGCCGAATTGCTCGCGGTGATCGCGGTGCTCGCCCTCCTCGTCGGCGTCCCGATCGTCGTCATCGCCGTCATCATGATCGCCTCCGGGGCCCTCCAGTCCGACATCGATCGCCGGGTCGCGGAGCGAACCGGCGGTGAAGACGGGTCTCACGAAGACGGTACGAGTGACCCGTCTACGGGCCAGTGCGACGACGATCGATAATTCAGCACCCTCCGTTCGTCGGTCTCGTCCCCGCTCGTCGGTCTGTTCTCGTTGCGTCGGCACGAAGAGTCTCCTCGCTCGCACTTGGCTCGTCCCGTCCGATCGCGAGTCGATCGCGGGCGCTCACTCTACGGTTTACTGTACGTCATTTCCGGCGCAACCGCGATCCGGGCGGCGGTTGCGCCGGGAAATCGTTACAGCAATCCGTATCGACCGTCGGCGCGTTTTCTCCCTTCGAGGCGGCCGTTGCGTTCTCGCCGCTGGAGACCGGCCGAGCGGTCGGAGCCACCTGTGGGTCGCCGCTCGCCAGTGCGGTCTTGCTGAAGACGTTGAGACCGGCCTTGAACACCGCGAGGAGTACCGGGCCGAGGAACAGTCCCATGATCCCGAGGAGGTAGATCCCGCCGATGACGCCGACGAGGACGGCGGCACGGTGGAGACCCGAACCGTGATCGACGAAGACCGCCCGCAGGTAATTGTCGACGATCGACAGGACGGTCAGTCCGTAGACGAGCAACACCAGTCCGGCGACCAACTCGTCCGCGGCCACGAGATAGCCGACGGCGGGGCCCCAGACGAGCCAGATCCCGATCGCCGGCAGGAACGAGACGACGATCATCACGACCGTCCACAGCGCGACGTTGGGGACGCCGAGCAGGTAGAATCCGAGACCGCCGAGCAGGCCCTCGGCCAGCGCGACGAGGACGTGGCTCTGGATCACGGCCCGCGTCACGGTCTCGACCTCGTCGAACAACTCGTCGCGAACGCCGTCCTCGAGCGGGATGACGTCGGCGAGCCAGGCGACGAACGCCGGTCCGTCGAGAAGCAGGTAGTAGAGGACGAACACGAGGACGAGCAGGCCGACGCTCATCCGAATGCTGGCGTTCAGGAGGCCGATCGTCTCCCGGAGGAACAGTTCGACGGCGCTCGCGATCGATCCCTCGACCTCCGCGATGACTTGCTCCCGTGCCATCGCGAACGCCGCCTCGTCGACGCCGATCTGGAACGCCACGTCCCTGATCGAGTCGACGACGACCGATTCGTCGAACCCGTCGAGATACGTGATCGTCGTCTGGAGCAGGACGATCGAGACGTAGAGCGTCGGGACCACCGTCGCGACGATCGCGAGACCCGTGATGACGAACGCGGACGGGCGCGCCCCGATCCGCTCCTCGAGTCGCTCGTGGGCGGGGTAGAGCACGAACGCGAGGAGCGCGGCGGCCATCACGTACTGCAACAGCGGGGCGATCATCAGGGTCGCGATGGTCCCCAGGGCGACGAGCAGGAGGGCAAAAAACGTGGTCCGGACGTCCATAGTTCGTGGTTGCCCTTCACGTACGTAAATATTGACATCTCCGCGTGCCAACCAGTGGACAGGTCGACCGTGGCCGCTTCGACACCCCTTGCAGGAGACCCATTACCGGGGTACCCAACCCGTGATCAGCCGATCGGCGAGGTCGATTCGAGACCCGCTTCGACGAATCGGTCGGCGAACAGCGGGACCCGATCGACGAGTTCGGCCGGCCGGTGAGCGTCGGACCCGGGGACGAAGCGGACGTTGCGATCGCGGAGGATCTCGAGAAACGACGGTTCGGGGTGGAACGATCCGTATTCCCGGCCGACTCGCCCGGCGTTGATCTCCAGGACGGACGAGGACTCGACGAGCGCGTCGGCGACCCGGTGGTAGTGCTCGGTCGTCGCGTAGCCGCGCAGTTCCGGCGTCCGTTCGATCGCGTCGACGTGACCGAGGACGTCGAACGCGTCGAACTCGAGCAGGGAGACGATCTTGCGGTAGTAGTCGTCGACGAGGTCCCGGCGTTCGGATTCGGACCGGTCGGCGAAGGCCGATCGGTCGAAGATACACGCGCCGTCGAGTTCGTGGACGCTGCCGATCGCGTAGTCGAACCCGGCCTGCTCGAGGAACGACTCGAGTTCGGGTTCGTCGCGGGGGTCGTAGTCGAGTTCGACGCCGTCGTAGATCGCGAGGTCGGTCGCGGCTCGCAGGCTCTCCAGGGCTTCCCGGCGTCGCTCGTAGGTCAGATCGAGGTTGAACCCGTGCTCGCGCTTGGCCCGCATCGGCACCGATCGGTTCGAGACGTTGCAGTGATCGGTGATCCCGACGGCCTCGAGACCCGCGCGTTCGGCCGCTGCGACCATCTCGGGGAGGGGCCGGCCGTCGGAGTAGTTCGAGTGGACGTGAAAGTCCGCGTGCGGTGTCACTGACTCCCGGTACGCCGTCGCACGTTCTAAAAGGCGGGGTAGCGGTGGCAACCGGTGGGAACGTCGATCGAGGGACGTCGGCCGATCGTCCTGGTCTCAGTCCGTAACCTCGCTCTCGACCGAATCGAGTTTGTCGAACGTCTCCGCGACGAAGTCGCCGGTCGTGTCGACGATGTCGGCCCACGCCTCGTTGTCCGGCGCGATGCCGAGCAGGCGGGCGATCTTCATGATCGAGACGTGGTAGACGCGCTGTCGCCCCGGTTCCTCCTCCCAGACGATCATGTTACACGGGAAGAGTCCGCCCATGCGGATCGTCTCGTCGAGGGCTCGATCGGCGATTTCGGGGTTGCAGGCCCCGAGCACGTAGTAGGGGTCCCGATCGGCGTCGACCTTCTCGTTCAGCAGGTCCGAGGGCGAGAACTCGACGGGGATGCCGAAGCCGACGTCGAGGCAGACCTCGCGGACGTGTTCGATCGCCTCCTCGTGGTCCATCTCGAGGACCGCCTGTTTCTCGCCGTACTCGTCGGGATCGATCGCGGCAGGGTCGATGGGAAGGCTCATATGCGATACATCGGACGGGGGGTGCATAACAGTGGTTGGTGACGTTCGCCTCGGAATCGCGATACACTCTTGGTAGTTGTCATCGTCCATCGGAATATGCCCTCCAGACGCGCGCTCCTCGTCGGCGGTTTCGCCGGTCTCGCCGCGGTCAGTACGTCGCTGCTCCGGGGATTCGTGGGTTCACCGGGCGTCGACGGAGCCGAGCCGGAACTCGCTCCCGGCGAGGAAACGACCATCACGGTTACGGCGCACAACGTCGGGTCTCTCATCCTCTCTCTCCCGCACTCTCGGGAACGCGTCCGGATCGACGTGAACGACGCCAGCGTGTCGCCGTCTCCGACCTCGCAGGAGGACTCCTACCCGCCGTACTGGAACTGGTGGCGGCCGAGACAGACCGTCGAGGTCGTGGTCCCCGTCTCCGTCGCGGCCGACGCAGAACCGGGGACCGTCCGCTACGGCGTGACGGTCTGGAACCGATCGGACCGCGAGGCCGCGGACTCGATCTCGGAGGAGTTCGCGATCACCGTTCGCGACACGTGATCGGACGAGTCGAGGGAAGCCGCCGCCGGGTCGGATTCGCCGGACCGCCGATCGGGATCCGGACGGCAGCCGACGGTCACAGCGGGAGCGGCAGCCACTCGAGATACTGCAGGTACGGCAGTGGATCGAACAGTGGGTCGTGCAACACGAGCCAGTCCAGCAGGACGAGGCCGGCGCCGTGGGCGATCACCGACGGGAGGATGGAGTTCGACTGGTAGTCGACCGCGCCGAAGAGAACGTCGGTCGGCCCCGACAGCAGGAATTCGATCGGGGGTTTCGTCGAGTGGTGGATCATGTAGACGACGGGGCTGATGAGTACGGCCTTGAACCCGATCTCCCTGACGCCGACACAGAGCAGGCCGCGGTAGTAGGTCTCCGCGGCCAGCGCGAGCGTGAAGAGTTTCACCGCGTGGGGGAGAAACTCGCCCGGCGCGGACGAGGTCTCCCACATCGGATAGAACGTCCGGATGGTCGGTAGCGTCGACCCGACGAGGTAGAACGGCAGGACGAACATCGCGAGCAAGATCGCGTTTCGAACGGCGGCGCGATCGACGGTCCAGCCGATGTGCTTGCCGTGGGAGAAGCCGAGCGCGAGCGGGCCGCCGATGAGCAGGACCGCGTCGACGAACGTTCGGCGGCCGAGGTCGCCGGGGACGACCTGCATCCACACGACGGTCAGGACGGCGCCGGTTAGCAACGACTTCTGAAACCAGGTAAGCCGATCGAACTGGGCACGCGCCCACTCTCCCGGTGCTCGATCCTCTTCAGTGGCCACGGATCGTCACTCGTCTGCGGTCGGGACCGGCCCGGTGCCGACGACCCCGCGGACGTGTCGCTCGAACTCCTGGTGGCGCTGGAAGTACGTCTCGTCGACCGCCTCGAGTACCGAGGAGAGTTCCCGGGGCCCGTCGGGGGTTCGAATCACGCTGTCGCCCTCGAGTCGATCGACCTCGCTCTTCTCTTTGGGCCAGGTCAGCCGTGATGTCACGCGGGCGAGGGGTGCTCCCTCGACGGGAGTGTGGTCTCCGAGCGATACGGCGGGCTCCGACTCGTCGTCCTCGTCGCTCATAGGCAGTGGTTCTCGAGCGTGGCGATTCAAGCTTTCGTTTCCGGGGATCGATCGGACCGATCCTCTCTCTTTGACGAAATATGTCTGACATACCGTTTTGTGGGCCGAGCGTGAATACGATCGCATGACTAGCCTGACGGAGGTTTACGACGGGGCCGCACGGGAGGGAGCGAGCCTCCGGCGGCTGTACGCGGGGACGGCCCTCGTCTGCCTCGGTGCGATACTCGCTGTCGTGGCCGTGCTCGTGGCGACGACCGACCCGTTCGGGGGGTACGTGGTCGAACTCACCGCGTGGGAGATGGCCGACCACTACGCTGCCGTGCGCGTCGCCGGCGTCCTCGCCGGTCTCGGCGTCCCGGTCGCGCTCGTCGGCGTCTTCGTCGTGTTGCCGGCGGGTCGGCGCGTGCTCGCGGCCGCCGCGATCAGCGCGAGCCTCTGCCTGCTCGGCGTCGCCCTCTTCTGGCACGCCTATCCGCACCACTGGCGCGGATTCGGTCAGGAACTCACCCTGGAAGTCTCCGCCATCTACCTGCTCGGGCTCGTGACCGCTGTCTGGTGTCTGTTCACCGCCGTCGTCAACTTCAAGACCCGGAACGACCCCGGCGGCATGCTCGAGATGAACGTGACCCGACGCAACCAGACGGTCGTCGAGGTCGACGAGAGCGACGACGCGACCGGCGTCGGCGGCGTGGGATTCCTCGGCGGAACGCCCGACGGCGACGTGGAGACGCAGACGAACGCGTCCTCGGGCCGCCGATCGAACGCCGCGGCCGTCGCCGGCGCGGCGACCAGCGACGGCGGTTCCACGACGGCGGACATTTCGTCGCCGATCGATCGCGACGGCGACGGCCGGGACGCGGAAATCGTCGACCCGCCGGAGTCGGCGAGCGAGCCGGCCGATCGCTACTGTGGCAACTGCAGTCACTTCGAGTACGTCCGGTCCTCGTCGGGAATGGTCCCCTACTGTGCCCGTCACGAGTCCGCGATGGACGACATGGACGCGTGCGAGGAGTGGACGCCGAACCGCCGCTGATTCGGGCTCGGCCAGTCGTCCTCGCCCGAGAGTTCTCGCACCGATCGATCGACGGTCTCCGTTTCGTTCCCGCTCGACGTCGCCAGCCGCTGTGACCGGCGTCGCTGTACTGTGCTGGTGGGTACCAATAGACAAACTCTAAGCGACTCGTCGTCGTACGCCGTCTATGGGCGCGATTGAGCGACCGGCGTTCTCGTCGGAGGACCGCAAACGCATCTACGAGTACGTGGAACGGCACGGGACCGTGAAACGGCACAAACTCCGGGAGATCGTCGAATTGCCGACGTCGGAATTCGAAACGCACCTCGACGCGCTGACGGCCGACGGCTATCTCAGGGAGGACGACGGGACGCTACAGCTCGCTCTCGAGTTCGGTGCCATCGAGACGTACGAGGAGAACGGCTTCGAGTTCACGATCCGGCCGGCGCGCCAGCGGGACTTCGAGGGACTCGTCGAGACGATCCGGGACGTGACGGCGGAGGAGACGTACGTCGTCGCCGAGACGATCGCCGAGGAACTTCTCTACGAGAACGCGGTGAACAGGCACAACACCGTCAAATCGCGGATGTTCTTCGTGGCGACCGTCGCCGGCGACGTCGTCGGGTGGACCCACCTCGATCTGCCACAGGTCGAGCAAGTCCGGGGAACCGCCCAGCAAACCGTCGGCGTGAAGGAGACTCATCGGGGCCACGGGATCGGGGGCAAACTGCTCGCCCGCGGGATCGAGTGGGCCGAGGCCAACGGCTACCGGAAAGTCTACAACAGCATTCCGGTCGTCAACGACGGCGCGCTCGAGTTCCTGACGATGCACGGCTGGGACACGGAGGCCATCCGCCGGAACCACTACACGATCGACGGCGAGCACGTCGACGAGGTGATGATGGCCTACGAGATCTGATACGGATTGCTGTACCGATGTACCGGCGCAACCGCCGCCCGGGTCGCGGTTGCGCCGGAACTGACGTACAGGAAACCGTATGACCTACGCGCCGATCGTCAGGCGGCCCAGTTCGAAGCCCCACCGCGGAAGCTGGACGACGATCGCGGCGACGAGCAGCAGTTCACCGAACGTGACGGCGACGGTCATGAGATTCGCGTGTTTGCTGCTGACGGTCACCCCGACCGGAAGCCCGAACTCCTTCTTCCAGACCGGGTAAAACAGCGCGATTCCCCGTTTGCTGCCGGCGACGTCCAGCACGTAGTGGGTCAAAATTCCGATCCAGACGTACTCGAGATTACCGAAGACGTAGGGAAAGGCGACGAAACCGACGAGGATCGGCAGGTTGTGCAGCGTCTTCCGGTGTTTCCCGAACGCCGTGTCGACGTCGGGAAAGAGCGCGCCGAGCGTGACCGGGACGCCGATCGCGACGATCGTCTCGAACGTCGCCAGATCGCCGGCCGGTTCGAGCAGATACCCCAGGCCGATACTCAGCAGTACGGCATTGAGAACGTGTCCTTTCTTGTTCACGTTCGACTACTGGACAGTCGACTGCCGAATAAGTTTCTCTCCGTCCTGTCTCTCGGTCGAACTGATAGGGACGCGCTCCTCAGTCCGCCGATCGATCGACGGATTCGATCGCATCGAGCAGATCTGCGAGCGCCCGATCGACCGTTTTCGCCCGGACCGCGGCCCGATCGCCGTCGAACACGTAGCGAGAGACGGTGCAGGTGGAGGTCTCCGTCCCCCACGGCCCGGCGTAGGCGACGCCGATGTAGACGGTGCCCACGGGGTTCTCGTCGGTGCCGCCGGTCGGCCCCGCGATGCCGGTGGTCGCGACCCCCCACGTGACGTCCGCCACGTCTCGGACGCCGCGGGCCATCTCCCGCGCGACGGGTTCGGAGACGGCCCCGTGTTCGTCGAGCGCCTCGCGACTGACGCCGAGGTGGTGGCGCTTGGCGTCGTACGAGTAGGTCGTCAGTCCCGAATCGAAGTAGTCGCTCGCGCCCGGTACGGCGGTGATCGCCGCGCCGATCAGCCCGCCGGTGCAGGACTCCGCGACGGCCAGCGTCTCCTCGCGTCCTCTGAGCGCGTCGGCGACGTCCATCGGCTGGTCGCGATCGATGTCGTCGTTCATACGTCCCCTCGACGCGCCGTCGATGTAAGCGCGGGGGGTGGTACTGACGGGTCGGCGCGTGACGAAAGAACGACGGTTCCGGCCCGCCCACTACTGCGTATGGAGTACGAGACGCCGCTGTTCTTCCACGTGATGGAGTACGCGGCCCAGGCGGACCGCGACGTCGTCGACATGGTGAGTGGCAACCCCGACTGGGAGCCCCCGGAGGCGCTCCGGGATGGACTGCGCGAGTACGCCGACTTCGATCCCGATCGGTTCCAGTACCCGCCGAGCGCGGGGCTCCGTGAATTGCGCGAGGAGATCGCCGCACGGCGCGGGGTGGACGTCGAGCAGGTCGTGATCACGAACGGGGCCGGCGAGGCGAACTACCTCGCGATGGCGCGCGCACTCGAGCGCGATCGGGGCCGCGAGATCCTGCTCACGGACCCGGTCTACTCCTACTATCCTGGCAAGACGACGATGCTCGGGGGGACGCAGTCGTACGTGGCGGCCGACGAGGAGGGACAGCTCGATCCGGCCGACGTCCGGGCGGCCGCGAGCGAGGAGACGGCCGCGATCGTGGCCAACTCGCCGAACAACCCGACGGGAGCGGTCTACCCCGAGGAGACGATCCGGGAACTCGTGGCGATCGCCGAGGAGTACGACGCGATTCTGGTCAGCGACGAGGTGTACGACCACTACGACCTCTCGGGCCGGTTCACGAGCGCGCTCCGGTTCGACTCGGACCACCGGATCGTCACCAACGCGTTCTCGAAGTCGCTGGCGATCACCGGCTTCCGTGTCGGTTACGCGGTCTTCCCGCCACACCTCGTCGAGAACGCCAGGAGCCGCCACATGCTGGTCAACGTCGCCGGGAGTCGACCGGCCCAGTACGCCGTCCTTCGGGCGTTGCGCGAGACCGGCCCCGACTACTACGAGCGCAATCGGGCCCTGCTCGCCGATCGGGTCGAAACGTTCACCGACGCGCTCGACGCAGCGGGCGCGGAGTACACCACGCCGCAGGGCGCGTTCTACGTGATGGCGCGGTTCGACGGCTATCCCGGAACCCTCGAGAACGTCGAGAAACTGGTCGACGAGGCCGGCGTGGCCGGGATGCCCGGCGAGGCGTTCGGCGACTCGCGGCGCGACTGGCTCCGGTTCGCGCTCGTCACGCCGCGCGTCGAGGAGGCGGCCGATCGGCTCGCGTCGTACTTCGAGTAGCGGCGTCGATTCGCCCGGGCGTCAACTGACGACGAGTTCGGCGTTCAGCCGGCCGTGGAGGGCGGCTTCGAGGTCGATGCCGACGCCGAGGCGGTCGGCCAGCAGCTGGCGCCAGCGCGCCCGCATCGATTCCCCGATGACGACGTAATCGACGTCCTGCTGGGCTGCCTCGTCGAGAATCGCGTTCTCGATCAGGTACGCATCCCGGACGTGACAGGTCGCGTTTGCGAGCGGGTCGATCTCGTCTTCGACCGCCTGACGGAGTTCGGTTCGATCGACGTCCTCGCCCCGGTGGAGGACGTTCACGTGCAGGATGAACAGGTGGACATCGTCGAACCCCTCGGCGAGGTCGATCGCGTGGGTTACCGTCTCCACGCTGGCCGTGTTCGGCGGATAGCGGATCGGCACCAGCAACGCAGTCCGGGTCACGGTACATATACACCCGCCGAGCATATCAATCCCACCTCCCGCAAACCGGAACCTCAGGCGACGTCGGTGGTTCCCGTCCCCAGAATGGGGACGACCCGAAATACGTAGTCGGCGTAGACGCCATCGAGGTTCGTTGGACTCTCTTCGGCGGTGTGGTCACGACACAGGGCGGCCTCCGCCTCGACGGCCCCCTGTCCGGTCTCTTCCTGGTACCGTTCGAGGACGCGGAACGTCGCCGGCTCGGTGCAGCCGCGTCGGTGACACTCGCGAGAAGCGTTCGGATCGTCGTCCGCCTCTTCCGCTTCGTCACGCGGTTCGGCTTCGTCGGCCCGCTCACGCGCCTCTTCGAGTTCCCGCTCTCGCTGGCGGTTCTCCGCGTCGCGGGCCTGCTTGTCTCGCCCCTTTCTGGTGTCTCCCATACTGTCTACACGGGAATGATCGGGATAACGCTGTGGTCGTTTTCCACAGGCCCACTGGTACCCCCGTCATCGACCCACGACCCTTGGCCCGGACGTCGACGTGAGCCTGCCGTTCGCGCGCTAGCGGAGCGTCCCGGTCCACTCGCAGTCCGTGCAGGCGAACAGTCCCGCACCGTCGATCGTCTCGCCGCTACAGTTCGGACAGTCCGTCGAGCCGGCAGCGCCGATCGGGCCGGCCGGCTCTCGCGATCGAAGCACACCGCGGGCCGTCGCCGTCAGGAGGAACCCGGTCCGATCGGACCCGTAGGGGAAGGGATCGGTCGCCGTTCGGTTCGCCGGTTCGTCCGCAGGTCGCCGTGTGAGCTGGGGTGTCATGGGTGCTGTGGGTGCATATCGGCCGGCTCGCGGCCATCGGTAGTCATCCGAATCGACACCGTCCTCGTATATAAGGATAGTTCTTAAATTCAGCAATGGGTAAGGTACGATCCTAGTTCAGCAGAATATATAATCACATACTAGGTCGTGGACGAGCGCCGCGAACCGATCGGATCGGACCGACGAATACTCCTGTCCGGACCGGGAATCGAGCCGCATGAGTGGAATCGACGTCGCGGCGGCCGACGAGGAGGATGCGGACGGGTCGAGCGGCGGCGAGGCGGACGCGGACGAGGGCGCACACACGATCGAAGTGACGCCGACGGACTCCGTCGAGGAGACCGGTGACCGCGAACGAATCGACGTCGAACCATCCGACGAGCCGATCGACGGCCCGGAGTACGTGCTCTACGGCGGGAAGGGCGGCGTCGGAAAGACCACGATGGCGGCCGCGACGGCGCTTGCCAGCGCTCGCGGGGGGACCCGCACGCTCGTCGTCTCGACCGATCCCGCGCACTCGCTGTCGGATACGTTCGAGACCAACGTTCCCGCCGAACCGGGTCGGATTCGCGAGGACATCCCGCTCTACGGGGCCGAGATCGATCCCGAGCACGCGATGGAGCAGGGGAACGCGGCCTTCGCCGGCGCGGGTCCCGGAGCCGAAGGCAATGCGGGACCCCTCGGCGGACTCGGCGAGATGTTCGGCGACGAATCGCCGATGGACGCGGTGTTCGGCGGCGCGATGCCCGGCGCGGACGAGGCCGCCGCGATGCAACTCTTACTCGAGTACCTGGACGACGATCGGTTCGATCGGGTCGTCGTCGACACGGCGCCGACGGGCCACACGCTTCGACTGCTCCAGTTGCCCGAGCTGATGGATTCGATGATGGGCCGGATCCTCCAGTTTCGCCAGCGGATCGGCGGGATGATCGAGGGGATGAAGGGGATGTTCGGCGGGCAAGAACCGCCCGAGGAGGAGGCGGACCTCGAGGACCTCCAGGAGTTACGCGAGCGGATCGAGCGACTGCGGGCCGCACTGAGCGATCCGACTCGAACCGATTTCCGGATCGTCATGGTGCCCGAAGAGATGAGCGTGGTGGAGTCCAAGCGCCTGCGCCAGCAACTCGGGGAGTTCGACATCCCGGTCGGCACCGTCGTCGTCAACCGGGTTATGGAACCGCTCTCGAACGTCGCCGACGACGTCGAGGGTGAGTTTCTCCAACCGAACCTCGACGACTGCGAGTTCTGCCAGCGACGCTGGGACGTCCAGCAGAGCGCGCTCGCCGAAGCGCAGGACCTCTTCCGTGGAACCGACGTGCGGCGCGTCCCGCTGTTCGCGGACGAGGTTCGCGGCGAAGGGATGCTCGAAGTCGTCGCGGCCTGTCTCCGGTAGCGGACGGGGATCGGTAGTCGGCATCCCCGTCGTCGCAGGCGGTATCGAACGTCACCATCGCCGCCCTCTATCGTCGACGGAACCGGCTATCGCCATCGCCGCCCTCCATCGTCGACGGAACCGGCTATCGCCATCGCCGCCCTCCATCGTCGACGGGACGCCGGGACCGTTCTCGACAACTGGGAATGCGGCGAACGGTTGATGATCGTCTTCGAGAACTCTCGAACGAGACCACTATGGGAGACTCCGACACGATCGATCGGGAACTGCTCCTCGCCGTCCTCGACGAGTCGCAGCCGGCGACGGTTCCGGACCTGGCGGCCTCGCTCGACGCGCATCCGATGACGGTCGAACGGCACTGTGAGCGACTCCAGCGGAGCGGCGAGATCCGACAGTGTACCGGCGGGGCGTATACACTCTCCGAGGGCGTCCGCACCGACCGAACGGCAGCCGATTGAGCGCGGCGGATACCGGCCGGTTCCCGAGCGGATCGACGCGGGGCCGTATCGATCTGATTCTTGCGACTGAGTTTCGCCGAAAACGGGTCGTCACTTCGTCACTGTGTGTCCCGATCGTCGATCGTCACGGCGGCCGATCGCGAGGCCGCCGGTCCTCACGCGTCCGCGATCCGGTACTCGTCGCCGTCCGTTCGAACCACGTCCTCCCGCTCGAGCAGTCGAAGGATGCTGTAGAGGCTCAGTTTCGGGACGTTCGTGACGCGCTGGAGATCGTCGACCGTCTGCGCGCCGAGCAGGTCGAGACAGAGGTAGACGAGTTTCGCTCGCGGGGCATCGATCGCTGGTGGAACGCGGACCTCGGCATCGGTCCGTTCCAGGTCGTCCGTGGTGACTGTCATCGATCCCGACTCTACCATCGACGATAATAAATCCTTGTTACAACGATCGTCGAACTCGGGGCGAGTCGGCCGTTCGAGCGCCGTACCTGTCTCGTGACGGCTATCACACCTCGATCTCCGGTGGACGACCGCCAGAACAGGAATCGACTCGCCAGGACTCAGTCGGCCGCCGGAACGACGAGGACGCGAAGATCGTTCACGTTCGTGCCCGTGTACCCGGTACGGAGGAGCGCCGATCGATCGTCGAGGTCGTCGTAGACGTCGTTTGCGGCGAGCGCGCGTCGCGCAGGGTCGACCTCGTCGCGCGGGACCGTCCCCCGATCGACGATCGCCCCCGCGGCGTCCGTCGGGCCATCGATGCCGTCGGTGTCGACGCTCGCGAGGACGGCGTCGGCCCCGGACTCGGCGAGTTCGATCGCGGCCGCCAGGGCGAATTCCTGGTTCGGCCCGCCCGTGCCGTCGCCGTCGACGGTGACGGTCACCTCGCCGCCCGAGAGGACGACCGCCGGCGGTTCGACGGGCTCACCCGCGGCAACGATCTCCGCGGCGACGCTCGCGTGGACGCGGCCGACCTCGCCGGCCTCACCGGCGAATCGGCTCGAGAGCACGAGTGGCTCGTAGCCGCGCTCACGGGCGACGCCGCGCGCGGCGTCGATCGCCGTGCGGCCGTTCGCGAGGGAGTGCCAGTCGTCCGCGGCCGCGGCGACGGCCCTCGCGCCCGCGTCGGGCGTCTCCTCGAGTTCGCCGTCGACGCCCCGTTCGAGCCGATCGACGACGGGATCCGGGATCGTCTCCCGGAGGTCGTACCGGTCGAGCACGGCGAGCGCGTCGCCGAACGTGCTTCCGTCCGGGACCGTGGGTCCGCTCCCGATCACCGCGGGGTCGTCGCCGACGACGTCGCTGATCGCGAGCGTGACGACGGGTGCCGGAGCGGCCGCGCGTGCGAGCTGGCCGCCCTTGATCGCCGAACAGTGCTTGCGGACGGCGTTGATCTCGTCGATCGACGCGCCGGACGCGAGCAGCGCGTCCGTCGTGGCCTGCAGATCGGAGAGCGCGAGGCCCGCCGCGGGTGCACACAGCAAGGCGCTCGCGCCGCCGGTGACGAGCGCCAGGACGAGCGTCTCCGCCGTGGCGGCCTCGGCGCGGTCGAGAATCGTCCGCGTCGCTTCGACGTTTCGCTCCGTCGGCGTCGGGTGATCGCCTTCGCGGACCTCGATCGGCCCGACCGATCCCGATTCGACGTCCGTCGTGACGACGCAGCCGTCGTCGAGGCGGGACCCGAGCCGATCGGCGAGCGCCGCGGCGAGTCCGCCGGCCGCCTTGCCGCCGCCGAGGACGACGAGTCGGTCGAACGTGTCGAGAGAGTAGGTCGCGCCGCCGACCGCGATCGTCTCCTCGTCGAGAGCGATTCGGTCGGCGACGACTCGCTCCGGCAGGGTCGCCGCGATGCCGGCCTCGAGACACGCGAGGGCGGTTTCGTGGGCGGGCGTCTCTGCGGATCGATCGCGGTTGCGAAACATGCTGTATCTTAGACCAGCCGACGGAGCAGGCCGTAGCCCGCGTCGCGGAGCCGAGCGGGCAGGAACCGGGCGTAGACGCCGAACTGGGCGAGCGGCCCGACCGGGTACCGCGCCGGCGGCTCCGGACAGGTTCCGGCCTCGAGGATCGCCGCCGCGACGTCCTCCGGTTCGGACGCGAACGGGCCGCCCTTCCCGCCGCCGATCAGCTGTGCGTCGTCGTAGATCTCGTACAGTGTTTCGTAGGCGGGCGTCCGATCGGACTCGGGGAGTTCGTCGTCGGCTCGCTCGTCGAAGTTCGTCTCGACCGGTCCGGGTTCGATCAGGACGACGTCGATCCCGAACTCCTCGACTTCGCCGCGCAACGCGTCGCTCATCGCTTCGAGGGCGTGTTTCGAGCCGGCGTAGGCACCCGCGCCGGGAACCGAGACCCGTCCGATCGCGCTCGAGACGTTGATGATCCGGCCCTCGCCCTGGGCGCGCATGTGCGGCAGGGCGGCGCGAACGAGGCGGTGGGGCCCGTAGACGTTGACGTCGAACTGGCGGTGGAGGTCGATCGTCGAGACGTCCTCGATCGGTCCCATCTGGGCGTAGCCGGCGTTGTTGACGAGACAGTCGATCGCGCCGCCGTAGTCGACGGCCTCCTCGACGACGCTCGCGACCTGCTCCGGATCGGTGACGTCGAGTTCGAGGGTCCGACAGCCCGCGTCGGCCAGGTCGGCGATGTCGTCCGCGTTCCGCGCGGTCGCGATCACCTGCCAGTCCTCCGCCAGGAAGGCCTCGGCGGTCGCTCGGCCGATCCCGGACGAACAGCCGGTGATCAGGACGCACTGCTTGCGCGTGTAGCGATCGTCCTCAGCCCTGCTCGTCTCGCGGCCGCGATCGTCGTCGGTCGTCCGCGCCGGCTCTCGATCGCGATCGTCGACGGCGTGGCCCCCGTCGTCGGTCTCCGCTTCCTCGGCGTCCTCAGCGATGGCCATGCGCGAGTGGTTCGTGCGGCGATACCTAAGTAGCGACGGTTTGTCGCGCTCACCGGACTGTCACGATCGGCGAATCGTCGGCGGCCAGCCGGGTGGGTCGTTGCCGCCTCGCCCCCAGGTCCGATCAGTCGCGGACGGCGCGCTTCGCCTCGTCGGCGTAGCCGTCCGCCAGCCGAACCGGCTCCGGCAGTTTGTACGACGAAGCGAGCGCGAGGACGACGTCGGCGGCGGTCTCCGGGCCGACGCGGTGGCCGGGGCTCACGTAGAGCGGGTTGATGTACCGATCGGGCGAGTCGTACTGTCGAGTCTGGACGGCGTAGCCGATCAGTGTGCCCGCGGGCGCGTCGACCCTGTCGTTCGCCTCGATCGCGACCCGCGCTCCTTCGGGCAGGTTCTCGACGTCCGATCGCGGCCGGCCACAGAGGAGGCTCTTGGCGACGCCGATACAGGGCGCGTCCAGCACGACGCCCATGTGCGTCGCGATGCCGGCCTGCTGGAAGTGGATGCGGCCGCTCCCATCGAACAGGAGCAGATCGGGCTCGACCGACAGCGCCTCGAGCGCGGCGAGGATCGGTCCGCCCTCGCGAAAGGCGAGCAGCCCCGGGATGTACGGGATCTCGAGGGGCGTCACTGCGTAGACGCGCTCGATCACCTCGCCGCCCTGCATCGCGACGACGGCGCTCAGGGCGCGATCCTCGGTCCCGTCCCCGTCCTGGAGGAAGGACTGGTCTACGCCGGCGACGATCGGCGGTTCCCCCTCGCTCGCCGCCGACGCGAGCGGGTTCGACAGCCGATCGGGATCGATCGCCACGTCGTCGACGAAGACGGCGGCGTCGGCGATCTCGTGCTGGAGGGCCTCCATCTCGTCGCGCGAGAGTTCGGCGTCGGGGACGAGGTCCGGGCGAACGGGTTCCATCGATGGGACCCCGTAGCGGCCGCGGGAAAATCAGTGTCGGGGTTCTCCCGATCGGTGTACGGGTTCACCGATTGCTGTCGGCCAGCTTCTGGTGACGAAAACACCACGAAAGCCCCTGCCCCTTTCATTCCCACCCGCGGTGGCAGCCTCACCAGCCGATACGGGTGGGAAGGAAGGGAGGAGGCGCGTTGAGCGCGAACGGCTGGGGAACTCTCTCGAACGATACCGTGTCCTGGGAGCCGAGTGCGGCAGGACCTTTCGTAATGTTGTGTATGAGAAGCGGACCGATCGAACGGATCAGAACCGGCCGCGGCCGGGACCACCGGGACCGCCCGGCCCACCGGGGCCGCCCGGACCGCCGGGGCCACCGCCGAGCTGGAACTGGCTCGGGGCGCGGACGTTCTGGGTGCGCTTGACGTACTCGCCGTAGCCCAGGCCGATCACGAGGCCGACGAGGTGGGCCATGTGTGCGACGGTCCCGCCGCCGCCGGTGCTGATGAAGAAGACGCTGATGACTGCCGTGCCTGCGGTCAACAGCCAGATCGGCACGGGCAGGATGAAGTAGAGGTACACTTTGAGACCCGGGTTCAGGATCGTCAGCACGCCCATGATCGCGAGCGCGGCACCGCTAGCCCCGAGCACGCTCGAGGGAACGCCCTGGACGATCGCCAGCCCGACCTGACCGAGACCGGCGAGGACGCCGCTGACGATGAACAGGATCGCGAACTGCTTCGAACCGACGTAGCGCTCGACGAGGGGCCCGAAGAAGAATATCACGATGCTGTTGAATACGATGTGGAAGATGTTGACTGGACTGTGGGCGAAGATCGACGTGATCCACGTCCAGACGTACTCGATGTTCCACGACGAGAGCGCGAACAGCGCGTTGTGGAGGGACATGCCGCCGATCAGTATCGCGACCCACTGGAAGAGGAACGTCACCCACATGATCGCGAGGAACGTGTAGGTCATGTTCCCGCGGAAGTAGCCGAGCGGGCCGCCCGGCCCGGTGTCGATCGGGAGTTTGTCGGTCAGGCTGGCCGATCGGGATTTGCTCCCCGAGTCGACGCTGTCGTCGAACCCGCTGTCGAAGACGCCCTGCGGATCGTTCCAGGTGTTCAGACTGGTGCAGTCGTGGTTCTCCGGCAACCGGTGCTCCGAGCAGTAGGTGCCCCCGCAATGCCGGCAGTTGTACGGCATGCTTTCGTCTTTCCCACACACGTCGCACTTTGCCATTGCGGTGGGGTATGCGTGGCATAGCTAAGGGATTTGGGGTTTCCCCCGGTGGATACCGGTGCGTCGACGGTGACGCGATCGATCCGACGGACGTTTTTTTACGCCGCGGCCCGCAGTTCCGTCCGTGCAACCGTACGAGCGCAAGCAACTGCTCGAACGCGTCGAGCGCGAGGGCGCGACCGTCGGCGCGGACATCCCGGAGACGATCACGGTCCAGGGGGAGGCGATCGACCTCCAGCAGTTCGTCTTCGAGATCAAGCGCCGCGAGACGGTCCCGTCCGGCGACCGCGACCGCGTCGAGCAGGCCAAACGGAACCTGCGCCGCGAGCGCATCGAGCGACTCGAGCGCATCGAGGAGGCCGACATCAGCCGCGAGGAGGGCGAGGAACTCGCCAGGAGCGTCATCGGGATCGATCGCGCGCTGAACGCCCTGGAGAGTCTCGGCCCGACGGACCTCGAGCGCGAACAGCAGGCTCAGCAGGCCGCCGACCGGAAGCGCTGGATGTCGTTCCTCAAGAAGGCCCTCGGGCAGGAGGAGTCGGGCGCGAAACGGAGGGGGCGCTGATGGCGACGAACGCCGAGATCGCGGGCCGCTTCGAGGAGTTCGCCGACCTGCTCGAGGCCGACGACGTCGAGTACAAGCCCCGCGCCTACCGCCGCGCGGCGGACAACATCCGCGCGCACCCGACGCCGATCGCCGACTACGTCGCGGCGGGCGATCGCGACACGATCGAGGACATCGACGGCGTCGGGGACGCGATCGCGTCGAAGATCGTCGAGTACGTCGAGACTGGCGAAATCGAGGAACTCGAGGAACTGCGCGCGGACCTCCCGATCGACATCGCCGACATCACCCGGATCGAGGGCGTCGGCCCGAAAACGGCGGGCAAACTCTACCGCGAACTCGGGATCGAAACGCTCGACGGCCTCGAGGCGGCCGCCGAGGCCGGCGAGATCCAGGAGGTCTCGGGCTTCGGTCCCAAGACCGAGCAGAACATCCGCGACAACCTCGAGTTCGCCCGGACGATCGGCCAGCGCCAGTTGCTCGGCGAGGCGCGGCCGCTCGCCGACGACGTGCTCGCCTTCCTCGAGTCGATCGACGCGGTCGATCGGTGCGAGGTCGCGGGATCGATCCGCCGCTGGCGCGCGACGATCGGCGACGTCGACGTCCTCGTCGGGACCGAGTCGGCCGACGACGTGATCGAGCAGTTCGTGAACTGGGACTCGGTTGACAGCGAGATCGAGTCCGGTCCGGAGAAGGCGAGCGTCCGCGTCGGCGAGATCCGGGTCGACCTGCGCGTGGTCGTCCCCGGGGAGTTCGGCTCCGCCCTGCAGTACTTCACCGGCAGCAAGGACCACAACGTCGCCCTGCGCAACTACGCGATCGATCGGGGGATGAAGCTGAACGAGTACGGTGCCTTCGACGTCAGCGAGGTGGAAGATCCGGATTCCGGACAGCGCGCGGGCGAGCGCGTCGCCGGCGAGACCGAGGCGGGGATGTACGAGGCGCTGGGACTCGAGTGGATGCCGCCGGAACTGCGCGAGGACCGTGGCGAGATCGACGCCGCGGCGGTCGGCGAGTTACCGGATCTGCTCACCCGAGACGACGTTCGGGGCGATCTGCACACCCACACCGGCTGGTCGGACGGCAACAACACCATCTCGGAGATGGTCGAGGCCGCCGAAGCGCGCGGGTACGACTACTTCGGGATCGCGGACCACGCCGAAGGGCCGGGGGTCGTCGGCGACATGGGGCTCTCGGATACCCAGATCATCGAACAGGTCGAGTCCATCCGCGAGGTCGACGCCGCGGCGGACATCGAGGTCTTCGCCGGAATCGAGGCGAACGTCGACGCGAACGGAGAGATCGACCTCGGCGAGGAGGTGATCGCGGAACTGGACGTGATCGTCGCCTCGCCCCACAGCGCGCTCGACCAGGACGCCGGGACGGCCACGGAGCGACTCGTCCGCGCGATCGAGAACCCCGCGATCGACGTGCTCGGCCACCCGAGCGGCCGCCTGCTCAACGAGCGGTCGGGACTCACGTTCGACGCGACTGCGCTCGGCGAGGCCGCGGCCGCCTCCGACACCGCACTCGAGATCAACAGCAATCCGCGCCGACTCGACCTCTGGGGGAGCGCCGTCCAGGCCGCGATCGATGCCGGGGCGTCGATCGCGATCAACACGGACGCCCACCGGCCGTCGACGCTCGAGTTCATGCGCTGGGGCGTTCACACCGCGCGTCGCGGCTGGGCCGAACCCGCGGACGTGATCAACACCTGGGAACTCGCGGACCTGCGCGAATTCCTGCACTGACCCCACTCCGGATCGACTGCCCATGCAACTGCTCCTCGACGTCATGTGCGGCGGGATCGTCTCGTACCTTCGAATGTGCGGGTACGATACCGTTTACGCCGGTGATCACGGTCTCGAGGACGACGACGAGGTGCTCGCACTCGCCCGCGAGGCGGACCGCACGCTGATCACGCGCGACGTCGACCTCGCGGCCCGCACCGACGAGTCGATCCTGCTCGAATCCCGCGAGGTCGAGGCGCAACTCACGGAACTCGTCGACGCGGGACTGGATCTCTCGCTCACGTCCGATCCCGAGTTCTGCGGCCGGTGTAACGGCCCGCTCGAACCGGTTCCGGCAACCGACTCGACGCCGGAGTACGCGCCTGACCCCGGATCGACCGACATCTGGAGGTGTACGGCCTGCGGCCAGTACTTCTGGCGGGGGAGCCACTGGGATCGGGTGGCGCAGACGCTGGCGCGAATCGAGAACGGGGATGGGAGCCGAGCGGGGTAGGGATCGCGTCTCTCCGATACTGTGATCGGTCCCCGAACGTCTTTTCGGTGGCCGACGACGGTCGACACATGCCGGAGGATACCGATCGCCTCGATATGGCTGGCAAACAGGCCGCGTACATCACCAACGAGTGGAGCGACGATCCCGCGATCATGCAAACGCAGGCGCTGTGTTACGTCGGATTGCAACTCGAACGGATCGCGGACGCGCTGGAGGAGGAAGACTGACGCCGCAACGGAGCGATCGACGGCGGTGCGATCGCGGCGAGCGGCCGATCAGTAGACCGCCACGTCGTCGAACCGGCCGTCGTACGCGATGTGTCGCGGGTGTGTGGGCTCGATCCCCGAGAGGAAGAGCCGATCGGCCTTCTTCCAGGTGTTCTCGTAGCCGAGGTGAGCGAGTTCGCCGGCGGTCGTGCGAAGCCGGCGCAGGCCGTTCTTGTAGACGACTCGCCGGGCGACGCCGTCGGCGAGCGCGTCGATCAGTTCGGTTTCGGTCTCGAACGTGTCCTCGAACGCGGTGTAGGAAACCCCCACGGAACTGGGGAGGTGTGCGTACGACGAGGAAAACGGCGGGAGCGAGAGCGTTTCGGTGAGGGCGCGCGCGTTGCGGTTGTGCGTCGGGAGGTGTTTCGGATTGAATATCTCGACGGCGTCGATGACGTCCGCGTACTCGTGGACGTCGGCCTCGGTAAGGCTCACGTTCGCGAAATCGGGGTGTGGTGCGAGGATCGTCGCATCCTGGCGTTCGAACTCGTCCATCGCCGCCTCGAGCGAGATGAAATCGGGCACCGGTTCCTCGAGTCCGAGTGCAAGGACGTGCTTGCGGTTCTTCCACGATCCGGTGAACACCTCCCGAGCGGGGACGACCAGCAGGTCGTCGCTCGAGTACTCGGCCGCCTTCCGGCGAACCTCTGGCAACCGGGTGAAGTGCGGGGCGTAGACGATCGCGTCGAGGCCCGCCCGCCTGGCCCGTTCGACGACGCGATCGTCGAGCACCTTCACGTGACAGTCGACTCGGAACTCCGCTCCATCGCTCACGAGTATCGTGTGCTTTCGAGAGTGACGAGTTATGGGTTCTGATTCGGCGGCGGGTCGACGGTTCGGCCGGCACTGTGCCGATCGAGTACCGGTCGTCCCGATCGGCGGCTGCTGCGAAAAGACCTTTAGGTCGGCCGATCGATTTTTCGAGAGGATGGCCTGGCAATGCGGCATCGACGGCTGTGGAAGGGTGTTCGACGACGTCGAGTCAGCGGTGGTCCATCAGGCGACCGAGCACGAGCGCCGCGAGTGCAAAGTCTGTGGCACCGTCGTCCCGGACGGCTATCTCGCGATCCGTCACGCCTTTACCGAACACAGCCGCGCCGAGTACGTCCGCGCCTACGGTGCCAGCTCCGAAGCGGTCCGCAAGCGCGAGGACCTCCTCGACGAGATTACGGAGGCTGCCGACATGGAGACGATCGCGAAGGAGTTGAAGCGGTGACGGATCAGGACCGGAATCGCTACGGGCACCCCGTCGCGACAGACCTGTTTGTCGGGAGATAAGTAATGGTCGAAGAAGTTCAGTAACCGCGTAACGAGTGGTCTGTGAGCGTGCGGTTTACTCCCATCCGTGCGTTACGTCGAGGTTCTGATTCCAGTCGGTTGCCGGTCCGACGCACTCCGGATTCTCGACGACGACGGGATCGACTACGTTGTGAGCAACGACGTCAGGGGACGACGCCGCCGCCATCAGGTTTTATCGCTCGTCGCTATATTCAGCGCGACTGTGCCGCGCTGACTGCTTGACGAGCGCGTTAGCGCTCGTCACTGTCCAGCACGCGAATCTGGTCACCGCGAACCGTCACGGGGATCGGGACCGTCGCCTCGTACAGTTCGACCGTCACCTGGTCTTTGCCCTCGTCGATGCGCTGGACCTGTGCCTTCTCACCCTTGAACGGGCCGGCGATGAGTTCGACGATGTCGCCCTCGGCGATCCCCTCGACGTCCGGTTTCGGTGAGAGGAAGTGCTCGACCTCCGAGATGTCCGACTTTCCGGGGACGATGCTCCGGGCGTGGGGGATGTCCTCCAGCACGCGCTCTAAGACCGCGTCGCCGTCGGCCTCGACCATCACGTACGAGGTCAGCGAGTCCGGCGCGAGCGCGGCGTGGATCTCGCTCTCCTCGCGGTTGATGATCATGTCGGCGACGGTCCGCTCCTGACTCGCCGTCGTCTTCACAGCGAAGATGCCCATTACACGCCACCACCGGGGAGATACAGCATGACGGCACCGATGAGGAAGCCGATGAGGCCGACGAGGACGATCCCTGCACCGGCGATTTTCGATACCTGAAGGAACTCCTCGGTCGTGGGTGTCGTCGCCATTTTCAACACCCGAACGTACGAGGTGAGGTCGTACGGAACGTCCATATCTGTCTATTCACAGCGGGGCGTCTTTTATCTGTCTTTCGTGTCTTCCGGACGGTCACTCGCAGTCGATCGATCGGGAACCCCGATCGCACCCGCGTGGGCGGCCGACGTTGCACTCGACGGCCCGGCGTCCAAACCGATCGATCCCGAACCCCAGACGTCATGGCAGAAGACGATACCGACAGGGCTGACGAGTACGAGGCGGAACGAGACGCCGAGATCGAGGAGGAACTCGAACGCGTCGACCAGGATCCCGACCAGGTCGACGACGGCGACGACGATCTCGGAACGCAGAACGCCCCGCGCGAGGACGAGGAGATCGAGGATCTGGAGGACGCCGAGGAGGACCTCGAACGACCGGAGTAGCCCGCCGCCGATCGCCGGCACCACGGATTCCTCGTCGAACGCGACGCGGTCGTGCGGGTCGTGCGGTTCAGTGGCGGGTGTGAGATCGATCCGTGTCGCGGGTCGGTGTGATTCGTCTCCCCTCGCGTTCGTCAGGGGGACTCTTCGTCCGGCCGCGGGGCGAGCGTCAACTCGACCGATTGGCGCTCCCCGTCCCTGACGACGTCGACGTCGATCGCGTCGCCCGGCGACGTCTCCAGCGCGAGCACCGAGGACAGCCGATCCTGGTTCGGAATCTCCTCGCCGCCGATCGCGACGATCACGTCGCCGCCGACGGGAACCGGGGTACCATCGACCTCCGCCGTCTCGTCGGCGGGTTCGAGGACGCCGTCCGCCGGCCCGTCAGGATCCGTTTCGATGACGAGGACTCCCTGCGGCTCGTCGAGGTCGTTCGCCTCGGCGATCAGCGGCCCGACCGGGAGCACCCCGACGCCCATGTAGGCGTGTTCGTACTCGCCGTCGTCGACGAGCGCCGGGACGACCCGATCGGCAAGCGCGGCCGAGATCGCGAAGCCGATCGTCTGGCCCGCGCCCGCGAAGACGACCCCGAGGACGTCCCCGTCGAGGGTCACGAGCGGGCCGCCGCTGTTGCCGGGGTTGACCGGCGCGTCGGTCTGGATGGCCGCCGGGATCGCGAACCCGGTCGGACTCGGGAGCGATCGATCGATCCCGCTGACGATCCCCTGCGAGATCGACGCGTCGAATCCGAGCGGGTTGCCGAGCGCGAGCACCTCCTGCCCGATCACCGGGTCTGCGTCGGTAAACGAGAGCCCGTCGGGTCCGTCCGGGAGGTCGTCGACCGCCAGGACGGCGAGGTCGCTGTGGACGTCCGTCCCGACTACCGACGCCGTTCGCCACTGCTCGTCGCGGAACTGGAGTTCGACCTCGCTCGCACCGGCGACGACGTGGTCGTTGGTCACGACGTACCCGTCGTCGGTGACGAACCCGGACCCGAGTCCGCCGGGCCCCTCCGGCCCCTCGCCGAACACGTTGACGAGCACGACGTCGTCGATCGTCTCTCGATAGACGCTCGCGTAGTCGTCGGTATCGTCCTCCTGAAACGCTCTTGCAGCGGCCCCGAGACGTCCGCCGCGATCGGCATCGGCGGTTGCGGAGCCACCGACGACCGTCGCCGTGAACGCCGCGCCCGCCGCGGTCAGCACGCCCCGTCGAGTGAGTCTGTCTGGCGTCACGCGGGATTCAACCCCGACGAGCGGGATAAAACATTCACCGACACGCCGTTCGCCGCCGACGTCCGTCCCGACCCCGACGAAACGGAGTTCCGGTTCGGTGGTTTCCCGAAGTAGACGGGATGCGGCGGTGACCGTAGCCGCCGTAGACCGGCGTTCTACGCCTCGTCGAAGAGGTCTTCCCCGTCGACCATGTGCTCCGCGACGGCGTCCATGTCGAGCGTGACGCCGAGGCCGGGCTTTTCGGGCACCTCGATGTATCCGTTTTCGATGACATCCTCCTCGACGAGGTCCTCCCACCAGCCGAGTTCGTAGGAGTGGTACTCCACCGCGAGCGAGTTGGGAATCGCCGCGCCGACGTGGACGCTGCCCATCGTCGCGACGGGCGAGGCGACGTTGTGCATCGCGACCGGAACGTAGTACATGTCCGCGAGGTCGGCGATCTTCCGCGTCTCGCGCATCCCGCCGACCTTCGGCATGTCCGGCGCGATGATGTCGACGGCCTGTTCCTCGAGCAGGCGGCGCTGACCGTGCTTGCGGTAGACGTTCTCGCCGACGGTGATCGGGGTCGTCGTCGACTGGGTTACCTCGCGCTGGACGTCGTGGTTCTCCGGCGGAACGGGGTCCTCGAGCCACCAGACGTCGTACGCTTCGAGGCGCTCGGCGAGTCGCTTCGCGCTACCGCCCGAGAACGTCCAGTGGCAGTCGAAGGCAACGTCGGCCCGCGAGCCGACGCGCTCGGTAACCGCCTCGACGATCGAGGCCTTGTGTTCGATCTCGGGGTCGCGCAGGTGGCGGTTGGCGCGATCCTTCTCGTGACCCGAGGGGACGTCGAGGTCGAACTTCAGGGCGTCGTAGCCGAGGTCCTCGACGACGCGTTCGGCCTCGTCGGCGCAGGCGATCGGATCCGCCTCTTCCTCGGTGTGGCAGTCACAGTAGACGCGGACCTCGTCGCGGTACTTGCCCCCGAGCAACTGGTAGGCGGGAACCTCGAGGATCTTGCCGGCGAGGTCGTGGAGGGCGACCTCGATGCCGGAGATCGCAGTGACGGTGACGCCGCCGATCGAGCCCTCACCGGACATCTTCTGGACGAGGTGCTCGGTTAGCCGGTCGATGTCGAGGGGGTTCTCGCCCTGCAGGAAGGGCGTCATACGCTCGATCAGTTCGGGCGCGCCCGCGCCCCAGTAGGCCTCGCCGGTGCCGACGATGCCGGCGTCCGTATAAATGCGTACGAGGGTCCAGGGGAAGTTACCGTCGACCATCGTCGTCTGGACGTCCGTGATCTCGACGTCCCGATCGCCGCCGCGTTCCCGGGTCACCTGCATCGTCTCCGCCGAGAGGTCCCGCATCGTGTACTCGGCGTTCGGATCGTGTAACCGTGTGTAATCGACTCCCATGTCATAGATATTCACTCGGGAGAAAGTAATAGTTTCTATCTCGTCAGCGTGTCACGGGCCGCGGGCCGAGTCGGCGACGGCGGTTCGAGCGATTAGATCGCGGCGAACTCGACGGCGGTCTTGATGACGTCGTCGTCCTCCGTGAAGGCGCGGTGGAACTCGTCGAGGCCGTAGACGCCGGTGACGAGGTCGTCCGTGAACCGCTCGGGCAACTGTGCGAGGGTGTCGACGGCGGACTCGAAGTGGCCGCGGTGGGAGTTCACCGTCCCCAGGAGGGCCTTGTTGTGCAGTACCAGTTCCCGGTGGAACTTCCCGCCGTCGATATCGAACTCCCAGGGTTCGGGGACGCCCAGCAGGACGCCGACGCCGTTCGGTGCGAGCGCGTCGACAGTCTCCACGGCGTGTTTCGCGTAGCCGGTCGCCTCGTAGACGAGGTCGACGGCCTCGTACTCGTCGGGAATCTCGGGCACCGGCGTCTCCCGCGAGTCGACGTACGTCGCGCCGAGGTCCTCGATGACGTCGATCGACGGGTCGGGCCGATCGCGCCGGCCCAGGCAGTAGGTCCGGTCGATGTCGAGCACCTCCTCGAACATGGCGAGCGTGACGAGACCGAGCGAGCCGTTCCCGAGCACGATGGCGGATTCGGGTTCCCAGTCGAAGGCCGAACGGGAGGCGACGGCGTGTTCGATCGCCTTCTCGCTGATGCTGATCGGTTCGACGAGGAACCCGAGCGGGGCGAGGTCCTCGGGGATCGGGACGAGGTACTCGGCGGGGCTGGTGAAGTACTCCGCCATGAAACCGTGCGCGCCGACGATGCCGCGCTCGACGTACTTCCCCTCGGGGGCCATGTCGGGTTCGCCGCGGTCGAAGTACTCGTTCGTGCCCTCTGGTCGGCGACGGACCGTGGGGACGACGTACTGGCCTTCCTCGAGGTCGGTGCCGTTCGCGTCTTCGACGACGCCGACGGCCTCGTGGCCGAGGACCAGCCGATCGTCACCCGCGGGAACTTCGCCGTGGTGGCCCGCGATGACCTCGTGGTCCGTCCCGTCGACGCCGACGCGAAGGGTCCGGACGAGGGCCTCGCCGGCCGCGGGTTCGGGTCGGGGCCGCTCGACGATGGCGGGTTCGCCGGCCCCGGGCTCGACTGCGATCGCTTTCATGTCCCGACCAACGGGGGCACGGGCTAAAAGATTTACCCTATCCGTAGTAAATATTTGAACAGCGGAGGGACACCGTCGATAACTATTCGACCTGGCCCGATCGGGCCCACGATCCGCGGCCGTGCCTGCCCGGTCCCCCGGAGAACTGTACCGAGTACGCACCCGATACGCCCGTACTGGTCGGTGAGAGGACCGATCGGAAGCGCGATCGTGATTCGCGCTTCTCTTCGGGTGAACGGCGAACCTGAAGTGGGCGTCTCGATCGGATCGGCCTCGACCGCCGTCGTCTCGACGGCCTGCCAGTTCATGCAAACGATTTTTACCGAGTGTAGTAAAATTCTTGAATATCGGTCGTCGACCGGCGGTAAAAATCTCGACCCCACGCGTCGCGGCCGAATCCGTCGACTTGTCGACGAATTCGACAGTCACCGCAATCGTGACAACGGTATTATGGACTCGTCGTGGTACAGTATCTCATGCGGAGGCGGCGGTTCCTCGCCGGCTGGGGGGCACTGCCGGCAACGATCACCGGGGGCGTATCGGCGATCAGAAACCGTGTCAGAGACCGGGCGTACGGTGCACTCGTCGCCGTCGAAGACGTGGAGTTGCGGATCGCGGAGACGAACGCACCCGTCGAAGGGGGGTCGCTACTCGAGGTAGCCCTCGAGGTAGCGAACACCGGCGACAGGTCGGTGAGACCCGACATCGAGAGCTACTTCGACGGCGATCGGTACGTGACCGTCAGGACGACCGTCGAGCCCGGAGAGACGAAGACGCTCGATCTCTTCAGCTATCGAACCGCTCCCGTCGAATCGGACGGGACCATCACGGTGCGGTTCGAGACCGAATCCGACGCGGTCGAGGAGCGCGTCGACGTGCTTGCGATCGAGGCGCTGGATCCGGCGCAGACGGCGCCCGACCCGGAGTTCGCGGTACAGCCCGGGACCACGGTCCATTTCGAGGTCGAGTCCGACCTGCTGGGGGAGTACGGCGGGCGAACGCGGTGGTTCGTCGACGGGGAGTTCGCGGGCCAATCGATGGGGCCCTGGGACGCCGCGTATTACGGCCACCGGGGCGCGGACCACTGGCAGACGACGTTCGAGTCGCCCGGTACCCGCGAGGTCGCCGCGGCCGTCGTCGGCGAGGACGACGTTCGCCGGGCCTCGTGGACGACAACCGTCACGGACGACGGGATCGGGGCACCCGTCATCGAGGAGACCGATCCGGCCGACGAATCGATCGAATTCGTCCGCGGCGAGTCGATCGACCTCTCGCTGGACGTGGCCTTTCCGGACGGGGAACTCGATCGGGTCGTCTGGTGGCTCGGCCACGCGGACGTCATCCTCGGCGAGAGCGACGTCAGCGGGAGCGAGGACACGGCGTCGCTGGAACTCGAGCGACCCTGTTACGGCTGTCCGATCGTCACGTGGGTGCTCGGTACCGACGGAACCAGGACGTCGGAGCGTCCCTGGATGATCGACGAGATCGTCGACGATCCCGACCCGGACTTCGACCTGACGATCCTGGAGACGAACGATCCCGTCGACACGGGCGAAACGCTCGACGTGACGGCCGAACTCGAAAACCGCGGCGCGACCGAACTCACGCGCGAGATCGACCTGATCGTCGGCCACGATCCCGAACTGGTCGACAGCGAGTCGGTGACGGTCGACGGCGGCGAGACCGCGACGGTCGATCTCGAGTTCGAGACCGCGCTCGTCAGGCGAACGCAGACGTTCCCGGCCCGCGTCGAGACCGAGGACGCGTCCGACGAGGTCACGGTCGAAGTGATCGGCACGGCGGACATCGGACTGGGCGTCGAGATCCTCGAAACCAATTCCCCTGTCGAGACGGGCGACCCCCTCGACGTGGTCGTCGAGGTCACGAACGAGCACGACTCCACCCTGGGACGGGAGGTGCAACTCGTCGTCGGCCACGATCCGGACGTGGTCGACGCGGAACTGGTGACCCTCCCGCCGGGCGAGTCCCGGGTCCTGACGATGGGGTACGAGACGGCGATCGTCGAGCGGTCGCAGCGATTCCCGGCCCGTGTCGAGAGCCAGGCCGACGCGGACGAGCGATCCGTCTTCGTCTACGTCGACGAGCCCCCGCTGCTGGTTTCCATCCTCGACACGAACGATCCGGTCGCCACGGGCGACGTGCTCGAAGTCACCGCCGCGGTCGAGAATCCCGGCGAAACGACGGTCGCGGATCGCATCGAGTTCATCGTCGGTCACGATCCCGACCTCGTCGACGTCACGGACGTCGAACTCGCGGGCGGCGAGCGCGAGACGATCGACCTCGGGTTCGAGACGGCGATCGTCCCGAGAACGCAGGAGTTTCCCGTCTACGTCGAGAGCGACGGCGACAGGGCCCAGCGGACGGTCACAGTGATCGGGACCGAGGACGACGAGGTCGCGATCGGCTTCCCCGACTGCACGCGGGCCGAGGCCGTCGGCACGTTCGAGGCGGGCGACGACCTCACCGTCGAGACGCTGTTCGTCGACACCGCGGGGGTCGGAAACGACCATCCGGGGCTCACGATCGGCGACCAGATCGATCCGTTTTCCGGGACGATCCGCTTCGAGGTCGGCGAGGAGAACCGGATCGTCGACGCGTCCGGATCGGAAGCCGTCGTCGAACTGGCCGACGACGGGTTCGGGACGACGATCGGATCGGTCATCTACAACTGGTTCAGGGAGGACGAGACCCGCGAGCCCAACCCCCACGACTGCGTCGACGAGCGCCGACCCGAGCAGCCGACGATCGCGGTCGACGACGTGAGCGGCGGCCGGGACAGTCACGACGTCACCTTCGCGTACGAGAACCCGAACGACCTCGAACTACACGGCGGTGCGTTCGTCGCGGGGACGACCGACGAGGAACCGCCGGCACTCGAGCCCGGAACCCACTCGTTCACGGTCGAGTGGACGCCCGAATCGGACGACGAGCGCCTGGTCTGGGAAGTCGATCTCGAACACTACCTCTACGATGAAACGCTGCGGGCGGAGACCGATCGCGCGAGCGAGTACGCACCCCGTCCAGCCGCGGAACTGGCCGTCAGCGACCAGGAAGGAGACGGCGAAACCCTGCTCGTCGACGGGGTGACGGCGAACGTCGAGTTCTTCCTCGAAACGCAGTACGTCGGTGAGACGAGCGAGAGCGAGGACTTCGACGCGGAGACGACGATCGAAGCCCACGAACTCGAACTCGACCCGGTGCTCGAGGACGACGCCACCGTAACGGTTCGCGTTCGCGATGCGGAAACCGACGACAAACTCGCCGCCGAGACGATCGAGTACACCCTCGATCTCGAAGCGGCGGAAGTGCAGATCACGGGTCTCGACGCGCCGGACGCGATCGTCGCGGGTGAGACGCTCGAGGCGACGGCCGAACTCGAGAACGTGGGAGAGGAGACGGCGACGCAAGAGATTGCACTCGACGTCGGGGCGCAGCAGGCCGTCGCCGCGGAATCGATCGAAGTCCCGGGCGGAGAGAGTGGTACCGTCACCCTGTCGCACGAGACCGACCCCGACGACGCGGGCGAGGTCCAGGTCACCGTCCGGAGCGAGGACGACGAGGCGTCTGTCGACGTCCTCCTCGAGGAACCGGACGAACCGGCGTCGTTCGCGGTGCCGAGCGTCGACGTGCCAGCCCAGGTGGAAGCCGGCGAGACGCTTCCGATCACCGCGACGATCGAAAACGAGGGTGACGAGTCCGGGGACGCGACCGTCGAACTGGACGTCGGCGCTCAGCAGGGCGTCGACAGCCGATCGATTTCGTCGCTCGCGGGCGGCGAGTCCGAGTCGGTCTCGTTCACGTATCCGACCGCCGACGCTGACGTCGGCGACCTGACCATCACCGTCCGGACGGCCGACGATTCGGACTCGGTGACGGTTACGGTGACCGGTTCCGAACCGGACGAACCGGAACCAGAGCCGCCGGAGGAGCCAGAGCCCGAGCCGCCGGACGAACCGGAACCCGAGCCGCCGGACGAACCGGAACCCGAGCCGCCAGCCGATCCACCTGCTGAGCCGCCCGAAGAACCGCCCGAGGATACACCTGGTGAGCCGCCAGAAGAGCCACCTGACGATACACCTGCCGAGCCGCCCGAAGAACCACCCGAACAGGGGGCCGGAGACGAGTAATCGGTTTCCGAACGGGGTCCCGATCGTCCCGCCAGAAGCGCCGTCCCGCCGTATGCTCTCCCGACGGACGTCGTGGGCTTCAGTCCCCTCGCGCGTCCTCGACGGCCGCAACGAACTCGGCTGCCGTCTCTCGGACCCCGTCCATGTCGCCGTTCGCGATCGCTTCGTCGTCCAGGATCGCGCCACCGGCCCCGACGGCGACCGCACCGGCGTCGAAGAAGTCGGCGACGTTGTCCGGCGAGACGCCGCCGGTCGGGATGACGTCGACGTCGCCGAGCGGCCCGGTGAGCGCCCCGATGTGGCCCGGGCCGACGGTCGAGGCCGGGAACATCTTCAGGACGTCCGCGCCGGCTTCCATCGCAGTGACGGCTTCGGTGGGCGTCATGACGCCCGGTGCGGCGAGGACGCCGTGGCGGTTGCAGGTCCCGACCACCTCGGGACTGGTGTGTGGCGAGACGACGAACTCGGCGCCGGCGTCGATCACCGACTGGGCGCTCGCGGCGTCGAGGACGGTCCCCGCGCCGACGATCGCGTCCGTCCCGGCGAGTTCGCGATCGATCGCGGCGATCTTGTCGCTCGCGTGTGGTTCGTCGGCGGTGATCTCGAGTCCGCCGACGCCCGCCTCGTGTACCGCTCGCGCGACCGGGGCGACGTCGTCCGAGTCGATGCCGCGCATGACGGCGATGACGCCGTTCTCGACGAGTCGCGCCTTGATCGCCGCTTTGTCAGTCATCGGCGAGACCTCCGTCGCTGGCTGATCGATCGACGGCGAGCGGAACTGTCTGTCGGGTCGTGTCGCGGGTCATCGTATCGGGTCGTTCATCCCCGACTCAAATAAATTCACTCACGGGCGAAATAGTATCAGTGACGGTGTCGGTCTCGTTCTCGTGACCGACTCAGGACTCGAGGGGCCGGATGGTGACCGATTCCGCCTCGACGTCCTCGAGGAACGCGCCGCTTCCCCCGATCGAAACCCGGTCGCCGTCGACGGCGATCGTGAACGAGTTCTCGATCGGGACCGTCGAGGTGACGGGTCGGACCAGGCTCTGGCGGACGTCGACGATTTCGCCGGTCAGTTCGACGGGGTCGTCGCCGTCACCGACCCACGTTCCGCTGACGGTCGCCTCGATTCGCGTCTCTGCGGCGCGATGCAGCGCGATCTGGAAGACGGCGTTCCGGAACTCCTCGTAGGTCCGGGGCAACTCGGCGGGTGCGGTGACGTACCGCTCTTCGGCCGTCGGCCAGTAGTTCGCGAGGAAGGAGCCGGCGAGCACCGGCACGAGCTGTTCCTGCGAGAGGGCGATCGCCCTGGTGTCGCTCCGGGAACTGGTGAGCATCTGGCTCGGCGCGAGCAGGCCGTGCTGGCGATCGACCGTCAGCATCGTCGGGACGAGCGCGTCCCACGTCCGAACCGTGCTCGCCGTTCCCGCGAGCGAGGCGATGTCCTGGACCTCGTCACCGGTGGCACCCAGCAGAAGTAACACGAGGACGCCCCGATCGACCGTCTCCTCGAGCGTCGATCGAACTTGGGGGAGGACGTCGGCGGGGAGCGAGAGCGTTACCTCGTTCTCGGCGTTCGCGAGCAGACTCTCGATCCGCTTGAGCACCGTCTGGCGGGATTTGATCACCTCGAACTGTTCGCCCGTGCGCTCGGTGCTCGTGAACCGCGATCGAATCCCCGGCTCGATCCGTTCGACGCTGTTCGTGAGCCGATCGACCACCTCGTCCGGGTCGACGGGACGGATCACCGTCGGCACCGCGTGGTCGTCGACTTCGACGAACCCGCGCTTCTCGAGTTCTTCGCTGATGCTGTAGACGTACCGCTTGGAGACGTCGGCCGCGTCGGAGATCGTACTGGCTTTCGATTCGCCGTGTTCGAGAATTGCGAGATACGTGTCGATTTCCTTTTCAGAGAGGCCGAAGCGTTCGAGAAGTTCGGCGAGATCGTCGTCGTCCATGTGTTCGTATTACGTCACGAGAGGCTCCGGCGCGAGTAAAAGATTCCGGGTCACGCCCCCCGTTTTGAACCGAATCGGCGCCAATCGGAACGTGACGACCTGCCGTCCCGTTGGAGAAAAGTAGGAATACATTTTTCAACAAAGCTTAATGGGCCGGGGACGAACAATCGAACCGATGGAACTGCACGGCGCTCTCAACGACTTCAAGCGTTCTCGGGGTGATCCACACCTGTTCCCCGGCGAACGTCGATCGACGACGGGACTGTTCTCCGGTCTCGACGACCGACTCGTGCACGTCGCCCCCGACGGCTCGATCAGGGACTACTCCTACCCGCTCTCCGGCCTCTCCGGGATCGAGCGATCGCGGTTCGGCCTCGAGCGCGACGGCTCGGTCCACTGGTTCGACGACGGCGACCAGCGGTACGTCCACGGGACGGCAGTCGTCGAAACCGTCTACGACCTGGGCGGGCGGACGTGTCGCCAGTACGACCTCACGATCGATCGGCTCCACCTGACGCACGTCGAACTCGAGTCGGCCGTCGATGGTGACTCACCCCCGACGCTCGTGGGATGTTTCGGGTTCGCCCCGGACGGACGAGCGAACCGGATCGGGCAACTCCAGCACGACGACGCGGTCGAGGTGTACCACGACAGCGAGCGGGACGTCCTCGCCGCCTCGACCGACCTCGACGTGACCGGACAGGTTCCCGAACGGTTCGAGGAACTGCTCGCGTCCGACCCGATCGAGTTTCCCCGATCGGAGGCCGACGACCGCTACGAGGAGGACAGGCTCAGCCCGATCACCAGGGTGAGCGTCCCCCTGACCGGTGAGTCGCCGAGTGCGACCGTCGCGACGTTGCTCACGGACGGCGGCGAGCGGACGGCCGCCCTCGATCGCGTCCGGAGCGGTGCCACGGAGTACGACGATCGAGAGGCCATACTCGCGGCCGGCCGGCGACAGGCCCGGGACGCGCTTCCGGATCCCGATTCCGGGTCCGGCGTCGAGGACGGATTCGCTGACCTGCGCGCGCTCTGTCTGTTGCGCGCCCCGACCGGTGCGCGGATCGCCGGCCCCGAGTTCGATCCGTTCTACCGCTATTCGGGCGGCTACGGCTACACCTGGTTCCGGGACGACGGGGAGATCGCCGCGTTCCTGCTCGAGGCGGATCGCGCGGCGGGACTGGACCTCGAACCCTGGCATGCGGCCAGCGCCCGGTTCCACTGCGAGACCCAGCTTCCCGACGGAACCTGGCCACACCGCGTCTGGCCGCACAACGGCGAACTCGCCCCAGGCTGGGCGAACGCCCGACTCGAAGACGGGAGCACCGCGGATTACCAGGCCGACCAGACCGCGAGCGTCGCCGCGTTCCTCGCGACCTACCTCCGCCGAATCGATCCGAGCGACGATCGGGTCCGGGAGACGCTGACGGCGGCGCTCGACGGGATGGACGCGACGCTCTCGGCCGACGGCCTCCCGGGCCGCGTCCAGAACGCCTGGGAGAACATGACCGGTCGGTTCACGCACACGGCCGCGACCTACCTCGAGGCCTACGCCGCGATCGCACGTGCGCCGGTCCCGGACGACGTTGCCGCGCGCGCCAGCGAGAACGCGCGAACGGTCTACGAGGCGCTCGACGACCTCTGGCTGCCCGATCGCGGAATCTACGCGCTTCGCCTCGATGGCGAGGAGGTCGACGATCGGCTGGACGGCAGCACGCTCGCGCTCGCCTCGGCCCACCGGGAGTACGACGCGATCGCGGCCGTCGACGACGCCCGACTCGATCGGCTCGTCTCCCACGTCGAGACGACGATCGACGGACTCTACCGCGATCCGGACGGCCCGGTGGAGGGACTCGCGCGCTTCGAAGGCGACCCCTGGCGGGTCCGGACCCAGGACGAGGCCAAGATCTGGACGGTGACGACCGCCTGGGGAGCCTACGCGGCCGCGGAACTCGGGCAGTTGCTCGCCGCGAACGATCGGCCCGAGCGGGAGTCGTTCGAAATTCGCGCCCGGGAGTTGCTCTCACTGGTCGCTCCCGGCGGCACGCTTCGCCGATCGGGCGAATATCTGCCCGAACAGGTGTTCGACGACGGGACGGCCGACAGTGCGACGCCGCTGGGCTGGCCGCACGCGATCCGTCTCGCGACGGCGAGCGTGCTCGAGGCGACCGAGCAGGCCAAGCAGGTCGAGAGCGACGTCGGCGAGTACGCGGCCAGCCACGAGTAGGACCGGAAATCGACCCGACCGTTTTGCGTCGTTTCGCGTTCGAGTGAGAACAGCTTACAGCGGCCGCAGACGGGGCGTATTCGAACCGAGTACTTCGACACCGTCGCCCGATCGTCGATCGTTCAGGCCCCGGGCGTCGGCATCGCCTTGCTCGAGTGGAGCAGCGACTCGCCGGTTTCGGCGTCGAAGAGCCTGAGCTTCGATTCGTCGAACGTGATATCGATGGACTGGTCGACGCTCGGTTCGTAGTCCGCCCGCACCCGGGCGATGAAGTCCTCCGAGACGTCGAGATAGAGGTAGTTGTCGCTGCCGATGGGTTCGATGACCTCGACGGTCGTCCGGATCGATTCGCCGCCGTCGGCCGGGTGAACGTCCTCGGGCCGGATTCCGAGGGTCGCGGAGTCGCCGTCCTCGATTGCGACGCCGGACGCGTACTCCGGCGACAGGGTGTACTGGAACGTCGCTCCATCCGTCAGCACGAGGCCCTCCCCCGAGGATCGGGCGGTGACGTCGACGAAGTTCATCGAGGGCGACCCGATGAAGCCGGCGACGAACTCGTTCGCCGGTTCGTCGTAGACCGCTTTCGGCTCGCCGACCTGCTGGAGAGTCCCGCCGTTGAGGATGACGATCTTGTCGCCCATCGTCATCGCCTCCTCCTGATCGTGTGTCACGTAGACGGACGTGATCCCGAGTTCGTCCTGCAGACGCTGGATCTCGGCGCGCATCGAGGTCCGGAGCTTCGCGTCGAGATTGCTGAGCGGTTCGTCGAACAGGAACACTTCCGGTTCCCGGACGATCGCCCGCCCGAGCGCGACGCGCTGTTTCTGGCCGCCGGAGAGTTCGTCGGGTTTCTTTTCCAGAAGTTCACTGATATCCATCATCTCGGCGGCCCACTGGACTTTCTCCTCGCGCTCGGGCTTCGAGAGATCGGTGCTCATCCGGAGACCGAACTCCATGTTCTCGTACACCGTCTTGTGTGGATACAGCGCGTAATTCTGGAACACCATCGCGATGTCCCGGGTCTTGGCGCTCTCGTCGGTGACGTCGGTTCCACCGAGGTGAATCGTTCCGCCGGTCGGTTCTTCCAGTCCGGCGATCATTCGCAGTGTAGTCGTCTTTCCACAGCCGGATGGGCCGACGACGGTAACGAACTCGCCGTCGTTCACCTCGAGATCGACCCCGTCGACCGCCACGATCGACCCTCTGTCGTACTCTTTCCGAAGGTTTTCCACTCGAAGGGTTGCCATTTGCTAGTCCTGGGTGGAATTCACACATAACTCTTTCCCAAGAATTCTAATTTAGGGTGCATTATTTCGTCACACATTATTACCCGGGTGGGCCGTTTCGGCGTCACCACCGGCCGAATCGGGCAGAGGACGGGGAAATCGGCCAAATATCGCCCCCTGTGGCCGTGAAACGCGCCTGCGAACGAACGACACCCGAACTTCTAAATACCTGAAGTCATTATTCATCACATATTCACTATGACAGTGGATCGACGACGGCTACTCAAAGGGGTTGGTGGTATCGCAGCGACCAGTGCGTTCGCAGGCTGTCTCGGAAGCCTTCTGGGCGGCGGTGAAGACGGACCGCGTCTCTGGTCGGACATGAGCGAACCGCAGGAAGAGGATCTGGAACAGTTTATCGGGCAGTTCGAGGAAGAGACGGACCACGAACTCAACCAGGAATCGGTCAGCGACATGGACGACCAGCTCGAGACGACCATGCCCGCCGGTGACGGACCGGACACGTGGGCGTGGGCACACGACTGGGTCGGTCGGTACGCCGGCCGGGACGACCCGCCGTTCCTGTACGACGGTGGCGACGACATCGACGTCGATCTCGACACGTTCAGCGCCAGTGCCCAGGATGCGGTCTCCTGGGACGGCAGCGTCTACGGGCTTCCGTTCGGGTCCGAGACGGTCACTCTCTACTACAACAAGGACATGGTCGACGAACCGCCCGAGACGGCCGAAGACATGGACGCGATCATGGAGGAGTACTACGACCCCGACGGGAGTGGGACGTACGGGATTTCGTACAATCTCGACGCGTACTTCTGTAGCCCCTTCCTCCAGGCGTTTGGCGGTACCCTCTACGACGCCGAAGCCGACGAGCTCGGCGTCGCAAGCGACGAAATCGTGCAGGGGCTCGAGTTCCTGAACGACTACATCTTCCCGTACATGGCGGAAGACCCGAACTACGAGGCCCAGACTGCGGTGTTCAACGACGGCAACGCACCGTTCGCGGTCAACGGCCCGTGGCAACTCGGCGGCTTCCGGGACAACGTCGACGTCGGCGTCACGACGCTCCCCACGGTCGACGGCAACGAGCCCACCCCGTACACGGGGGTCCAGATGTGGTACTTCAGCGCGACGCTCGCGGACGCCGACGAGGAGGTCTTCGACGCGATCGTCGACTGGATCGAGTGGTACACCACCTCCGAGGACGTCATCCTCAACAACGCCGATCGGCACGGGATGATCCCGGTCCACACCGAACACGCACAGAACGACGACATCGATCCGGCGGTCCAGACGTTCGCGGAAGTCGTCGAGATGGGGATGCCGATGCCGGCCCACCCGAAGATGGACGACGTCTGGGAACCGACGGAGGACGCGCTGAAGCGCGTGTTCAACGGCGAACAGGAGCCAGACGAGGCGCTGGAACAGGCAGCCGAGCGAGTCCGCGACGCGTGGGAATAACGTCATAACAATGTCGTTTCTTCGCTCTGACGAACGCCTCCCGTACGCGATCGATGGGTTGCCGTTCGAGCGGCGGGACTGGGCGTTGCTGCTCGTTCTCCCCGGGATTTTGCTGTTCTCGGCGTTCATGCTGTACCCCATCTTCTATCTCGTCTACATCTCGCTGACGGACGCGACCCACGCGGGGACGATCATCGGCGGCGGCTCCGAACTCATCGGCTTCGACAACTACGTCGAGTTGTTCGGCGACTCGCAGTTCTGGACGTCGATGGGCATCACGTGGCTGTTCGTCGCAGTCGCGCTCGTCATCAAGGTGTTCCTCGCGACCGGGATCGCCCTCGTACTGAACCACGCACGCGTGATGGGGAAACGCCACATGCGTGCTGCGGTCATCGTCCCGCTGGGCTTTCCGCCGATCTTTACGATCACGGTCTGGCGAGGAATGTTCTCTAGCGCCCGGTTCGGCGTGTTCAACGTCTTCGCGAGCTACTACAACGACGTCGTCCGATCGGTGGCTGGCGTCGTCGACTCGATCGTCGTCTGGACGTCGATCTCGGCACCGGAGTTCCTGCTCGTCAGCGTCCCCATCGGCTGGCTGAGTGGCCGCTGGACGGCGTTTTTCGCGTACGTCGTCACCGAGGCGTGGCTGGCGTATCCGTTCATGGTGATCATCATCGTGAGCGCCTTGCAGGACGTTCCGACGGAGCTCCACGACGCGGCGAAAGTCGACGGCGCGGGGTACTTCCACCGCTTCCTGACCGTGACGCTGCCGGCGATCAAACGGCCGGTCCTGTTCGCATCGATCCTGACCGCGGCGACCTCGTTCCAGCAGTTCCTGGTCCCGTGGGTGTTCAACGAGGGTGGTCCGGCACGGCAGAACGAACTCATCCTCGTGTACGGCTACCGCGAGGCGATCTCGTTCCAGCAGTACGGCATCGCGTCCGCGATCATGGTCACCGCGATCGCCTTCATCGGGATGTTCATGTGGCTCTCGGTGAAGTACGGTAACCTCGCCGAGGGGGTGCAAGAGGACCAATGAGTCTCCCACGAGCGATCGCCGACAAGGTCCGGACCGACCTGCGGACGGCAGCACTGACTCCGGTACGTGTCTATCGGACGATGCAGACGGCGATCTACGACGTCCGAACCGGACAGCGGACCGCCGCGGACGTCGCCAAAAGCGTCGGTGCGACGCTCGGCGCGACCCTCATGGTCGTGCTGTTGCTGTTCCCGATCTACTGGATCGTCGCGGCATCGCTGGCAGCGAACGCGCAACTCATGTCCTCGGACGGGATCTTCCCGGACCTCGCCGAGTTCGGTCTCGGCGCGTATCGATGGGCGATCTACGAGTCGAATCTCCTGTTCCGGGGCGAGTTCGGGGACTTCAGCCAGCCGGGAGCGCTGTTCAACAGCCTCCTCGTCGTCACCGTCACCATCACCGTCGGCATGGCGATGATCATTCCGAGCGCGTACGCGCTCTCTCGGCGGGAGTTCCTCGGCCGCAAGAAGATCCTCTACGGCTACGTCCTGTTCACGCAGGTCGGCGCCGGACTGGGGATCGCGGCGCTGATCGCGCTGTACGCGCTGTTCTCGAACGCCGGGCTCACGAACAATCTCGTCGTGCTCGGCGTGTTCTACGCCGCCACGGCGCTTCCGTTCAACATCTGGCTGCTGAAGACCTACATGGACAACATCCCCGTCTCCTACGAGGAAGCCGCCATGATCGACGGCGCCGGACTGTGGGATACGATCCGCGAGATCATCATCCCGCTCTCGAAACCGGGACTCGCGGTCGTGCTCATCTTCACCTGGCTCGCCGGCTGGAACGAGTTCATCATCGCCCAGACGTTGTTGCGCCCGGAGAACTACACCCTCTCCGTGGAGCTGTACCAGCTCGCGACGGCCGGCCGGTACGAGACGCCGTGGACCGAGTTCGCGGCGTTCGCGATCCTGTTCGCGATGCCCGTCGCGATCATCTACTTCTTCGCCCAGCGCTACGTCGAGAGCGGGCTCTCCTTCGGCGGCATGGAAGGCTGACCCGTTTCTCCCTCCGCTTTCGATTTTCGTGCGCTCTCGATCGTGTTCCGAACAGCGACGCTTGCCGACGATCGGCCCCCATCACCGCCGTGCCGGTGATCGCGTCTCTCGTTGCGTCGCCTCCCTCGGGAGTTGTCTCCTATCGCGGGCACGTCTCCCGCCGTGGCGGCGCTCGAACTCGATCGAGAACACTCATCCGGCAAAACGAGTCGATCGAGACTGCGACGCCGTGTTATCGCCAGACCGCGCCCGACGTCGGGGAGAGCGTGACCTGGCCGTCCTCACCCTGCACGAGGTCGGAGTCGCCGACCTGGAAGAGCAGTTCGCGATCCCGGGCGTCCGTCGGGAGAGAGACGTCGACCGGGTCGGGGCCGCGGTTGATGGCCACCGTGATCTCGTCGCCGTCGTCCGCGATGCGACGGTAGACCACCCGATCGCCGTGACACTCCTCGTCGACGAACCGGAGCGTGCCGCCTCGAAGCGCGGGGAGACTCGATCGCAACTCGATCAACTCGGCGACGAATGCACGCAACTCGCGGTCCTGTTCCGATCGGTCCCAGACCATCGGCTGCCGACAGTCCGGATCGTCGCCACCGGTCATCCCGACCTCGTCACCGTAGTAGAGACACGGCGTGCCGCGGTACGTGAACAACAGCAACAGCGCCAGCCGAAGCGATCGTTTGTCGCCGTCACACCGGTGGAGGAGCCGCGGCGTGTCGTGGCTGTCGAGCAGGTTGAACAGGACCTGATTGACCTGTTCGGGATAGCGCACGAGGAACCGGCTGATCTTGTCGGCGAACTCGGTTCCGTCGATCGATTCGTTGGTGAGGAAGTCGTACACCGCGTAGGTGAACGGGTAGTTCATCACCGCGTCGAACTGGTCGCCGCGAAGCCAGGGTCGCGAGTCGTGCCAGATTTCGCCGAGGATGTACGCGCCGGGCTTGACCGCTTTGACCTCCCGGCGGAGTTCCCGCCAGAACTGGTGATCGACTTCGTCGGCCACGTCGAGACGCCAGCCGTCGATACCGACCTCCTCGATCCAGTACGTGGCGACGTCGAAGAGGTACTCCTTGACCTCGGGGTTCCCGGTGTTCAGCTTCGGCATGTAGGCTTCGAAGCCGAAGGTGTCGTAGTTCGGGCGGGGCTCGAACTCGATCGGGAACTCGTGGACGTGGAACCAGTCCGCGTACGCCGAGTCGGCGCCGTTTTCGACGACGTCCTGGAACGGGGCGAACTGGCGTCCGCAGTGGTTGAACACGGCGTCGAGCATCACGCGAATGTCGCGGTCGTGGGCGGCATCCACGAGTTCGCGCAGGGTCTCCTCGTCGCCGAAGTGCGGATCGATCCGCCTGTAATCGGCCGTGTTGTACTTGTGGTTCGACGAGGATTCGAAGATCGGGTTCAGGTAGAGCGCGGTGATCCCGAGGTCCTCGAGGTAGTCCAGGTTGTCGATGATCCCCTGGAGGTCGCCGCCGAAGAAGCTCTCCCTCGTCGGTCGGCCGCCCCACGCTTCGACCGACTCGGGATCGAGTTCGCGATCGCCGTTGGCGAACCGCTCCGGAAAGATCTGGTAGAAGATCGCGTCGGACACCCACTCCGGCGGCTCGTGGACGTCGGCGGGGTTGAGAAACGGATACTCGAAGTAGTGGAGCGATCGGTCCGTCCCGGCCGTCGGCAGTTCGTTCTCGGCTCTCGACTCGAATCCCCACTCGGTGTACCACAGGGCCTCGTCCGCGGTTTCGAGGAGGAACGCGTAACAGAGCCGACGGTTGTCCGGTTCGACCGCCAGCTGCCAGTAGTCGTAGTGTGCGTCGCTGTGGACGCGTTCCATCGGGGTCAGTTCCGTGCTCTCCGGCCACTCGAACTTGTCACCGTGGAGGAGTCGGCATCGATCGACGTCTCCGTGTTTCGTCCGTAGTCGAACGTGGACGGTCGTTTCGTCGAACGCGTAGGCGTAGTTGCTCTTCGGCTTGTGATGAACTGCTTCTCGACAGATTGTCATTGGCTTTCTCCGGTCGTATCTCGGGGTCGTTCCCGCTGTGTGCGTCCCCCTGCACGGGGAGTAGCGTCTCGTGAACGGTCGTACACCGTGGTTTTCCCCAGGGGCACAAATAATCTGTGAAAAATTTCATCATATATTTTAGACCGGTGGCAGTCGACCCGTCCCGACCGGAACGACGGCCGTCGACGGTGACTGCGGTTCGATACGAAATCTCGGGACCGATCGACGCCGATCGCTATCCGTCGTCGAACAGCGCAAATCGGAGATTTGCCGGCTCGACGCGGCTTACGCCTCGTCGAACAACTCCTCGCCCTCGACCATGTGCTCCGCGACAGCGTCCATGTCGAGCGTGACGCCGAGGCCGGGTTCTTCGGGAACCTCGATGTACCCGTCCTCGATCACGTCCTCCTCGACGAGGTCCTCCCACCAGCCGAGTTCGTAGGAGTGGTACTCCACCGCGAGCGCGTTCGGGATCGCCGCGCCGACGTGGGCGCTCGCGACGGTGGCGACCGGCGAGGAGACGTTGTGCATCGCCACTGGCATGTAGTACATATCGGCCTTGTCCGCGATCTTTGCCGTCTCGCGCATGCCGCCGACCTTTGGCATGTCCGGCGCGACGATGTCCACCGCCTGGTCTTCGATCAGTCGACGCTGGCCGTGCTTTCGGAACACGTTCTCCCCTGCGGCGATCGGCGTGCTCGACGACTGGGTCACCTCGCGCTGGACGTCGTGGTTCTCCGGCGGGACGGGGTCCTCGAGCCACCAGACGTCGTAGGGTTCGAGCGCACTTGCGAGTCGTTTGGCGCTGCCGCCGGAGAACGTCCAGTGGCAGTCGAAGGCGACGTCGGCCCGCGAGCCGACGGCCTCGGTGACCGCCTCGACGATGCTTACCTTGTGGGCGATTTCCGGCTCCCGCAGGTGGCGATTCGCACGATCCTTCTCGTGGCCTGAGGGGACGTCGAGGTCGAACTTCAGGGCGTCGTAGCCGAGGTCCTCGACGACGCGTTCGGCCTCGTCGGCGCAGGCGATCGGGTCCGCCTCCTCCTCGGTGTGGCAGTCGCAATAGACGCGGACCTCGTCGCGGTACTTCCCGCCCATCAACTGGTACGCCGGCAGGTCGAGGATCTTGCCGGCGAGGTCGTGGAGGGCGACCTCGATGCCCGAGATGGCGGTGACGGTGACGCCGCCGATCGAGCCCTCGCCGGACATCTTCTGGACGAGGTGTTCCGTGAGGCGATCGATGTCGAGGGGGTTCTCTCCCTGGAGGAACGGCGTCATGCGCTCGATCAGTTCGGGTGCGCCCGCGCCCCAGTAGGCCTCGCCGGTGCCGACGATGCCGGCGTCCGTATAAATGCGCACGAGGGTCCAGGGGAAATTACCGTCGACCATCGTCGTCTGGACGTCCGTGATCTCGACGTCCCGATCGCCGCCGCGCTCCCGGGTTACCTGCATCGTCTCCGCAGAGAGATCCCGCATCGTGTACTCCGCGTTCGGGTCGCGCAGCTGTGAGTAATCTACTCCCATGTACCGTCCCTCGCTCCCGCGGCAGTAATAGGTTGTACCGGGCGATGCCTGACAGCTACTCGAGTGCGTCGGCTACTCGAGTGCGTCGAGCAGTTCCTCGGCCGTCGCGTCGAATCCGCCACCCTGCGCGATCGTCTCCGATCCGCCGCCACCGCCGCCGAACTCGTCGGTGAGGTCGTCGAGGATAGCCGCCGCGGATCGTTTCCCGGACGCGCCGACGACGGCGAACGGGGGCCCGTCGTCACCTCCGCCGACGGCGACGACGATGGCCTCCGTCTCTGCCTCGGCCTCGTCGCCGTCCGCGGCGATCGCGTCGGCCCGTTCGCGGACCACGTCGCTCACCGTGTCCGTCGGAAGGTCACCGACGCGCGCGGTGAGCCACGTCTCGCCGCCTCGATCGATCGGTTCGGCGTTCGCGAGTCGCTCCGCGACGAGCGCCCGCTCCCGCTCCGCGAGGTCCGCGGCGAGGTCGTCGCGTTCGTCGGCGAGCCGAGCGAGTTCGTCGGATACGTCCTCGATGGCGACGCCGAGGGCCCGTTTCGCGCCGTACGCCGTTCGTTTCTCGGCCGTGCGCCGATCGATCGCCCGGGGGCCGACGGCGAGTTCGACGCGCGTCAGTCCCTCGCCGGGGTTCGATCGATCGAGCACCGTTACGGGTCCGACCTCGCGGGTGTTCCGGACGTGCGTTCCGCCGCAGGCGGCGACGTCCCACGGCTCGCCCGCGTCGCCGTTCGTGGCCCCGTTCGGCCGCCCGCCGTTCCCGTTGTCGTCCGCGCTTCCGATCGTGACGATCCGGACCCGGCCCTTCTGGAAGGCGCCTTCTTCCGTGGCCTCGTTGAACGCGATCTCGTCGCGTTCGCGGGCCTCCGCGACTGGCACGTCCTCCCACGAGACGGGCCGGGACTCCCAGACGGCGCGGTTGACCAGTTCGTTCAGTTCGATCAGCGTCTCGTCGTCGATCTCGGTACTGGTCTCCAGGTCGACCCGGACCTTCTCGTCGCTGATGTCGAACCCGCCGTAGCCGAGGTCGTCGAGGAGCCGCCTGCCCGCTCCGTAGAGGACGTGACTGGCCGTGTGGGCCCGCATGCAGTACATTCGGAACGACCAGTCGATCGAACACAGCACGCGCTGGCCGGTTCTGAACGACGGTTCCTCGGCGAGGACGTGGACCTGTTCGCCGTCGACGTGCTGGACGTCCTCGACCGCGACGTCGCCGATCGTCCCGCGATCGGCGGGCTGGCCGCCGCTCTCGCCGTAGAAGTAACTCGTCTCGAGCCAGACCGTCCGCCCGTCGATGGCGGTCACTTCCGTCTCGAACCGCGTGGTGTACGGCTCCGCTGCTGCCCGTTGGCCACTCATCGGGGAGTACTCCGTCGGCCGCCACCAAAAGTCTGCTCGCCGATCGGGACTACTCGGCGAGTTCCACGTCGAGTCGGTCCTCGAGCGCCTCGATCAGCCCGCCGCCGACGCCCGCCTGGGTGGCCCGCCCCTGTTCGATCGCGAGGACGTCTTTCTCGCGCGCGTCGAGTTCGTCGGCGAGTTCCTCGCGCTGGAGGCCGGCCTCCCGGCGGGCCTCGACGAGGAGGTCGCCGTAGTCGGGGACGAGGTACGGCAGGGGGTCGTCGTCGTAGTTCGTCCCCTCTTTCTCCCAGTGTTTGGAGTCGCCGTCCCAGACCGGGTTCGCCTTCGCGACGTTCTGGGCCGCCTTCTTCTTTCGACTCGTCTCGTCCCGGGAACCGCCGGAACTCCCGGAACCGCCGCCCTGACCCCGGCGTTCCTGCCCGCCCCGGCCGCCGTCCCCACTGTCGTCGTGGGGCGCACAGTCGGGACAGACTTCGAGTTCGGCCCCGGCGACCTGTGCGCGTCGTAGCGAGTCGCTCTCGGCACCACAGAGTTCGCAGTTCGTCCCACCGCCGCCGCCGGACGAACCGGTCGAATACTTGGCCATGTTAGTGTTTGGCAACTATCGCATTTCAAATCTCCGCTTGGGCCGGTCCCGTGTGACCCCGCCGCAGGCGCGGACCCAAAGGAAAGGGCTTTTATAATCACACTGGATACGTTCGAGTGCAGTAAGACAGAAAGAGTACGCGAGCGTGGGTAGCCAAGCCAGGCCAACGGCGCAGCGTTGAGGGCGCTGTCCCGTAGGGGTCCGCCGGTTCAAATCCGGTCCCACGCATCGCATAGGTGGACGACGTCCACCGACACACGATGCAGGTGATCTCCCTTCGCGGACATCACCCACGCATAATTCCTTCCGACGCTACTACCGAAGAGCGGCGGGACTTCGTAGACCGGGTGCTGTCCCGTAGGGGTCCGCCGATGAGCGATTGGCAACGCCAATCGCGAATGTCGTCGTGGAGCGTAGCGGAACGACGGAAGTTCGAATCCGGTCCCACGCATCGCATGCGCGGCCGACGGCCGCGAAACGTGAGGCGGGCGCAGAACCCTTGGGTTCTGCGGATTGCCGAACGGGCTTTGCCCGTGAGGCGGCTTTGCCGCCGAGCGAGACGATGCAGGTGATCTCCCTTCGTGGACATCACCCACGCATAATTCCTTCCGGAAACTACACCCGACAGCGATCGGGCCGTCCACCTCGCACTGCTTCGGGAGCCGATCGGCCGTCGATCGCTGTTCGACGGCACCGCGACGAGGGCGGCACTTCCGGGATAGTAACCACTTTCCCCACACAGTCGAACTCCGAGATATGGAATACGTTCCGCGCGAACGCGTCCGTCCCCTCGCCGCGATACTGAGCGTGGTCTCGCTCGCGGTGGTCTTCGCGGCGGCCGGCGGCCGAATTCCCTCCTCGACGGTGCCGACCGCGCCGGAGTGGGTGCTCGACCTGATCCCGCACGTCAACGTCGTCATCAGCGTGACGGCGATCGGCACGATCGCGATCGGCTGGCGGGCGATCCGTCGCGGCGACGTCGATCGACACCGGAAATCGATGCTTTCCTCGTTCGGACTCTTCGTGGCCTTCCTGACCTTCTACCTCTACCGACTGGTCGCGACCGGCGGACCGCAACCGTTTCCCGGCCCCGACGCCGTCTACCAGTTCGTCTACCTGCCGGTGCTGGCGATCCACATCCTCCTCGCGGTCGTCTGCATTCCCCTGGTGTACTACGCGCTCTTGCTCGCCGCCGCGTATCCGATCGAAGAACTGCCCCGGACCGGCCACGCGCGCCTCGGGCGAATCGCGGCGAGCCTGTGGCTGATCTCGTTCTCGCTGGGGATCGTGGTCTACCTGCTGTTACACGGCGTGTACTGACGACGATCGCGAACGACTCGACTTCGCCGGGGGTGACGAATTATCAACACTTACAGTACTGTGACCGAACGATCGAGTATGCTTCTTCAGACGGATCCGGAGCTACCGTCGATGGCCGCCTTTCTGCTCGCGGTCGGGATCTGGATCGTCTCGGACTGGTCGATCGCCTTCCGATACCGGGATCCGGCTGATGCGAGCCAGGACCGCGGCTCGAAGCGCGCGATCGGGCTGGCCGTCGTCGGGGGCGTTCTCGTCGGCGCGCTGGCCGCGACGCTCGCGCCGTCGCTGCGACTCCCGTCCCCGACGGTCGCGTTCTGGCTCGGACTCGCGGTGATCCTCGTCGGCGTCGCCGTCCGGCAGTACGCCGTCTGGGTCCTCGACGACTCGTTTTCCCTGGTGGTGACGGTCGACGAAAGTGATGCGGTGGTCGATAGCGGCCCCTACCGATGGGTTCGACACCCCTCGTACACGGGGGCGCTACTCTCGATGGTCGGTCTGGGTATCGCGATCGCCAACTGGCTGAGCATGCTCGTCCTCGTCGTCGCCGGCCTGAGCGGTTACGGGTATCGGATTCGCGTCGAGGAGCGCGCCCTTCGTGAGACGCTGGGCGACGAATACGACGAGTACGAAAATCGAACGCCGTACCGTCTCGTTCCGGGGCTCTGGTAGCGACGCGAGACGGGGTGGCTCGATACGAGTCCGACCACCCGCGGGCGCGAGGGAAGAATCAGTCGTCCGCCCGGAGCGGCTGTCCGCCGATGTCGGGACGGGTCACGTCCCGATCGGTCTCCTCGCCCTCGATGTCGTAGGGATACTCGCCGGTCACGCAGCCGAGACAGAGATCGATCCGTTCGTTCCCGAGGACCTCGGCCACGGCATCGGTCGAGAGGTAGGCGAGGCTGTCGGCGTCGATCGCGTCGCGGATCTCCGCGGTCGACTTGTCGGACGCGATGAGTTCCTCGCGGGTGGCCATATCGATCCCCATGTAACAGGGGGCGACGATCGCCGGCGCGCCGATGCGGACGTGGACCTCCTCGGCGCCGCAGTCCTTGAGCAGTTGCACGAGTTGCGTGGAGGTCGTGCCGCGGACGATCGAGTCGTCGATGACGGTGACGGTCTTGCCCTCGATGGTGGACTTGATCGGGTTGAGCTTCAGCCGGACCGCACGCTCGCGTTCGTCCTGGGTCGGCATGATGAACGTCCGGCCCACGTAGCGGTTCTTCATCAGGCCCTCGGCGAACTCGACGCCGTCGTCGTCCGGGTCGCGCGGCTCGCCGTCGGGGGTCGTCTCCCCGGCGGCGTCGGCGTAGCCCGAGGCGAACGCGCGCCCGGAGTCGGGGACCGGCATCACGACGTCGGTCTCGACGCCGCTTTCCTCCCAGAGCTTGCGCCCGAGGTTTCGGCGCGCCTCGTAGACGAGCGTCTCGTCGATGACGCTGTCCGGGCGGGCGAAGTAGACGTGTTCGAAGAAGCAGTGGGCCGTGTGCTCGTTCTCGACCAGTTGGTAGGAGTCGAATCCCTGGCCGTCCTCCTGCAGGACGACCAGTTCGCCCGGTCGAACGTCCCGGACGAGTTCCCCGTCGAGGGTGTCGATCGCGGCCGATTCGGAGGCGAGGATGTAGCCGTCGTCGAGTTTCCCGATACAGAGCGGGCGATTGCCCTGCGGGTCGCGGACGCCGAGGACCGTATCGTCGTGGCTGATCGTCAGCGCGTAGGAGCCGTGAATGCGCCCCATCGTGCGCTTGACGGCCCGGACGAGGTCCTCTTCGAGGAGGTTTCGCGCGAGGTCGTGGGCGATGACCTCGGTGTCGCCGTCGCTGGTGAAGGCGTGGCCCGCGGCGGCGAGTTCCTCGCGGATCTCGTCGGCGTTGACGAGGTTCCCGTTGTGCGAGAGCCCGAGCGAGCCGCTCTTGAAGGAGACGGAGAACGGCTGGGCACAGGAGGAGTCGACGGAGCCGGCCGTCGGATACCGGACGTGGCCGATCCCCGTCGCCCCGTTGAGGACGTCGAGGTCGCCCTCGTCGAAGACGTCGCCCACGAGCCCCATCTCGACGTGACTGTGCTGCTGGAAGCCGTCGTGGGTGACGATGCCCGCGGATTCCTGGCCGCGGTGCTGGAGCGCGTAGAGCGCGTAGTACAACGGACGTGCCGCGTCTCGACCGGCCAGTGAGACGCCGACGACGCCGCACTTTTCGGTCATCCCTGTTCGCCGGGGGGTCTCGCCCCGCCCATCAGTCATGGTCGTCCGTAGGACGCCGAGCGGATAAAAATCCCCGTGTTTGTGCTTCCCCGGGAGTGATTCGTGCCGAAATATATCCACGTTTGTGCATATGGGTGGCGGCGTCGGCGAGTGGCACTCGCCCGCGCGGGAGACGGGGCAGGACGGATGCGGCGTGTGAGGACGATCGCCGTTACCGTTCCAGTTCGACGAGTTCGTCGACTTCGGGCATCGCCGCGCTGGTGTCGGTGATCTGTTCCATCCGCTGGCCGTGCTTCTCGGCGGCGTAGCTCACGAGTTCGGCCTCTTCGATGCCGACGTCGTCGTCGCCCGTGGTGTTGCCCACGATTTGCTGGGTAAGTTGGGCGAGTTCGCCCACGGTGCTCGTGACGAGTTCGGGATCGACCTCCTCGTCCTGGACCAGGGTCTTTAATTTCCACATTCCGAAGCCGACGTGGCGACCTTCGTCGCTCCGAATGCTCGAGAAGCCCTCGACGAGCCCGGGGAGCCGGGGAAGCTCCTCGTAGTCGCCGCTGAAGTTCCCCTGCACCCCGTAGTAGCCCGTCTGGGCGAGGATTCCCTCGATCGTCATGTGGTAGTGACAGTACGCGAGCGCGCGATTCTCCGGCGTATCCTCGACCAGCAACCGGTGCATCGCCGCCTCGTTGCGCTCGAACAGTTCGTCGTAGGGCTCGCTGAACCACCGGTCCTCGGTCGGCGACGATCGCTCGAGACCGCGCCGTTCCTCTTCTGGGTTGATCACGGTCCGCCAGTACCGATCGAAGAAGTCGGCGTGTTTGGCCTCCTCGTAGAGCTGGGTCGTGACGAACAGCTGGTCAGCGACGTCGTCCAGGACGACCGCGAGCGGAGAGAGGTCCTCCGTGACGGCTTCCTCGCCGGCCCCGAACAGTGCGAGCGTCTCGCGGAGGCCGTCGAAGCCCACCTCGGGCACGTCCTCGATCGCCTCCCGGTCGGGCTCGAGATCGATCTCGTGCGGGTCCCAGTGGCGCTCGACGGCGTTGCGGTAGTACCGGAACGATCGGCGATCGTGATCCAGCGTCGATCGCGTGCTATCTGTGCTCATATCACGTTCTTGGCAGGCTGTCGAAAAAACCGTATCGACTAGTTCCACCGTGTCTTTATACGGACGGGCTCGCCAGCCCGGTGACGATCGAGCACGTCCACGGCCCGGGCCGCGCGATGACACGGTTTCAAGACGATCGACGCGAATTCCCGGGTATGCGACTCGAGGAGTACTGGGGGGTCGGCCCGAAGACGCGGGAACGGCTGGTCGAGGAACTCGGCCGCGAACGAGCGATCGAGGCCATCGAGAGCGGCGACGTCCGGACCCTCTCGGACGCCGGCCTCGCTCGCGGGCGGGCGACGCGAATCCTCCGCCGCGCGACCGGCGGCGACGGGATGGAGGTGTTGGCGACGAGCGACGCCCGATCGGCCTACAAGGACCTGCTGGACCTGGCGGTCGACCACGCCGTCACCCAGCGGGCCGCCGACCGGATCCGGGTCCTCACGCCGCTCACCAGCCGCGAGGAGATGGAACGGCGACTCGACGACGTCCTCGCCGCCCGCGACGCGTGGGCGTCCCTCGACGACGCCGACCGGGAGACCGTCCTCGCGGCCTACGGCCGCTACGACGAGCGCGACGGGAGCGAACGCGCCGCCGTCGAGGCCGCGCTCGCGTTGCTCGACGCCGGGGTCGATTCCGGTCCGTTTTCGGCGATCGCCGACCTGGAACGGGAGACCCTCGCCGAGGCCGCGGACGCGCTCGCTGCACTCGACGCCGATCGCGGCCGGGTGCGCGAGGGCGCGGACGACGAACTCGACCGACTCCGCGACGCGCTCGGCACGGTCGAGGACATCGACGCGAACGCCCTCGAACTCATCGAGGACCTTCGATCGGAGGGAGTCCGCGACGTCGAGGGGTTCCGCGAGGCGTTCGAGGACCACCTCCTGAGCGAGGCCGACGTGACGATCGATCGGGTCAGGGCGGCGATGCCGACCGACGCGGCCGACGCGACGGACTTCGTCGGCGGAACCCTGCGGACGCTCCGCTCGGACCTCACCGCGGCGATCGACGAGCGCGAGGAGACGGTCGCGAGCGAGTTCGAGGAGACGCTCGAGGCGGCCCGCGACGCCGTCGATCGGGCGGTCGAGGCCGTCGACGACATCGCGCTCCACCTCTCGCTCGCCCGGTTCGCGCTCGAGTACGACTGCACGCGACCCGCCTTCGTCGAGGGGGACGAAGCGGCCGTCTCCGTCGTCAACGCGCGCAATCTCACACTCGCCGCGCGCGACGAGGAGTCCGTCCAGCCCGTCACCTACGGCCTCGGCGACCACGGCGTCTCGTCGGTTCCCGAGAGCATCGAGGCACCCCCCGGCGAGGAGCGCGTCGCGGTCCTGACGGGTGCGAACAGCGGCGGGAAGACGACCCTGCTCGAGACGCTGTGCCAGGTCGTCCTGCTCGCGACGATGGGGCTGCCGGTGCCGGCCGACCGCGCCGAAGTGACCCCCGTCGACTCGCTGGTCTTCCACCGTCGGCACGCGAGTTTCAACGCGGGCGTGCTCGAGTCGACGCTCCGGTCGATCGTCCCGCCGCTCTCGACCGGCGGGCGCACCCTGATGCTCGTCGACGAGTTCGAGGCGATCACGGAACCCGGGAGCGCGGCGGATCTGCTCCACGGACTGGTCACGCTGTCGGTCGATCGAGACGCGCTCGGCGTCTTCGTCACGCACCTCGCGGACGATCTGGAGCCACTCCCGCCCGAGGCGCGGGTCGACGGCATCTTCGCGGAGGGGCTGAACCCGGACCTCGAACTGCTGGTCGACTACCAGCCGCGGTTCGACACCGTCGGGCGGTCGACCCCGGAGTTCATCGTCTCGCGACTGGTCGCGAACGCGGCCGATCGGGGCGAACGCGCGGGCTTCGAGACGCTGGCCGAGGCGGTCGGCAACGACGTCGTCCAGCGGACGCTGGCCGACGCCCGCTGGACCGAGTGAGACGGCCCGCTGGACCGATCGACCGGTGCGATCGCGACCCGTCACCGACGCCCGTCGTCCGGCCAGTGGTCCGGTCGGGAATCGCCGCCGGTCTCGGTCGCGTCGATCGACCCGCCGTAGCTGTAGACCGTCCCGCCCCGTTCTTCGCAGATCCGGGCCTCGAGGTACGCCAGCGCGGCGCGTCTCGAGAGCGCCCCCATCTCGACGACGTCCCCGAGAACGGTCTTGGTCGCGCGAAACCAGGTCCGGAGGTCGCGATCGGCCGGTCCCGGGTCGACGTCGACGATCGCGCCCCGGCCGCCGTCGCGGCCGTCGCCCCACTCGAGCCAGCAGACGCGGTAGGGGGTCACCGCGTAGTCGGCCGCGGGCGCGACGACGTACAGCGCCTCGTGGACGCAGGGATCGAGGTGTGCGGCGAGGATCCGATCGCGGGCGATCCCGTCCGCGAGCAGGTCGGGCGCGACCGCGCCGTCGGCAAGCGGCGACTCGGCGGTGATCGCGCCGGCGAGCGAGAGGTCCTCGCCGCCCCAGTGGCTGTACCGCAGGTCGTAGAGGTGGTCGGGTCGCCGGTAGGCGACGAGCGCTCTATGGCCCATCGTCCCTCCGGTTGCCGATCGCGTCCCGATCGCGTCCCGAACCGACTCGCGCGGGCAGTCGCTGCATCGGGGCTACTGGCCGCGGTTCCCTACTTGAACCTCCGGTCGACGTGTGGCCTCCTGGCGAGCACAACGACGATACGTCTCCAGTTCCTAGGCTCACCACCGAGTATGCAGACGCGATACGACGCGATCGTCTTCGACAACGACGGCGTGCTGACGACGCCGACGGATCGCGACGCGCTCGTCGATGCGATCCACGACGCCTTCGAGCGGGTCGGCGTCGCCGAGCCGTCGGACGGGCACGTCGAGACGTTGCTGGGGCCGGACGTGGACTCGCTCCGTCGGCTGGCCGGCGAGTACGACGTCGATCCGCACGACCTCTGGACCGCCCGCGAACGTGCAGCGATCGAGACCCAACTCGAGGAGCTCCGGGCCGGCCGGAAACGCCTGTACGACGACGTCGACGCGGTCGACTCGCTCGCGTCGACGAACGCGATCGTCAGCAACAACCAGCACGAGACGATCGGGAACATCCTCGAGCACTTCGACCTCGGGGTCGAGGTCTGGTACGGCCGCGAGCCGACGCTGTCGGGGATCGATCGCAAGAAGCCGACGCCGTACTACCTCGAACTGGCGCTCGAGGACCTGGACGCGACGAACCCGCTGTACGTGGGGGATAGCTGGGTCGACGTCGCGGCCGCCGATGCGGCCGGCATCGATTCGGCCTACCTCTGGCGCGATCACGCGAGGGGGTACGAGGAGTGGACGTCGGCCGAGCCCGACCACGAAATCGACTCCCTGGAGGCGATCACCGACCTCGCCACGTCGTCGTAGTCGCCGGCCGGTTGCCGCCGATCGATCTGCCCTCATACGGGTTACTGTACGTCATTTCCGGCGCAACCGCCGCCCGGATCGCAGTTGCGCCGGTACATCGGTACAGCAATCCGTATCAGGCCACGACCCGCGCTTCGGCGCGCTCTTTGAGCGCCTCGTTCATCGCCCGGAAGCCGCGTGCGATCTCGTCCCTGTCGAACAGCAGCGGAACGAGCGCGCCGCGAACGGTTTCGCGCTGGAGGAGTCGCGTTCTCGTGGCCCCGTCGGAGTCCCGCTCCGACCACGAGTACTCGCTTCCGGACGACCCGCGGTCTTCCGACGTTTGCCTCGCGCCGCTCGACTCACCGCCGCCGATCGGTTCGAGGTGAAACTCGTGGTAGCCGTCGAAGGCGAACGGGACCCCCAGTCGGCCCAGCCAGACGAGTCGACGGTTCTCTTCGACGAAGATCACTTCGGGTTTGAACGTGAACGCCCGCGACTCCGGCGGATCGATCCGGACCCGGAGCTGTTCGCCGGGCACCGGCTCCCCCTCGATCGATCGGATGAACGGGTTCCACGAGGGGTAGGCCTCGAAATCGAGGAGCACGTCCCAGACGACGTCTGGTGGGGCGTCGATCTCCTCGAACACCTCGACCTGATTCATGCTAGCACCCTACAGTACCAACGGATATGGCACTGTCGATCGTGACCGGTCCGGCGACGTCGAGGCACGCCCGATCGCACCAAAACCCCCTTTATCGCTCGCCCCCGAGGAGCGACTATGACAGGGTCCGGTCCCCGATCCGGTCCAGCCCGGGGTCTCTCCCGCCGGGCGTTCGTCCGGACGGCCGTGGCGATCGGCGGTGCGAGCGCGCTCTCGGCGTGTCTCGGGCGCGAGGAGGTCGACGTGCCACAGGCCGATCTCGCCCCCGAGGAGCGCCCCGATCGCCAGCACGCGTGGAACGAGTTCCTCTCGACCGACGACCATGGGAACGTCCGCCCGCCCGAACACCACCTCCTGCTCGGCCTCGAGTACGTGAGCGACGGGCCGACCGACGAGGAGCGCGCCCAGTTCGCCGACGCCCTCGAGAGCCTCGAACGCGCCTACCGGTACGGCAACGACGGCCTCGTGCTGACGGTCGGCTACGGGCCCGCCTACTTCGATCGGTTCGACGAGGACCTCCCCGAGTCGGTCGACCTCCCGGAACCCGAACCGCTGACCCGGATCGAAGACCCGGAACTGGACGCGTTCGACGCGCTCGTTCACCTCGCCAGCGATCACGGGCAGGTCGTCCTGAGCGCCGAGGAAGCGCTCACCGGCGAACTCGACGCGGTCAACGACGTCGACGTCGAGGCGACGGTCGAGGGGATCTTCGAGGTGGCCGATCGCCGACCCGGGTTCTTCGGGGAGGGACTGCCCGCCGAGAAGCAGGCGGGCGTCACCGGCATCCCGGACACCGAACCCGTCCCGGAAGACTCCCCGATGTTCATGGGATTCAAGAGCGGGTTCGATCGCAACCAGGCGAGCGAGGACCGCGTGACGATCGCGGAGGGCCCCTTCGCGGGCGGCACGACGACTCACCTCTCGAAGATCGAACTGCGACTCCAGCAGTGGTACGAACAGGACAGTCGCGACCAGCGCGTCGCCAAGATGTTCTGTCCAGCCCACGCGTCCGAGGACCGCGTCGAGGGTGCCGGCCACAACCTCGGCACCGCAAGCGGGGTCGAGGACTGTATCGACGACGCCGAGGACGACGCCCGGACCACGGGTATCGTCGGGCACGCACAGAAGGCGGGCCGGGCACGCGAGGACGGCGACCCGATCATCCTCCGCCGGGACTTCAACTCGACCGACGACGATCGGGCCGGCCTCCACTTCCTCGCCCACCAGCGATCGATCGCCGACTTCGTGAAAACCCGGGAGGCGATGACCGGGAGCGACCTCACGGACGGTGCGGTCGGTCCGGTCAACAACAACGGCATTCTCCAGTACATCTCGGTCACCAGGCGGGCGAACTATCTGGTCCCGCCGCGGCAACATCGGGCGTTACCGACGCCGCAGCCGGAGTGACCGGGTGCCGACTCCGGTTCTCGAGGGTTCCGAATCTGGTTCTCGTGTATCCTCACGTCGATCGGGGCCGATTGCAGTCAGTGTGACTATTCCTGACTGCTGTCTTTCACGGTCTATGACGTGTCGAACCGGCCGCTTCTGGATCCAGACGGTTCACGGGAGGCTACAGCATCGTGTGTACGACTCCACCGGTAAGCGGCCACGGTCTCGCCACTTCGTCTTATCGGGTGTAAGATCGGCAAAATTCAGTTTGTGATTCTGTACAGTCGATAAACAGTCGCCTGTTTGCGGGAAGCCGGACCGAAACAATAGCACATCGGGACGTTCGTCGAGACGAGACTCCCCGTGACAGTATCCAACCGGAACGCACGGACGGACGCGACTGAACTGGTCGACGACCGCGACGCGTCGGCGATCGTCCGTCTCGAGAACGTCTCGCACGTGTACGGGTCGACTGGCCGGGGACTTCGATCCCGTCGGGATCGATCGGTGACCGCGCTCCGCGACGTCTCGGTTACCGTCCGGGAGGGCGAAGTCGTCGGCCTCCGGGGACCGAGCGGGAGCGGCAAGTCGACGATCCTGCACGCGATCACCGGCCTCCTGGTGCCGACCGAGGGCAGCGTCGAACTGTGTGGCACCGATCTCGCGGCGGTTTCGGGCGGCGAACGGACCCGGTTGCGCCGTCGGCACGTGGGAATCGTCTTCCAGCGCTTTCACCTCCTGCCGTCGCTCTCGGCCCGGGCGAACGTCGCCCTGCCGCTCGTCCAGGAGGGCGTTCCCCGATCGCACCGGCGAGAACGGGCGACGACGCTACTCGAGCGGGTCGGACTCGAGGACCGGGTCACGCACCTCCCCGGCGAACTCAGCGGCGGCGAACGCCAGCGCGTCGCGATCGCCAGGGCGCTGTCGACGGATCCGGACGTCCTCGTCGCGGACGAGCCGACCGGCGAACTGGACACGGAAACCGGAACGGACGTGCTCGAGTTGCTGACCGACATCGGCCGGGATCGGGCGGTCGTGGTCGCCTCGCACGACAATTCGACGCTGGCCGTCGCCGATCGGGTGGTCACGCTCCGTGACGGGAGGGTGATCGAGGATGGCCGATGACACCGCCGACCCGGATCGCGACGCGATCGACGGCCGGCGACGGACGCGGTGGACCGGGCTCGTCGGGCTGACGGCGACCCGGCTCTGGAAGCGGGCGACTCGAACCGTCACGGGCCGGATCGTCTCGACGATCGTCGCGGTCGCGCTGACGATCGCGTTCCTGCTCGTCATCACGGGCGTCGCGCTGGCGCTCGCCGAGGGAGGAGTCGCCTCCGAGACGGACGCGGACGTCCGGATCACGCCGGAAGAGGGCGGGACGCTCTCGACCGTCGACGGCCTGGAGGGGCCACGACTCGGGATGGCCAACGACCGGACCACCGAGATCCGCTCGCAGTCGGGGGTCGACCACGCGTCTCCGGTCCTGCTCGAGACGGTTCGGCTCGAGTCGACCGACGGCGAGCCCCGGACGATTCTCCTGGTCGGCGTCGCCCCCGACGACGAGCCGCGGACCGTCGCGGGACTCTCGACGAGCGAACTCGCGTCGGCGGATTCGGGATCCGACGGTGGGACCGACGGCCGACCGCCGAATTCGGCGATCGTCCTCTCGGACGCGGCGAGTGACCGCCTCGATGCGTCCGCGGGCGACGAGGTCGCCGTCTCGAGCGTCTACGCGGGATCTAGCTCGCCGTCGCTCACCGTCGGTTCGGTCGAGGAGTCGAGTGCGGACGCGGAGACGGACGTTCCCGTCGCGCTCGTCAGACTGTCGGACCTGCAGACGTTCGCGGGTGCCGACGAGGGCCAGCTCGCCACCCAGCTCCTGGTGTGGGGCGAGTCCGACGCGGCGGCGTCGGCCGCCGAGGAGGCGTATCCGCACGCGACGATCGAGTCGACGAACGGTGGCGATCCGTCGACGCTGCTGGGCGACGGGCTGGCGCTCGCGACGAGCCTGCTCGCGCTCGTCGTCGGCGTGTCGATCTGTGCGGCGTTCGTCGCGACGACGATGGGGATGACCGTCGATCGGGATCGCCGGACGCTCGCCGTCCTCGAGGCGGTCGGCTTTCCCACCCGGAGCCGACTCGCGGTCGTCGCGCTGACGACGGGACTCACGACGCTCTGTGGTGCAGTCCTGGGACTCGGTCTCGGTGTCCTCGGGATCGCTGCCGTGAACGCGATCGCGAGTGCGACCCTCGCCACGGGCACGGTCGCGATCGTCACGCCGCTGTTCGTGCCGTACGCGCTCGCCGTCGCACTGCTGTCCGGACTGGTAGCCGTCCCCTACCCGCTGGCGGTCGCCGGCCGGACGACCGTCCTCGAGGAGGTGAGCCGATGAGTATAAGCGGGCTGGTCGTACGGACGTGCGCCGTCGCGGGGATCGGGTTCGCACAGCTCCGGCGGGCACCCGGCCGGACCGCGCTCACCGTGCTGGCAGTCACGCTGGCGGTGCTTTCGGTGACGTTGCTCGCCGGGCTGGGTATCGGCGTCGTCGAGACGGGGGAGGACGGACTCGACAGCGCGGATCGCGACATCTGGATCGCGAGCGAACCGGTCGATCCGGCCGCCAGCGGGACCGAGAACCCGATCGCCGACGCCCACGGCGTCACACGGGAGGTCAGCGCCCGGGACGACGTCCAGTCCGCGACCCCGATCGCGATGCACGCTATCTACGTCGGGACGGAGCCCTCGGACCTGGAACGGCGATCCGCGGTCGGCATCCACGAGACCCACGACGGGTTCGATTTCCAGGCTGGCGGCGGGTTCAACCTCGACCGGGAGGACGTGGTGGCCGAGGAGGGGGCACCTCCCGACGAACCCCCGACCGGCGAGATCGTGATCGATCCGCGGATCGCCGAGGCACACGACGTCGGCGTCGGCGACACGATCTACGTCGGCGCGAGTCGCGAGGGGGAGGGAGCGAAGGAGTTCACGGTCGTCGGCATCTCCGGGCACCACTCGCAGTACCTGGGAACGCCCTCGGTGACGATCCCGCTGGTCGATCTGCAGGTCGTCACCGGAACGGCGGGAACCGATCGCGCGACGTTCGTCACCGCCGACGTGGCCGAGGACGCCGATCGGGACGCCGTCCGCGACGACCTCGCGGCGGCGTACCCGGCCTACGACGTCCGGACCAGCGACGAACAGATCGAGGCGATGATCGAGGAGCGGCCGATCGTGCTCGCGAGCGGGTTCACGCTGGTCGGCCTCGCGGTCGTCGGCGGGGTCGTGCTCACGGCCAACCTGTTCGTCCTCGTGACCGCCCAGCAACGCGAACAGCTCGCCGCGCTCCGGGCGATCGGGCTCTCTCGCCCGCTCCTGGCCGGCACGATCGGCGTCCAGGGCCTGTTCGTCGGCGTGCTCGGCGGACTCGTCGGGATTGCGGCGACACCGCCGATCGCGGCCGGCCTGAACCGGCTCGCGGCCTCGGTCGTGGGATTCGACCGGCTCCTGCGGACGTCCCACGAGGTCTACGCCGTCGGCTTCCTCCTCGCCGTCGGCGTCGGGACGCTGGTCGCGCTGGTCACCGGCTGGCGAGCCGGACGGTACGCCCGGGTCGAGCACCTGGAGGAGTGATCGCGGCGCGACCGCTCGATCGAGGCGGACGGATCGATCCCCTCTCGCCGTAACCGAGCGGCCGGAACGCGCTGGGCCGACCTATTTCCGTCGGGTCGGTGTCGACTCGCTATGACCGACATCGCGATCACCGGCGCGTCCGGCCGGGTCGGGAGGGAAGCGATCGAGGCGCTGTCGGACGAGACCCTGACGCTCTTTTCGCACAGCGAGACCGAGGACCTGGAGACGACGACGATCGAAATCGCCGACAGGGACGCGTTCGTCGACGCGCTGGGGGACCAGGACGTCCTGATTCACCTCGCGGCCACTCCCGATCCGCGGGCCGAGTGGGACGCGGTGTCGGGGCCGAACGTCGACGGCGTCTACAACGCCTACGAGGCGGCCGCGGAACACGGCCTCGAGCGCGTCGTCTTCGCGAGTTCGAACCACGCGGTCAACATGGGGAACGCGGTCTCCTCGATCCGTCCGGAGTCGACGATCGGGTCGCCGGGTGTCGTGCGACCCGACGACCCGCCGGATCCGGACACCTACTACGGCGTGACGAAGGTCTTCGGCGAGGCGATGGGATCGTACTACGCGCACCGGACCGGCATGGACGTGGTCAACCTGCGAATCGGCTGGCTCCTCTCCCGGGACGAACTCCGCGAGGAGGTCGCGGACCGCGACGCCGCCGGGGAGCGCTACGCCCGCGCGATGTGGCTCAGTCCGGGCGACTGTCGGCGACTGATGCGGGCGGTCGCGACCCGATCGCTGTCGAAGACGCCGACGGTCGCCCACGGCATCTCCCGGAATTCCGAACGGTTCCTCTCGCTGACGGAGACGATGCTCGAATTCGACTATCACCCGCAGGACGACGCGGCAGCGGTGCTCGACGACGCGGACGACGGTCGGGACGGATTGTCGACGACGTGACGGAATTCGGAGACGCGTTCGTCGGGCGGTCGGGGCGGGAATCGATCGGCCCCGACAGTCGGTGCCGCGATCGGTTTCGGCCACCGTTTTCGAGACCGAAAGACGGAATATCGGAACGGTCCTACCCTTTCACATGTCAACCAAGGTGTCGGAGTCGACGGGCTACACCGAGAACTTCCAGATGTCCGCCTTCGGCTACATCATGGCGGCGCTTCTCGCCATCCTGTTGCTCCCGCTGCTCCCGGTGTTCGTGGTAGCGTGGCTCGTCTGGCGCGCGGTCCGATCGGACGAGGAGAACGAGGACAGCTTCGAGTCGTGGCGGAAAGGGGCCCAGCGGCCACCGAGCGGATCGTAACACGGGAGTTTCGACCGACGTTCGTCTTCTGTCCGTCTCTCAGTCGTCGGCACTCGCTGCCGCGAGCGCCGCCGGCGGACTGCCCGACAGTTCGTCCCGATCGTGGGGCGCGTCGAACGCGAGGTCGGGCCCCCGGGCGACGATCCCGTGCGGGTTGACCTCCGGGTGCGTCGTGTAGTAGTGGTCCTTGATGTGGTCCATCGACACCGTCCGGCCGATGCCGGGCGTCTGATAGAGATCGCGGAGATACGGCCAGAGGTTGTCGTACTCCCGAATATACTGGACGTTACACATGAAGTGGGTGTGATAGACGCTGTCGAACCGGACGAGCGTCGTGAACATCGCGATGTCGGCCTCCGTGAGCCGATCGCCCGCCAGGTAGCGGCGGTCCACAAGGACGTCGTCCCAGTGATCCAGCGCAGCGAACAGGTCGTCGATCGCCTCGTCGTAGGGGTCCTGTTCGGTCGCGAAGCCGGCCCGGTAGACGCCGTTGTTGATCGGTTCGTAGATGGCGTCGAGGATCCGGTCGATTTCGTCCCGGTAGCCCTCCGGATAGAGGTCGACGTCCCGCGTCGCGAGGGCGTCGAACTCGGTATCCAGCATCCGCATGATCTCCTTCGACTCGTTGTTGACGATCGTGTCCCGCTCCGTATCCCAGAGGACGGGTACGGTCACCCGGCAGGTGGCGTCGGGATCGGCCCGAACGTAGCGTTCCCGGAGGAAGTCGGCGTCGTGGACGTGATCGCGGGTACACCCCTCTTTCTCGGGGGTGAACTGCCAGCCGTCCTCGTCGCGATAGGGATCGACGATCGAGACGGAGATGGCGTCTTCGAGACCCTTCAGGGCGCGGGTGATCAGGGTCCGGTGGGCCCACGGGCAGGCAAGGGAGACGTAGAGGTGGTATCGGTCCGCTTCGGGCTGGAACTCCGCGTCGGAGTCGTCGCGGATCCAGTTTCGGAACGTCGTCTCCTGGCGCTCGAACGATCCATCGTCGCTGGTCGATTCGTACGCGTCGGTACGCCACTCGCCGTCGACGAGCATGTTCATGCCCCCAGGTACGAACTGGAGAAAAATATGCGCTCGCTAACACGCGTGTTACCGCCGTCGAGAGCCCCTCCGTGGCTATCGGCCCGCGTCGACAGGGAGAGCGACCCGTGGCTCCTGCCGAGAACGACACGCGCGCCGTCGGTAACACGCGTGATAGCTGGTAACTCTGGTATCAGATAACGTATATGTAGGTTCGAAAACGAACTAGGTAACGTCGTGATACCGAACACCGACACACCGAACACGCACCGATCTACGGACGACGCGGCCGGCACGGCGGGGTGGTCCTGATGGTCGTCGACGGCGGCGTCGGCGCGATCGCGTTCCTGCTCGCCAGGGTACTCTTCGGCGGACTCCTCGCCTTTCAGGGGTTCAACCACTTCACGAGCGCCGACGCGATGACCGGCTACGCGGAGGCGAACGGGCTCCCCGCGCCACGGCTTGGCGTCCTCGGCTCGGGTGCAGTCCTCGTCGCCGGCGGACTGGGGATCGCGCTCGGCGTCTTCCCGGCGATCGCAGCGGGCCTGCTCGCGGGATTCTTGCTCGTCGTCACGCCGATCATGCACGACTTCTGGGCGGCGCCGGAGGACCAGCGGCAGTCCGAGCAGACCGCCTTCATCAAGAACGTCGAACTGTTCGCCGGTGCGCTCGTCTTTCTCGTCCTCGCGCTCGGCGAACCGTGGGCGTACGCGGTGAACGTCGGACTGTAGATTACCCGGTTCGTAGAGACCTCGTTTCGTCCCGATCGGATCCGGGCGAGCACCCGAGATTCTGGCGCTTCCGGCGTCGCCGTCAGTACGCGTCTTCGAGGACGCCCTCGATCGCGTCCTGCGTCGGCTCCAGCCCGGTCGGCGCGTTCGCCACGAACGAGTCGGCCAGAATCGCCTCGGCAACCGACGGGAACTCCGCCGGTTCGGGGCCGTCGACGTCCCGGAGCCGCGTCGGCAGATCCAGCGCGTCGCGGACGTCCGCGACGGCCTCGACGATCGCCGCGGCGCGATCGTCCGCGTCACCGACGCCCAGCGCGTCCGCGAGTAGATCGCGCCGGCCGTCGACTTCCGCGAAGAGGTACCGGAGGACGTGCGGCGCGACGACGCCGTGGGCGGCCCCCTGCTGGACGTCGTACGATCGGGTCAGGCCGTGACCGAAGGCGTGAATTATCGAGAGCGTGGTCTCGCCGGGGCGGGCGATGCCGTACTGGACGAGCATCGTCCCCTCGAGAACCGGGTCGAGCACGTCCGCGGTCGGTCCCTCGTCGCCGAGTCGGCGGAGGCCGTCCCGGAGGAGTTCGAGGCCGCGCATCGCCGTCGCGTCCGTCACCGGCGTGGCGTTGCGGGCGTAGAGCGTCTCGATCCCCTTGTCGAACCCGTTCATCGCGGAAGCTGCGAGGATCGATTTCGGGGTGGTCGCGACGAGCGCGGGGTCGTAGACGATCGCGCTGGGCATCAGTCGCGGGTCACCGACGCCGCCGCTCGTCGGCGCGTCGACCAGTCCCGACTCCGGCGAAGCCGTCACGCCGGCCACGGTCGAGAGGTCGGCCCCCGCGAGCGTCGTCGGCACCGCCACGATCGGCGGCATCGATCCCGCCGGGACCGAGATCGTTCCGTGTTCCTCGAACTCTCGTCCGATCGCCGCGGGGTCGCGATCGGCTCCCGCGAGCACGCCCATGACTTTCGCGACGTCGAGGCTGCTCCCGCCGCCGAGGGCGACGAGGACGTCCGCGTCGTGCTTGCGCATCGCCTCGAGGCCGTCGAATGCCGTCGCGAGCCGTTTCGCGGGCGTCGTCTCCGCGAAGACGCCCGCCAGCCGATCGCCCAACCCCTCCGTGACCGGATCGATCACCTCGGGGGTGGTGCCGACCGTCGAGCCACAGACGACGAGCGCTCGCTCGAACCCCTGCCGCTCGAGTTCGTCCCCGAGGTCGGCGACCGACCCGAATCGCAGGACGCCGGGATCGTACTCGAACCGGAACTCGCCCGTTCGATCCATCTCACTCGCCTCCGGTCTCGACGGTCGGCCCGTCGAATTCGGGCAACTGGGCCTCGATGCGCTCGCGTTCGTCCTCGAGCCACTCCGGGAGGGCGAGCGAGGTGCCGAGTTCGTCGACGTCCTCGTCGACGGTGAAGCCGGGTCCGGTCGTCGTGACCTCGAAGAGCACGCCGCCGGGTTCCCGCGAGTAGATCGACCGGAAGTACGTGCGATCGATGACCTGCGTCACGTTCAGCCCGTACTCCTGGAACGCGTCGCGCCACCGCTCCTGCTCGTCGACGTCCGCGGCCGCGAACGCAACGTGGTGGACCGTGCCAACGCCCATCCGGCCGCGGTCCGCGTCGGTCTCGACGAGGTCGACGATCGATCCCGGGCCGCCCGCCGGCGTCCGGTACCGGCGGCGACCGTCGTCCTCGTCCTCGAGTTCGTAGCCGAGGAGATCCGTGAGCACGTCCGCGGTCGGGTCGAACGCGTCGACCGCGAGGGTCACGCTGTGAAAGCCGCGAAGCTGGTGGTCGGCGGGAACCGGGCTATCGGCCCACGGTTTCGCGTCGGCGGCCGCGGCGTCCTCGCTGGCGACCAGTTCGAGCCCGATCCCGTCCGGATCGTCGAACCCGAGCACCGGCTCGCCGAATCGCTCGGCGCGATCGACCTCGATCCCGGCGGACGCGAGTCGATCGGCCCAGTAGTCGACGGAGTCAGGGCGGATCAGGTAGGCCGTGTCCCGGGTCTGGCCGGCCCCGAACTGGCCCGGATGGCCGCGGTCGGACCACGGGAAGAACGTAACGTTCGTCCCCGGCGTCCCCTCCTCGTCGCCGAAGTAGAAGTGGTACGTACCGGTGTCGTCGTGGTTGACGGTTTTCTTGACGAACCGCAGGCCGAGCGTCCCGACGTAGAACTCCGCGTTGGCCTGTGGATCGCCGGCGATCGCCGTCACGTGGTGGAGACCGGGTGTCGTCGGTGCCATGGTGTCCCCAGGTAGGTCTCGGATACGGGTATCGTTTCGCGGACATCGGTGTTACCGGGCGGATCGCGAGTCGCGACGCTCTCGGCGTCCGCTCTCCGCGCGGACGCGAGACGAGTATCTCGCCCGGTTCGGTCCCGCCGATCGGGTCAGACGGATTGCTGTACCGATTTCCCGGCGCAACCGCCGCCCGGATCGCGGTTGCGCCGGAACTGACGTACAGTAAACCGTATCAGACGATCGTCCACGCCCAGTAACTCGCTCCGACCGCGAGCAGGACGACCCCCTCGAGCCGGGTCAGCCGCCGACCGGTCGCGAGGACGACCGCGGCGATTGCGGTGACGACCGCGAGCCACGCTAGCCCCGGCAGGACGGCCGCGTCGACCGACAGCGGCCGCACGAGCGCGGCGGCTCCGAGGGCGACGAGGAGGTTGAAGACGTTCGAGCCGACGACGTTTCCGGCCGCGATCCCGAGGTTCTCGTGGCGCGCCGCGACGATCGAGGTCACCAGTTCCGGCAGCGACGTCCCGCCGGCGACGATGGTGACGCCGACGGCCCACTCCGAGACGCCGAACGAGAGGGCAATCCCGGTCGCGCCGTCGACGAGCAGTCGACCGCCGACGAGAACCAGCACGAGCCCGAGCAGTAGTTTCACCCCGTCGGTGCCGTACGGATTCGGCCCGTCCGACCGACTCGACTCGGGAGCGCCATCGTCCGACTCGGTCGATCGGGTCGCAGTGTGCCAGATCCAGCCGAGATACGCCGCGAACAGCGCGAGCAACAGGCCGCCCTCGCGGCTGGAGACGGTCAGGTTCGCGAGGACGGCGATCCCGACGACGGTCGCGGCCGCCATCGCGACGGTGTCTCGTCGGACCAGCTTCTCCGTGACGCGAAACGGCCGCACGACCGCGACGACCCCGAGGGTGAACGCGAGGTTGAAGACGTTCGAGCCGACGACGTTTCCGGCCGCCACGTCCGCCCGCCCCTCGAGTGCCGCGCCGATCGAGACGACGAGTTCCGGCGCGGACGTTCCGAACGCCACGACGGTGAGTCCGACGACGAGCGCGGAGACGCCCGCCGTGCGCGCGAGCGTCGCCGCTGCCGTTACGAGCCAGCGGGCGCCGAGCCACAGCGCGAGCACCCCGCCCAGGACGAACGCGGCGTCGACGATCGAACTCATTCCTGCGACAGCCGGTTCGATGGGACGAGGCTAAAGCCTGCGGCTCCCACAGGAGGTCGACGTCGGCGGCTCACTCCTGCGGTGCCTTTTCTCTCGCCGCCCAGATGCCACACCAGTCGACCGACCGAATCATCCCTTCGACCTCGGTACACGCGCCGATCCCGTCGCCGTCCTTGTCGTCGATGTAGAACGTGCAGTTGCCACACAGCTGCCCGTCCTGTGGGCCACACTGGTAGGCGGCGTCCTCTTTCGACAGCAATTCGCTCTCGTCTTTCCGCTCGACGCCGTCGATACTCACCGCGTTCCGTTCGACCGCCGGGACGGAACCTTCCAGCTGGTCGAAACAATAGTCGTCCGGTCGATCGTCGTCGGTTTCGACGCCCTCGTCGTCGCTGAGACAACCCGCGAGCACGAGTACCGGGCTGGTCCCGGCGATGCGAAGGAATCGTCGACGCGGTTCCCGCGAGTCGTCGTCACTCATGCACCATGGTACGACCCAACACGCCAAAAATCCCGGGTGTGTAAGCTGAACGACGGAAATGGCGTTTTTCGATCGACCGGGGTTTCCGATCCCGGCAGGTGCATGGCGGTCGTTTATTCGATCGGGGCTGGTCAGTTTTGTGGTACACGATATCAATGATCGTACTCGACGCAACCGACAGTGGGGAAGTATCATGACGTCGAGCGAAGACGACTCGGGGGAGTCGTTCCACCCGCTCGGGGAGGCGTGGCAGGACGAACTCGAGGCGTCCCTCGAGGAGACCGAGTACGACACGGATCTCGGCCTGGAGATGGCCGAGGACGCGATGAAGGTCACGAAGGGTGAGCTGTCGGAAGCGGAGTTCCACGACCGCTATCACGAGGACGTACTGGCCGAATTCGGCGAAGACGAGCGCCCGATCGAGTCCGGTGGCGAGGGACGGGTCGAGCAGGCGCTCTCGCGGATCGGAGTCGACGAAGAGTCGCGTCGCGACGTGATGAAGAAGATGGGAGCCGGCGCCGGTGCGGTCGGGCTGGGGGCCTGGGGAACCGCGGAATCGGACGGCGAATCCGCAGTCGCGGCCACCCAGGAGGACGAAGAGGAAGGCGTCGAGTACGGAGACGGCGAGGGGACCCAGTGGGGCATGGCGCTCGATCTCGAACAGTGTGACGCCTGTCTCGCCTGCGTGGTCTCGTGTGCGGAAGAACACAACTGGGATCAGGGCGCGAACTGGATGTACGTGCTGGACTACGAGGACACCACGCCCGGCGGTCGAAACCGCCTCATTCGTCCCTGTCAGCACTGTACGGACGCACCGTGCGAGAAGGTTTGCCCGACGACCGCACGTCACACCCGGGATTCGGACGGACTCGTCCTGACCGACTACAACGTCTGCATCGGCTGTCGGTACTGTCAGGTCGCCTGTCCGTACGGGGTCAATTACTTCCAGTGGGACGAACCGGACGTGCCGGCCGAGGAACTCGAGGAAGATCACATGTTCGACGCGCGCGATCGGTGGGTCGGCAGTCGCGGCCCGCGGGGCGCCATGCAGAAGTGTACGTTCTGCGCCACGCGTCAGGACGGAAGCAAAGGCGAGGAGTTGATCGGACGCACCGCCTGCGAAGACGCCTGTCCCCCGGAAGCGATCCAGTTCGGCGACATGAACGATCCCGAGAGCGACCCGCGGCAGTATCTCGACGATCCCGCGCTGGCTCGCGTGCAGTCCATGAACTCACCCGACGAGGAGGTGCAGGAAGCGATCGACGTCGTCACGGGCGAAACGGAACCAGCCGAGGACGAAGACGGCGACGGGATGACCGAGCGCGAGGCTCGGGGAATCATCCAGGCCGAAGCCGGGTCCGGCGATTCGACGTTCAGGCTGCTCGAGGACATCGGCACCAATCCGAACGTCGTCTACGTCGGCAACGAACCCGGACCGGAAGCCGAGCAGGTCGAGAGTGAGATCTCCTACGCCGACGTCGGCCAGACCGACGATCGCAAGGACGTCCTCGACGAGGGAACGGTCGACCTCGGCTGGTTCGTCTGAGGGGATCCCCGCGCCGATCGACCCGGCGACCGGCGAAAAGCGGCCAGTTTTTACGGGGTCGGGGTAACCACTCCCGGTATGGCAGACGACGGGGATCGCCATCGACAGAGTCGGCTGTTCACCGACGAGGACGGGACCTTCGACGCCGATCGGGCGCGAGACGAGTCGCTCCCGGTCGAGGACGGCGAGGTCGTCGACACCGACGCCCTCGCGGACCACCAGCGGTACGTCGAGGGCCGGGGCATCTACGACGAGCGCAACCGGGTCAACGACCTCACGGGCAAAGAGTGGAAGTACGCGACGAAGTCCGTGATCGCCGAGGGCTACCCGCCGGACGTCCAGCACGACCTCCGGAGCGAGCACGGCGGCCAGAAGCCCCCGCGGCTCTGTGCCGACCTCATCGGCCGATTCAGCAAGGCCGGGGACACCGTCCTCGACCCCTTCGCGGGCGTCGGCGGCACCCTCCTGGGGGCGAGTTTCTGCGAGCACGAGGGGACGGGACTCCGGGAGGCGATCGGGTTCGAGCGCACGGAGCGCTGGGTCGAGATCTACGAGGACGTCGTCGAGCGGGAGAACGAGGAGCGTCGCGCCCGCGGGGAGTCACCCCTCGCCCCGCAAGACATGCGCCACGGCGACTGTGCCGACCTGATCGCGGACGTGCCCGACGACTCGATCGACCTCCTGCTCACGGACGTCCCCTACTGGCACATGGACGAACTCGAGCAGACGCGGAACGAACGGCGGACCCGCGAGAGCAAACTCGGGTCGTTCGACGGAGACGACGACGGCGACGGCGACGGTACCGGCCTCGATCACGACGCGGCCGACGAGGCGTCGACCGGGGCGACGAAAGCCGAGTGGCTCGCGGACATGGCGGCCAAGTTCGATCGGTTCACCGACGCGGTCGCCCCGGACGGCCACGTCGTGGTCTTCATCGGCGACATGTACCGCGACCAGTCCTACGAGTTCCTCTCGGCGGACCTCGCACGGGCGATCGAGTCGTCCGCGCCGCTTTCCCTCGCGGCGAACCTCGTCTGGTACGACCCGACCAAGGATCTCCACGTCTACGGCTACCCGTTCTCGTTCGTCCCCTCGATGGTCCACCAGAACGTGCTGGTGTTCCGACTCGAGGACCACGACGGCGACTGATACGGATTGCTGTAACTATTTACCGCCGATCACCAGGACGGGGTCGGCGATCGGCGGTAATTGACTACAGCAGTTCGTATGAGAACCGTTCGACGTGTGTGTTCTCTGACCTCTGTCATCCGATCGTCTGACGCAGTTTTAACTTACTGGCATAGCGAGTGGAAGATAGGCGCGCTGTCGGACCCTCTCATCCCCCCGTCCGCGCGCCTACCCCCAAACTGCTCCCATCCCCTTCCTCGCCCGTTTCGGTCCCCGGGGCCGCCCCGTTCGGGGCGACCCTGGCACCCGGACCGAAACGGGACAGTGGACCTCTCACCGGTCGTCGACGTCGATCGATAGTTACGCGCTCGCCGGCAACAGTGCCGATCGGACGGCCTCGGCTTCGTCCGTCTCGACGATGATGGCGACCTCGTCGCCGGCCGCGAGTTCCGTTCCGGGGAGCGGGATCGTCAGTGACTCGCGTGCGCGCCCGTGAGCGTAGATCCGCGCGGCTTCGGGCAGGTCGAGTTCGCTGATCCGCTTGCCGACGGCGGGCGACCCCTCGCGGATCTCGAGGACGGTCAACTGGAGGTTCGTCGCGAGGTCGGCGACGACGTTGAAGTCGCCGCCGAGCATAGCGGTCTTGGCACCGGCCGCGCCGAGCCGTTCCGGGTAGACGATCTCGTCGACGTCCTCGGCGTACTTCTGGTAGATGTCCTCGCGGTAGTCCTCGTCGATCCGGAGGACGGTTCGACAGCCGTGGTGGGTGCCGACCATGCAGGCCGCGAAGTTGGCGTTGAGATCCGGCGTGAACGCACCGATCGCGTCCGCGTCCTCGATCCCCGCGTCGACGAGGACCGACTCGTCGGCACCGTCGCCCTGGACCGTGTCGAACCCCGCCTCGCTGGCCCGCTCGATCCGGTCCGGGTCGTCGTCGACGACGACGACGTCGTGGCCCTCCTCGGTGAGAATGCGCGCCGTTCGCGAGCCGACCCGGCCGTATCCCACGATGACAAACCTCATGGTATCGTGGTACACGCTCCGGGGTCAAATACGTTCGTTCGGCCTCGGACCCCAGCGTGATACTCACACACTATCCACCCACGTGCATACTCGGGTTCGGATTGAGAGGAAAACACTTAACTGAGCGCTATCGGTATGCTTGACCATCCAATATGGGGGTCGCAGAGTACTTCGGATTCGACGAGTACGGGACCGATCTCGAGACAGAACTGCTCGCCGGCCTGACGACGTTCCTCGCGATGTCGTACGTCATCGTGGTCAACCCGGCGATCCTGAGCGAGGCGATCCAGATCGAGGGCTACTCCGGCCAGGAGGTGTTCCAGATGATCGCCGTGGCCACGATCCTCTCGTCGGTCGTGGCGATCCTGGTGATGGCGTTCTGGGCCAACCGGCCGTTCGGCCTCGCGCCGGGGATGGGGCTGAACGCCTTCTTCGCGTTCACCGTCGTCCTCGGTCTCGGCGTCCCCTGGGAGGTGGCGCTCGCGGCCGTCTTCGTCGAGGGTGTGATCTTCATCCTCCTGACGGCGATCGGCGCCCGGCGGTACGTCATCGAACTCTTCCCCGAACCGGTCAAGTTCGCCGTCGGGGCCGGTATCGGCGTCTTCCTGCTCTTCCTCGGCCTCCAGGAGATGGAGGTCGTCGTCACCGACGAGGCGACGATGGTGACGCTCGGCAACGTGGCGACCAGTTCGATCGCCGCGCTGTCGCTCGCCGGCCTCGCCCTGACGCTGGTGCTCTGGGCCCGCGGCGTCCGCGGGTCGATCGTCATCGGGATCGTCACGACCGCGCTCGCTGGCTGGATCCTGACGCTTGCCGGCGTGGTCGCGCCGGGCGTGCTCACGCCGGGGAACAGCTACGAACAGGTCACCCAGGACGGACTCACCGGGATGATCGCGAGCGTCCAGTACGACTTTACGCCGCTGATCGCCGGGTTCATCGACGGCCTCGGACAGATCACCGAGGACCCGCTCGTCTTCGTGCTCGTCGTGTTCACGTTCTTCTTCGTGGACTTCTTCGACACCGCGGGGACGCTCATCGGCGTCTCCCAGATCGCCGGCTTCCTCGACGAGGAGGGTGACCTCCCCGAGATCGAGAGGCCGCTGATGGCCGACGCGGTCGGCACCACGGTCGGCGCGATGATCGGGACGTCGACGGTCACCACCTACATCGAATCCTCGACCGGGGTCGAGGAGGGCGGCCGCACCGGCTTCACCGCACTCGTCGTCGGCGTGCTGTTCGCGCTGTCGTTGCTGATCGTCCCGCTGATGGCCGCGATTCCGCAGTACGCGACCTACATCGCGCTCGTCGTCGTCGGGATCATCATGCTCCAGGGCGTCGCTGACATCGACTGGAGCGACCCCGCGTGGGCGATCTCCAGCGGCCTGACGATCACCGTCATGCCCCTGACCACCTCGATCGCGAACGGCCTCGCCGCCGGGATCATGAGCTATCCGCTGATCAAGGCGTCGATGGGCGAAGCCAAGGACGTCTCGCTCGGCCAGTGGGTGCTGGCGATCGCCTTCGTGGTCTACTTCGCGGCCTACTTCGCGGCCACGGCCGGCATGCTCGCCTTCTAGATCGAGTCGCGCCGTCCCCGTCTCAGGTACCGGCAACGGGACGGCCGATCGGTGGCCTCATAGGGCTTCCGTGGCAACGATCGATCATGGCCGACATCACCTTCTACGAACTGCCTGGGTGCCCGTTCTGCGCGAAAGTCCGCACCAAACTCGAGGAACTGGACCTCGAGTACGACACGATCGAGGTCCCGCGATCGCACGCCGAACGGACCGAGGTCGAAACCGTCAGCGGCCAGACCGGCGTCCCGGTCATCACCGACGAGGCAAACGGCGTCGAGGGGATGGCCGAGAGCGACGACATCGTCGAGTACCTGGAAGAGACCTACGCCTGATACGGATTGCTGTACCGACGTACCGGCCCAACCGCCGCCCGGATCGCGGTTGCGGTGGAACTGACGTACAGTAAACCGTATGAGAACGGACTCGGAAGAGACGGGGCGCTAACGTCTCACGTCACCAGAAACCGGTCGGGTCGCCGATCAGGCCGCTTCTTCGCGTTCGGACCGCTCCCGGATGACGTCCCGGAGGTCGTCCGCGTCGCGCAGGTCCTCGAGTTCGTTGCGTTCGACGAGCGCCGTGCCGTCGACTGACTCCTGTTTGGCCCGATCGACCACGTAGACCGATCGGGTCCGGGTGACGCGACCGATCGAACTCATGATGCGGGCGCGTTTCTCGGCGGCCTTCGTGAACTTCGAGTGGCCGGTGAGGACGACGTCGCTGTCGTCCTCGTCCTCGCTGACGGCCTTGAACGGCGATCGGACCGTTGGGTGGACCTGGTAGCCGGCCCGCGTGAGGACGGCGACGACCTGTTCGTCGTCGGGGTCGGCCTGTGGGTCGTCGGGCGTCGACTCGGGTTCGTGGACGTCGTCGGCCCCCTCGAGGACGTCGACGGGGCTCGTCAGTTCCGAGTCGAACATCTCTTCTAGGGCCATCGCGACCTCGACGGAGGCGTTCATGCCGTCCTCGTACTTGGAGACGGTTCGTCTGGAGACGCCGAGTTCGTTCGCGAGTTGGCCGAGACTCCAGTCCCTGTCCTCGCGTTCGTCGGCCAGCAGGTCACCGTCGATGTTGACGTAGAGGCCACCGGGTGCGGCGTAGATCAGCGGCGGCACGTCCTCGATGAACAGGTTGTACGCGGTGTCGGGACTGAACACCGGGACGCCGTGACGGAAGTAGACGACGTCCGGTTTGAGATCCTCGTCGCGACTCCGGAGTCCGATCACGAGCGGCGTCGCGTGGAGGTAGTTCCCCAGTCGACGCATCTCGTGGCCGGTCGCCTCGGTGAACGCGTCGATGTTGCCGAGGATCTTGACCAGCAACAGGTCCTCACCGCGCCGTGCTGCGATGTCGAAACTCTTCGGTCGGATCGCACACCGGTCGCTGACCACGAATCCCGCGTCTGCTAACATCGCGGTCACGTTGCCGACCAGTGCGGAGCGGGACATACGGGGATGTAAGCTATTCCTCGTATAAGAAGGTTACCCTGCTCAGACCGTGGTGCTGGCACGCGATTCCACGATCGTTCCGGCACCATTCTTATATATCGGTTCATGATTCTTCACGCCGCCGATACGGTTTACTGTACGTCATTTCCGGCGCAACCGCCGCCCGGATCGCGGTTGCGCCGGTACATCGGTACAGCAATCCGTAGACACCGTCCCGAAAGGCGTTACTCCGCCGGGTTCCAACCACCGCCGATGACCGTCGTCGGGATCGACGATACGGACTCCCGTGAGCGGGGAATGTGTACGACCTACGTCGCGACGCAGGTCGCAGAGCGACTGCGCCGCGAGGGAGGGAACACGGACGGCGATGCGGTCTCCCGACTGCTCCTCGTTCGACTCAATCCCGCCGTCGAGTACAAAACGCGGGGCAACGCCGCGCTCGCCGTCCACACCGACTGCGATCCCGATCGGGCGTTCGAACTCGCCCGCGATCGGCTCGCCGCGCTGGCGGAGACGGCGGACGGGCGGACGAACCCGGGCCTCGTCGTGGCCGACGGGAGCCCCGACGCGGTGCCCGACGACGTGCGCGAGTTTACGTGGCGGGCGATCCGAGACCAGCTTTCGATCCCGGACGCGACGGCCCTGATCGATCGCCACGGCTATCGATCGTGGGGTGCCGGAAACGGGCGCGGCCGCGTCGGCGCGCTGGCGGCCGTCGGAAGCTGGGCCGCCCTCGACGAGTGGACCCACGAGTACATCTCCTACCGCGAGCCCGATCGGTGGGGTACCGAGCGCGAGGTCGACCGCGAGAGCGCCTTCGCCGCGGCGGAGTGGGGCTATCCCGACGTCTGGGACACCGTCGATCGCGGCGAGGACGAGACGGTCTGCGTGCCACACACGCCGGGGCCGATCCTCCACGGGATTCGCGGCGACGACCCCGATACCGTGCGCGCCGTCGCCGATCGGATCGAGGGCGAACCCGTCCGCGCGAGCCAGCTTTTCGTCACGAACCAGGGGACCGACGCCCACCTGCGGGACGCGACCCTCGACGTAGTCGCAAACGGCCACGCCTATCGCGTCGACGGACGCGTCGCGAGCGACCCCGAGACGCGCCGCGGCGGGCACGTGTTCTTCGAGCTGGCGGATGGACGACCCGACGCGCGTTCCACCGACGACGATGGCGGGACCGACCCGCGCCTCAAGTGCGCCGCGTTCGAGCCGACGAAGCGCTTCCGCGATCGGGTCCGGTCGCTCCGGGTCGGCGACCGTCTCACGGTCTGCGGAGAGGTCTCCCGGGGAACGCTGAAACTGGAGAAGTTCGCGGTTCGGGACCTCGTCACGACCGGGCGCGCGACACCGACCTGCCCGGAGTGCGATCGGACGATGGAGAGCGCCGGTCGGAACCAGGGGTACCGGTGTCGGGACTGCGGGACCCGCGCCGCCGGGAAAGCGACGGTCGCGATCGATCGGGACCTCGAGCGCGGCTGGTACGAGGTCCCGCCGTGTGCGCGCCGACACATCGCGAAACCCCTCGTTCGCGGCGGGTTCGACGCGCCGACGCATCCGGAACGGTAGGACGTCGTCCCGGTCGTCGTCGTTCGCGTACCCCCGCGATCGACCGCGGATGAGGGTGCACGAGAGGGCTGCCCGTCGATTTCCGGTCGGGAAGACTGCGTCTCGATCCGGCGCGGGGTACCGCGAGTCCCTGCTCGCGATCGTGTCCGTACTGTCCGGTGGCAGTACCGTGGTGACTCGAAATCGACACCGATTACTGCTCTTCAGGCCGGCGGTGCCGCAGTGACCCGCCACACGAGCAGACACGAGATTCGCCCTCCCGGACCCGTTTGCCGCACTCGAAGCACTCGTACAGGCCGGGTTCGGACCGCTGTTCACTTGGTCGCATATCTCCCGGCGATGGACGTCGACTATTTGAATACCTCCCTAATATCCCTAGAATACGTCCTCATTTTCACTCACGAATGGCCGACTGTCACGACATTCGAAACACTCTACCGGGAGTAGGCTGGACGAAAGCGGCAATCAGTCACCTATCGTTTCGAGACGCGTCCATCGTCCAGTCGGTGGAGCCGTCACCGCCACCGGTTCCGCCCGTTTTCACCCGAAGCGATCGCCGATCAGAGGCGGGACGTCGGCGTGCGATTCTCGAAAGGGTTTTTCGGCCCGACCGGTTGGATACAGTCAAATGGGGCTTGAGGAGGAGATCGAGGAGATCGAAGACGAAATCGCCAACACGCCCTACAACAAGTCGACGGAGGCCCACATCGGCCGGCTGAAGTCGAAGCTCGCGGAGAAGAAAGAGAAGCTCGAAACCCAGCAGTCGGGCTCCGGCGGTGGCGGCGGGTACTCCGTGGAGAAACACGGCGACGCGACCGTCGCGCTCGTCGGGTTCCCGAGCGTCGGCAAGTCGTCGCTGCTCAACTCGCTGACGAACGCCGAGAGCGAGACGGGGTCCTACGAGTTCACGACGCTCGACGTCAACCCCGGGATGTTGAACCATCGCGGGGCCAACATCCAGATGCTGGACGTTCCCGGGCTGATCGAGGGCGCGGCCTCGGGCAAGGGCGACGGCCAGCAGGTGCTGGCGGTCGTCCGGAACGCCGACCTGATCGTCTTCGTTCTCTCGGTGTTCGAGATCGACCAGTACGATCGCCTGCAGGAGGAACTGTACGACATCAACATCCGCGTCGACCAGGAGCCCCCGCGGGTCACCGTTCGCCCGAAAATCAAAGACGGCATCAAGGTCACCTCGAGCACCGACCAGGACCTGGACGAGGACACGATCAAGGAGGTCCTCCGCGATCAGGGCTACGTCAACGCCGATCTGAACCTCCAGGAGAACGTGACCATCGATCGGCTGGTCGACGGCCTGATGGAGAACCGCGAGTACATCCCCTCGATCACCTGCGTGAACAAGGTCGACCTGATCGATCCCGACTACAAGGAAACGGTCGACGAGCAGTTGCGAGAACGGGACCTCGACCCCGAGGAGGTGACCTTCATCAGCGCGGAGGCGGAGAAGGGCCTCGACGTCCTCAAGGATCGGATCTGGGAGAACCTCGGCCTCATCCGCGTCTACATGGACAAACCCGGCCGCGGCGTCGACTGGGAGGAACCCCTCGTCGTCGAGGCGGGAACCACCGTCGGCGAGGCGATCGAGAAACTCGGCGGCGAGATGGAAGAACGGTTCCGGTTCGCCCGGGTCACGGGACCGAGCGCCACCCACGACCAGCAACAGGTCGGCAAGGATCACGTCCTCGAGGACGAGGACGTGCTCAAACTGATCCTGCGGCGATAGGTCGACCGTCGATCGCGCTCGCGTGGCCTCCGGGTCCGACGAATAATCGTCGAAACCAGTGGATACGATACGTGAATATCACGGACAATAATATTATCTGTCCGTCCGGTGTGTAGTGCGGTATGGCCGAGTACGGAGCTCTCTCGCTCGTGCCGCCGCTGCTGGCGATCGCGCTCGCGATCTGGACGCGCCGGCCGATCCTGTCGCTGTTCGTCGGGATCTGGTCGGGCGGTGTCATCGCGACCGGCAGTATCGGCATCGGGAAGACGTTCGACTGGATCGCCGAATCGATGGCCGACGTGTTCCACGCCCAGATCCTCATCTTCACGCTCCTGCTGGGATCGGGCGTCGCGCTCATCTGGCGCCTCGGCGGGGCGGCCGCCGTCCGCAACTGGGCGACGACGCGACTCGAGACACAGCGCAACGCCGGCGTGGCGACGTGGATCCTGGGCATCCTCCTGTTTTTCGACGACTACGCCAACACGGCCATCGTCGGGAGTACGATGCGCGAGATTACCGACCAGATGCGCATCTCCCGGGAGAAACTCTCCTACATCGTCGACTCGACGGCCGCGCCCGTGGCGACGATCGCCCTCTCGAGCTGGGTCGCGTTCCAGCTGTCGATGATCGACGAGGGATACACCGCGCTCGTCGAGAGCGAGGACTACGACGTCGCCGCGGCCGACACGCCCGGGATCTTCGAGACGTTCGTCGGCTCGATCCCGTTCAACACCTACTCGCTGCTCGCGATCGTCATGGTGGGGGTCATCGTCCTGTCGCGGCGGGACTTCGGCGAGATGCTGGACGCCGAACACCGCGCGTGGCAGACGGGGAACGTGACCCGCGACGACGCGCAGCCGCTCCAGGAGGTCGAGAAGGACCTGGGGGCGCCGATCGAGGACCGGCCGATGCTCCGGACGTTCTTCGTTCCGATCGTCGTCCTGATCGCGGTCACGCTGGCCGGCGCGTTCTGGACCGGCTACGAGTCGTGGCTCGGCGAGCAGGCCGACGCGGGAGCGACGACGTCGATCGGGACGGCCATGGGCGAGGACGGCGTCGTGCAGGTGCTGGTGGACGTCGTCGGCGCCGGCGACTTCGCGGCCGCGCTCGTCTGGGGCTCGTTCGCGATGGTCGCGACGCTGATCGCGATCGGGCTGGCTTACAGCCTCTTCGATCTCGGCGACGGCGTCGAGACGGTGCTCGACGGGTTCAGCCTCATGCTGACCGCGGTGACGATCCTGGTGCTGGCCTGGTCGATCAGCGCGGTCGCCGAGGAACTCGGCACGGGGGCCTACGTCGCCGGCGCGGCGGAGGGCGTCGTCTCGCCGGCCGTCCTCCCGATCGTCGTCCTGCTCGTCTCCGCGTTCGTCGCGTTCACCATGGGCTCCTCGTGGGCGACGATGGGGATCGTGACGCCGATCGCGATCCGCGTCGCCTACGAACTGACCGGGACGTTCGACCTCATGCCGGTGATGGTCGGTGCGGTGTTCTCGGGGGCGATCTTCGGCGACCACACGTCGCCGATCTCGGACACCTCCGTGCTCTCCTCGACGTTCACCGGGGCCGATCTCATCGATCACATCCGCACGCAGCTGTACTACGCCGGCACCGTCCTGTCCGTCGTGATCGTCTGCTACGCGCTCTACGGCTTCCTCTCCGTGCCGCCCGTCGTCTTCCTCCCGCTGGGCGTCGTCCTGCTCGTCGGCCTCGTCTACGGCCTCTCGGAGTTCGACGCCCGCCGCAAGGGCGTCTCCCCCAGGGCCTCTTCGATCGAGGCGGAGTTCGCCGGCCGCGGGGCGGAAACGGAGCCCGGCTCCCCCTCCGAAGAGGTCGACTAGACCGCCGGCTCCGCCACGTTTTTGCCCCGCGCAGGAGAGGTTCCGGGTATGGACGGAACGCTCGATCACACGATGATCCGCGTCGCGGATCTGGAGGAGTCGCTCGACTGGTACGGGACTCACCTCGAGTACGAGGAGAAAGACCGCCACGAGGGCGACGGCTTTACGATCGTCTACCTCGGCCCCGAGGACATGCACGAGGACGGCGCGATGCTCGAGATCACCCACAACGAGGGCGAGGAACCCGAAGTGGGCGACGCCTGGGGGCACGTTGCGGTCCGCGTTCCCGAGGGGGAACTCGAGGACTACTACCAGCAGCTCATGGACGAGGGCGTCGAGGACTACCGCGACCCCGAGTCCTGCGGCGGCCGCTACGCGTTCGTCAAGGATCCCGACGGCCACGAGATCGAGATCGTCCAGCGCGACCCCGACGAGGGCGCGCTCTGGTCGCTCGATCACACGATGATCCGGGTCGAGGACGCCGACGAGGCGCTGGGCTTCTGGACCCGGAAGTTCGAGTACGACGAGGTCGGCCGCTGGGAGGCCGACACCTTCGCGAACTACTTCGTCGAACCCCGCGACGCCGCGCCCGAGGAGATGTCGCTCGAACTCACCTACAACTACGACGGCCGGAGCTACGACGCGGGCGACGCCTGGGGCCACCTCTGCGTCCGCGTCGACGACCTCGAAGACGACTGGGACCAGCTCGTCGAGCGCGAGGCCCCGGACTACCGCGATCCCGAGAGCAACGACAACATGTACGCGTTCACGACGGACCAGGACGGCCACGAGATCGAACTGCTCGAACGCGATCCGGACGCCGACTCGCTGTTCCCGTTCTGATCGGCGCGTCGAAAATCCCTCCACAAGGTCTCGTCTCCGATCGCGCCGTCTACCGGTAGGTCGCGCCGTCTACTGTCACCGCTCGCGTCATCTACCCGTGCCGATCGCGTCCGCACCCGAGAACCAGAGGGGGCAGCTACGGCTCTTCGGAGAGCACGTCTTCGGTCCAGGTCGCCGAGACGGTCACCCGATCGCCCTCGACGTCGTGTGAGACCTCCTCGGCGGAGGCACCGAGTTCGTCCTCGATCGTGGCTTCCGCGTCGTCGTCCAGCTCCTCGAAGACGGCCGCGAGACGGCCGGTCGACTCCGACTCGCCCTCGATCGTGAGCGACGCGACGACCCCGACGGCGTCGTCGAGTTCCTCGAGTTCGTCGGCCTCGTCGGGATCGACGTCCATCTCGTCTTGCGTCTCGTTGCCCTCGTCGTCCTCGAGATCGCCGTAGCCGCCGAACGCGACGTGACCGTGGCCGGCCGTCTCGAGCAGCCACGCGAAGTCGTCGTTCTCGTCGGCGGCCCGCGTGCCGTCTCCGGAAGCGGCCTCGATCGGGCCACGGATCTTCTCGATCGCCTCGGCGTCGTCGGAGCCAGCGGTAAAGACGATCGCGTCGTCGCTGACGGCGATCGCGTCGTCCTGTTCCATGCCGAACGAGGTGTCGTCCTCGTCGGCTCCGGCGGGTTCGTAGACGCTGAACCCGCTGATCTCCTCGGTCTGTTCGTACTCCGTTTTGAATCCCCACTCGCTCTCGGGCGGTTCGGTCAGCGTCTCGTCGATCTCGTCGGTGTCGACGTCGCCGGCCAGGACGAACGCGTCGTTGACCATGAGGAAGACGTCGACGTCCGTTTCGAAGTCGGAGGCGTCGGCGGTCTCGCCGGTTCCGAACTCGGTTTCGTCGTCGGTCTCCTCCTCGTCGTCGGTCTCGTCGGCCGGGGTGAGGATTCCGGACAGGCCGGTGCCCATGAGCCCGAAGCCGCCCCCGAGGGCGACGAGCAGGATGCTCACGGACGGCAGTGCGAGCATCGGGTCGTCGTACCCGAAGTCGTCCAGGTCTCCGTCGCCGTCCCCCTCGTCGCCGAAGGACTCGTTCAGGTCCGGTTCGGACTCGAGGTCGTCGAACTCCGAGAGCGCCTTCCAGTCCACGTACGCGTAGAACGTTCCGTCGGCGTCGTCGTCCCACGACACCCACTGGGCGTAGGCCGGCGTCCCGGAGCCGTCGTCGTCACCGAGTCCGACCGTGTCGAGACAGCCGGCCATCCCGCCCATCGTCGCCACTGCACTCGCGCCAGCGAGTTCGAGGAGGTTCCGCCGATCGAGTTTCATGTCCGCAAGGTTTGAAAGGTCACGCGCATAGTCGTATCGGTTTCCGTGATCGTCGCCGCACCGATGGCACTCGCCGGGTGCCTACCGCCTCCGTGGTCCGTTCGCGATCGGGGACCGACCTCCGTCTCGTCGTCCCAGATCGCCGAGACGGAGACCCGATCGCGGTCGACGGTCCGATCGCGGCAGGTCCGCGCCGATCGGTAATTTGCGGTTACTGCGTGTCAATATTCACGATCATGTAAGACTACTATCGGGCGCGTGTGCATACACTCACGATGGAATATAAGTCCGACAGGTGGTGAAAAACTGCGATTTGGTCGGCGATCGGGCTCCCGTCGTGCGGTAATACTGCATTGCGTACTATAGAGAATCCAACCTGTGAACAGAAAGCTTATTACGGGCTTGGATAATGTTCCTGATACCCCTACCCGGTGCGGGCTAACCATCACGTCGGCAGTCTCGGTGGTTGGCTCGCTCTCCAGGAGAATCGCGCGCCAAGTAATCAGACAATACACACGATACATGACAAACGAAACAAATTATCGCGAAAAGGGACGTGCAGTGTTCCTGGCCGCACTTATGGTTCTGTCCGTGTTCGCCATGTCCGCAGCGTTTGCGGGCGGGGCGGCCGCGGCCGGTGACCAATCGAAGGTAAACGATGGAGAGCAGGTCATCAATGATGATGGCCGGATCTTCCAGGGACAGACCGGTGTTATTGACAATACTTCGACGGGCGCTACCGTCGATGTCAGTGGCGATATCGTCGAACTCGAAGACGAGGACGGCAACTGGCTCCGTGACCTTGACGTCAAAGAGTACGACAACGGAGACCAGTACATCGCGATCGATACCTCGGAACTCGAGACGGGCACGTACAACGTCACCGAGGTCGCTGACAGTGGCAAATTCACCTTCGATGTCCGTACCCACGGCGTCGAAGCTGACTTCGCTGACGAAACGGTGAACAACATCGTGGGCACCGATTCGTCCGTAACCTCGTTCGACATCAGTTCCGAACGCTCTGGCATCCACACAAACGTGAGCGCTGACGGACTCGATGCCGACGACCTCATGAAGATCTTCGCCGACGGTAACACCACTGATGATGGACTATCCGCCGCGGAGCTCCAGGACGATCACAGCATCCTGTTCGTTGACGAGGACAACGACGAAATCGTCCTCGAGGGTCGCCAGAGCTTCGAGGCGAACTTCAGCACCATCGAGGCGGGCACGTACAACTTCACGGCGTCCGTCAGCGACACGACCGCTGAAGACACCGCCGAGATCGAAGTCATCGACGACGAGATTACTGCTCAGTTCGCCGAGTCGACGTTCGTCGAACAGCGCAGTAACATCGCCGAAGTCACCGTCGAACTCGATAACACGGACAAAGCGTACGTCCAGATCGGTGACGAAGTCGAAGCCAACTACGAAATTAACCTGAGTGTGACCGACGTCGACGAAGACGGCGAAGTCACCCTGTACGTCGACACGACGAACGTCCACAAACTCGCATCCGGTGACACCAGCATCAATAATGAAGAAGTTACCGCTGCTGGCGACGACACTGTCAGTCTCCAATCGGTTACGACTGGCGACCTCAACAACCCGCTTGCCGCCGGTGACTACGAACTGTCGATCGCGCTCGACGCCCAGTTCAACGACGAGCGGGACACTGCATACCTGACGCTTAACCCCCGTGAAGCGCTCGCTGAGGACGCCGTTGCGACGCACACGGCACCTGATAGCGTCAGTGACCTCGAAGACTTCGAGGATACCACCGTCACCGAGACGGACCAGATCGCGAACGATGACGAACTGCTCGTCACCGTCGACACCGAGAGTCTCCATGCATACTTCGACGGCGAGACCGACCTCGATTCGCTTGAGGATGTCTATCTCGAGATCGAAGAGCAGGACTCTTCGCTGAACGCTGACCCGCTGGTGTGGACCACCAACAGCACCGACGTTGGTGCTACTGCTGACGAAGACATCGGCGCTCACGTCTCGATCGTTGACGCTAACCAGTCCGAAGGTCAGGTCATCCTCAAGGTTGACTACGACTCCTTCGGTGACAGCCTCGAAGAGGGTCAGAGCTACGACGTCCGCTTCAACGTCGACGCGACTAACGACTTCGCCACCGACGACGAAGAGGGCGAGACTGCGACGACCGCATTCGATCTCGAAAAGCCGTACGTCGAGTGGGATGACAGCGCTGCAGAAGCCCCGGCTACGGCTGAATCCGAACTGACGGGTGAGACCAACATCGCACCCGGCTCGGAGATCGACACCCGCGCTCGTTCGACGGGTAACTTCGTGATGCCCGCAACCGTTGAAGTCGATGGCGACCGCCACTTCGCGGCCCAGTTCGACTTCAGTGAATACAGTGCCGGCACCGAGTTCGAACTCTCGGCCACCGGTCCGCACGGCACCAGTGACTCGGTCGACTCCGTCCTCGTCGAGGGCGAGCCCTCGGACGATGGTGGAGTCAGCGTCAGCGCTGACGCACCTTCCTCGGTCAAGGTCGATGCGGACGCCTCGCTCGACGTGACCGTCACGAACGACGGTGACGAAGAGGCGACGACCAACTTCACGGTCGAGATCAACGGTGAGGAAGTCGACAGTGACGAACTCACGCTCGCCGCTGGCGACTCCGTCGACAAGTCCTACGACTTCGACACCAGCGAAGCAGGCGACATCAGCTGGTCGGTCTCCACCGACGACGATGACGCCTCCGGCACGCTGACCGTTGAAGAAGAGGGCGAGAACGGCGACGAGAAGAACGGCGACGAGAACGGCGACGAGAAGAACGGCGACGAGAACGGCGACGAGAACGGCGACGAAGAGAAGAACGGCGACGAGAACGGTGACGAGAACGGCGACGAGTCGGACGACACGCCCGGCTTCGGTGCCGCTGTCGCCGCCGTCGCACTCCTCGCAGCCGCGATGCTGGCACTCCGCCGCCAGAACTAACGTAGCCTAACTACCGGATTCACTCCGGTTCTTGCGGCACATTCTTTTTATTGAGCGCTACACCGCGTAGCGATAGCACTGTTCTCCGCGCTGTTCTTGCGGATTACTGGCCGTAGACGGTCTTCATCCGACGAATCGCTGACACGGAAGTGATTTTGTGTCGGTACTGATCGCCATACGTCACGATTCCTACGCTGGCAGGCAATTTTCGCACCCGCCGCCACCAGAAAGCCCCACTCGATCGATCGACCGCGACCACGATAAACAGAAGGTTTATTTATCGTTACAGATTTGTTCTGATAGATCCTCGCGATCGTCGCGGGGAGGGGAGCGTATGGGCTGGTCGGGTCGCGGTGCGACCTGGCGTCGAGTACCAGCCACATACCATGATTCGAAATCGACTGGACGCAGACACTCACCGCCCGATCGTCGTGACGTTCATCGTGTTCGGGGCGGTTCTCGCCGGGAGCGTCGCGTTCGCCGGCGCGGCGAGCGCGGAGTACGGGTCCCCGGCGACGGAAGACGCATCGTTCGACGACGGAGCGGCGCTCGCGGAGGCCGACCCGATCTGGCTCGGCCAGACGGTCGTCGTCGAGACCTACGGGAGCGACGCACAGATTCACGAGGGGTTCGACGACGACGGCGAGGTCGTCGCCACCGTTTTCGCGGGGGATCACGAGGCCGCCCCGGACGGCGTCGTCTTCGAGACGGCCGACCTGGAGACGGGCCGGGCGTACACGATCGTCCCGCAGAACGAGAGCGCGCCCGGCGCCGCGGAGGCGACGTTCCGGTTCGAACGCGAGGATCTCGACGCCGCGTTCGAGACCGACGTCGTGACCCGGGAGGCGGAATCCGTCGCGCTGACGTTCGAATCCGATCGCGACGCGCAGAACGTCGAGGTCACGGCGGACGGGCTCTCCGCTGGCGACCTGGCGGACGTATTTTCGAGCCACGCCGCGACCGACGACGAGGAAGGATCCCTGACGCTCGGGTCGGTGGGCGGTGACGACACGCTCGCGCTCGACCCGTCCGACGTCGACCCCGGCACGTACGCGTTCGAGTTCGCCGTCACCGATACGAACGCGACGGCGACGGCCACGATCGAGGTCGTCGACGAGGACCCGGAGCGGGCGTTCGCCGACGCACCGGTCGCCGGCGAACGCGGGTCGATCGTCGAGGTGCCGATCGAACTCGAGTACGTCGACGAGGGGGCGGTCCGGCTGGGCGACAGAGAAACGGTCGGCTTCGAGTCGATCGTCGAGTTTGACGTCGAGGGCGATCGCGACGAGATCACGCTCCTGTTGAACACCCACGTGGCCGGCAGCGAGCCGCAGGCCCAGTACGACGAGGACGGCTGGGGCGTCGTCGAGGGCGACGTCGAGATCGACGCCGAGACGGTCTATCCCGACGACCCCTTCGAGACGCCGATCGAGGCCGGCGACTACCCGCTGGTGCTCGGCGACCGCCGGGCGGGCGAGGGGATCGGGACGGTCGAGGATCGATCGTCGCTGTCGATCGATCGGCGAACGCCGCCCGGGACGTTCTCGGTGTACACCGCGCCGGCCGAGGACGAGGTCGTGGGTCTCGAGAGTCTCCAGGCGGCGACGATCACGGACGCGGACGAGGGGCGGATCGCCCGCCACGATCACCTCCTCGTGCGGGTCGATGACTTTGGGGCCGGCGGTGCCGTCGACCTGGTCAGCAGGCTCGCCGAGGGGATCGGCGAACGGGGCGAGAGCGACGGGACGGACGTCAGCCCCCTCATCGCGAGTGAGGGAATCTATCTCGAAGTCGTCGAGTTAGAACCCGGGCCGAACGAGGAGGCGACCGTCTGGAACTCGAGCGACGACCTCGCGGTCCGTGCCGCGAACGTCGAGCACTACCGGGGCGACCTCGTCGGCGCGATCGAGTACGACGACCTCGACCTCTCTCCGTTCGAATCCTACGAGGTCCGGTTCAAAGTGACCCCCGAGAGCAGCTACATCGACGATCCCGATCTCGAACTCGAGCAGACGGCCGAATTCGAGTTCGTCGAGCGGGATCTCGAGTGGAGTGAGGGGGCCGAAACCCTCGGGACCACCGCCGGGGCGAGTCCTCGCGCCTGGACGAATGTCGCACCGGGGACGACGATCGAGACGTCGCTGCGGACCCACGACGGGTTCGACACGGCGGCCGCCACGGTCGAGTCGCGGGACGACGGCTACCGGTACGTCGAACCGACGTACGACCTCGGCGACCAGTCCCCCGGGGCCGAGTACGAACTCACCGCGACGGACGCCGTCTACACGGACCTCGAGGCGACACTCGTGGGTGACGTCGTCGAGGCCGCACCTGCGGAAGGCGACGAACCGACCGAGGACGGCGGCTCCGACGGGAGCGACGACGGGACCGGTGGGGGCGACGGGGCGGACGAGACCGATAATGACACCGGTGGAACCGACGCCGACGAGAACGGGACGGCGTCCGACGCGATCGACGACGCCGTCGAATCCGGCGAGGACGGAAGCGGCGACGACGCGACGTCCGGCTTCGGGCCTGCCGTCGCCGTCGGTTCGTTGCTCGCGGCCACCATCGCGGTCCTGCGTCGACGGCCCGATCGGTGACGAGGCTGTAGCCGCGAACGGAGGCGTGTGACCGGCACAGTCCCAGTTCTGCGGACTGCGTAAGCTATATGCGAACCGGTTCCAAACGTCACACAGCATGAATGAACGGCAGGCTGGAACGTTTCTGTTGACACTGCTTCTCGTGGCGTCGCTGGCGATCGCCGGACTCTCCGGCTCCGCGACGGCGGAGGAAATCGACGACGACGTCGTCGACGAGGTCAACGACGACGAGATCGCGACGGTCAACGAGATGGTCGAGGAAGTCAACGCGGGACTGGGCAACGTCTCGGCGGTCGAGGGCGTCGATCCGGTCGAGGCCGAGACGGACGCCGAGGCCGAGGCGGAAGCCGAACGGCTGTGGGACGAGGCCGATCGGCTCGAGGAAGCCGTCCTCACCCAGGTCGTCGCCGAGATCAACTACCGCTCACAGGAGAAGATCGGTCGGGACATCGCCGACGACTCCGTCTCGACGCCCGAAGAGGCGCGGACGGAGGCCCAGAACATCGAGGACACGTACGTTCACATCGATGAGGACGCCCAGACGGCGGCCGACTCGCTCTGGCAGAACGCCGATCGGGTCGAGGCGATCCGGGAGAACCTGACCGCGGCGGCGACCGAACTCGCCGATCCGCCCACGGGGGTCGTCGAAGGCACCGTGACGAACGACGACGGTGAACCGGTCGACGGCGCGGAGATTGCCGTCGAGGGGTCGGTGGAGTCGACGACGACCGGAGCCGACGGCACGTACGAACTCGAGTTGCGCGAGGGGTCGTACACGCTGACGGTCGAGGCCGACGACCACGAGGGGATCGAGTCGACGATCGAGGTCGCCGAGAACGAGACGGTCGACGGTGACGTGACGATGGCGGCGACGGAAAGCGACGACGACGGCGACGACGAGGCGGACGCCGACGAACCCGACGAGGGCGAGGACGACGGATTGCCGGGCTTCGGCGCGGCTACGGCCCTCGTCGCGCTGCTGGCTGCCGTCGCGATCGCACGCCGATAGGCCGTCCCACGCAGGGGCGGCCGATCGCACCGGGCGTACCAGTATCCAAATCGCGACCAGCACACTGAAGCCGCGGGCCGTCGCAGGGACGTCCGTGCTGGCGACTGGACGGACCGAGGGGGTGGAACGATGAACGAGTCGTCCGAGCGAACCGTCAAGGCGCTCGCGATCGGGTTGCCGATCGGGGCGCTGATCGGTGTGGCGTTCGTGCTCGCGTTCGAAGACCTGTTTCTCGGGGCGTCGTCCGCCCTGACCTTCGGCGTCGTGATCGCGGCGCTGCTCGCCGATCGCTGGAGCGAGGAGTAGTCCTCGTACGGACACCTGTCCGTCAGCTCGGGTGCGACCGCAGGATGATCGCGGTTGCGCCGGTAACTCGGTACAACAATCCGTATCAGTCGTCCGCGGCGGCGGGTTCGGCCTCGCCGCTCGAACTCGCCCGTTCGAGGTCCTCTAGGTACTCGTCGGCGTCGAGTGCGGCCTTGCTCCCCATGCCCGCGGCGGTCACCGCCTGCTGGTAGTGGTAGTCGACGACGTCGCCAGCCCCGAAGATGCCGGGCACGTCGGTCTCGGTCTGGCCGCCCCCGTCGCCGCCCTGCGTGTGGAGGTAGCCCTCAGCGTCCGTCTCGACGCCGGTCCCCTCGAGATAGTCCGTGTTCGGCGTGTGGCCGATCGCGTAGAAGACGGCACCGACGTCGAACTCGAACTCGTTCGTCTCGGGATCGTCGAGGCGATCGGTCGGGTGGCCCTGTTCGTTCTCGACGAGGGTGACGTGGTCGACGCCCGCCTCTTGAGAGCCGTGGATCTCGATCAGTTCCGTATTCTTCATGATCTCGATCTCGCCGTCTTCGACTTTCTCCTGGACGCGATCGACCCAGTAGTCCTCGGCGCGGAACTCCTCGCGGCGGTGGGCGATGTAGACGGTGTCGGCGAACTTGGTGAGGAAGGTCGCCTCTTCCATGGCGGCGTCGCCGCCGCCGACGACGAGCATGTCCTCGTCGCGGAAGAACGCGCCGTCACAGGTCGCACACGTCGAGAGGCCGTAGCCCATGAGTTCGTCCTCGCCGGGGACGCCGAGCGTCCGTGCGCTCGCGCCCGAGGCGGCGATGACGGCGTCGGCGGTGTAGACGTCGCCGTTGGTCAACTCGACGCGGAACGGCCGGCACGTGTCGTCGACCGACTCGACGATGCCGTTCTCGAGTTCGGCGCCGAACTGCCTGGCCTGCTCTTTCATGTTGTTCACGAGGTCGGGACCGCTGATTCCCTCGGGAAAGCCCGGGTAGTTCGCGACGTCGGTCGTGAGGGTGAGCTGGCCGCCGGGTTCGTCGCCTTCGATGACCAGCGGTTCGTTGTTCGCCCGGCCCGCGTATATCGCGGCGGTGAGGCCGGCGATGCCCGTGCCGGCGATGATCAGTTTGCGGTGTTCGATCGCGTCGTCGTCCCCGTCCGTAATGCCCAGTTTCTCGTCGAGTTCGCCGCGTTCCTCGAGTTCGCAGGTGTCGTCCCAGCCGCCGATCAGTTCGTCGTCGATGAACACTTCGGGGGCGGTCTTTCGCCCATCAGCCCGTTCGACCATCTCCTCGAAGCGTTCGTCGTCGCCGGTGACGTTGTACTCCTCGTACTCTACGCCCTTGCTGTCGAAGAGGTTCTTCGCCTTGTCACAATAGGGACAGTTGTCCTTGGTATAGATCTCTACGCGGGGCTGGTCGCTCATGCCCATGCATTGGGAAACTGGGCCTAAACCGCTTGCGTTCTCAGCAACGACTCCCGATTGCTACGACGGGGCGGGATCCCCGTCCGGAGCCGTCGTCCCCTCGACGTACTCGACGACGATCGTGACGGGGTGGCCGGTTCGATCCTCGAGCGCCAGTTCGAGGTCCATCGGGAGCGACGGGTACGGTGCGTCCGCGGGCCGTCGAACGACGACTGTGACCTCGGTCTCGTCGCTCACCGCCCCGCCGTCGTGGAACTCCGTCCGGAGTTCGACGAGTGCGAGGTCGCTGTACTCGTCCCCGTCGACGACGGTTCGGACCTCGTCGTTGGCGGCGTTCTCGAAGGCGACGTGCTGTCCGAGGACGAGTCCACCGCCGAGGAGAACGACGGCCCCGACGAGGAGAACGATCGCGAGCGTCCCGACCCGCTGGGGCGAGAGGTTCGCCCGAAGGTTGCCGCCGGTCCACCCCTTCGGTCGGTAGCCGAGATACCAGAAGACGGCGAGCCCCGACAGGAGGATCGACGTCGCGTTGACCGCGAGCAGGACGAACGCCCCCATCGCCACGCCGGCGTCGCCCCACGCCAGTCCGATCCCGACTGCGGCCGCGGCGGGGATCAGCGCGACCGCGATCATCACGCCGACCAGCGACACGGGAATCGCCGTCGCGAGTCCGAACGCACCCGCGGCACCGGCGGCAACGCCGACGAGCAGCGAGAGCACCCCCGGCGAGATCCGCTGTTGAACCTGGGTGATGGCCGTGATGTCGATCGTCACGGGGACGATACCGCCCGAGCGGATCAGCCACGAGAACGCGAAGGCCCCGCAGACGGCGACGACGAGGCCGACGACCAGCGAGGTGAGGCCGTCGAGGAACATCCGCCGATCGTTCAGGACGAGACCGACGGTCCCGGTCAGTGCGGCGCTGACCTGCGGGGCGATCACCATCGACCCCACGACGACCGCGGGCGAGTCGAGCAACAGGCCGGCGGTCGCGACGAACGCGCTCAGAAGCGTCATCGCGTAGTAGGTGGCTCGACCGGGCGTCATGTTCATCGCGCGCGAGCGGATCTCCTCGGGCGCGATGCTGTCGTCCGCTTCCGTCCCGTTGACGTACCGCTCTTCGAGCGTCTCGATCCCCGGCGTTCGAGCGGTCTCGATCGAGGAGACGATCACGAAGTCGTCGTCGATGCCGGCCTCGCGAAGCGACGTCAGGACGTGTTCGACCGCCTGCGTCGGGACCGGGAACGTGACGAGTTCGGCGTCGACGTCGTCGCTGTGCTCGTTCGTCCGGACGTAGTCGATGTCTTCGCGCTCCAGTGCCCGGAGTGCATCGTCCCGTCTGGCGTCCGGAACGAGTACCTGGATCAATCGCATTCACGATCGATTCGACGACACGGGTGAAACCTATCCGGCGACTAAACCCGATCCAGCGATTACGGGTGACGATTCCCCAGGTCTCGACGACGCACTTACGGGCCCGACCGACGAGTATCGACCATGGCCGCGGACATAGAGGAGAAGACGGATCGCTACGGCCGACTGCTCGCGGAGGCGCTCGAGGAGGCGTCGATCGCCCCGCCCGAGGGGACGCCGATGGCGGCGGCGGCCGCCGACTGTCGGGAGATGGCCGAGTCGTACCTGTCCGACGGAACGCACTTCCGGGAGAACGGCGATCTCGTCAACGCGCTGGCGTCGTTCTCCTACGGCCACGCCTGGCTCGACGCCGGCGCACGCGTCGGCCTGTTCGACGTGCCGACGGAGGGCCACCTGTTCACGGTGGACGACTCGACCTGACTCGCCGGCCCACAATCCTACACGATTAATACCAATATAACCAAAACATATATACCAGTTGTGGCGATTAGCTTATAAAGTAGGCGAAACCTTTATATGGTTTACGGCCTTACGATATGTTAGCTGAGGCGACCGGGTTTCTTCTGGTTATCCCACCCGGGAGCCCCGAGTAACCCACCCGATACACAATGACAGATACGACCATCAGAACCTATACGGACGAACGGGACGAGGAGGAAACCGAAGAGACCACGACGCGATCGGACGAGCGCGAACAGTGTCCGGAGTGTGGCGGTCGACTGATCTCGGACTCGGAGCACGCCGAGACGGTCTGTGAGGACTGTGGCCTCGTCGTCGAGGAGGACGAGATCGATCGCGGACCGGAGTGGCGCGCGTTCGACGCCGCGGAGAAAGACGAGAAGAGTCGCGTGGGGGCCCCCACGACGAACATGATGCACGACCAGGGGCTCTCGACGAACATCGGCTGGCAGGACAAGGACGCCTACGGCCGCGCGCTCTCGAGCCGCCAGCGCCAGAAGATGCAGCGGCTCCGAACCTGGAACGAGCGGTTCCGCACGCGCGACTCGAAGGAGCGCAACCTCAAGCAGGCGCTCGGTGAGATCGACCGGATGGCCTCGGCCCTGGGTCTCCCCGAGAACGTCCGCGAGACCGCCAGCGTCATCTACCGCCGCGCGCTCGAGGAGGACCTCCTCCCGGGCCGATCGATCGAGGGCGTCGCGACGGCCTCGCTGTACGCCGCCGCTCGCCAGGCCGGCACGCCGCGAAGCCTCGACGAGATTTCGGCGGTGAGCCGGGTCGACAAGATGGAACTGACCCGCACGTACCGGTACATCATCCGCGAACTCGGCCTCGAGGTCAAGCCGGCCGATCCGGAACACTACGTGCCCCGGTTCGTCAGCGACCTCGATCTCTCGGACGAGACCGAGCGGATGGCCCGCGAACTGCTCGAGTCGGCCCGACAGAAGGGCGTCCACAGCGGCAAGTCGCCGGTCGGCCTCGCCGCGGCGGCAGTCTACGCCGCGGCCCTCCTGACGAACGAGAAGGTCACCCAGAACGACGTCAGCGAAGTCGCGAGCATCTCCGAAGTGACCATCCGCAACCGGTACAAGGAACTGCTCGAGGCGTCGGATACCGCCGCTCCGGCCTAACCGGGTCGCCCGGTGCAGGCGGTCGACTGTCAGCCGATCGGGGGACTCCCATCACGTGCGACTGCGCGACAAAGTTTTTGCCGCCTCGTGTGCACGTAATTACCATGGACGAAACGACTATTCAACTCTTGTGTCCAGAATGCACGAAGGACTGGCAGGCCTCTCCGGACGACCTCCCCACTCCCGCGGACATGTTTCACTGTCCGAACTGTCACGCTTCGCGTCGGACGTCCGAGTTCATGCGGACGGACCGCGATCTCCAGACGCTGAAACAGCTGGGCTAGCTCCGCAGTCGACGACTCTCTCGTTTCGCTGTCGTTCCCACGGTAGCGACGGTTTAACTCTCCGACCGTCCAGTGTCAGAAACTGCAGAGTAATCCACCCTTACCTGAGTAATACTGGACTATCGCCGCGATGTGGTGGTCGATCGGTCCGGGTAGGGAGTGCTTTCTCTCGCTCTCGAATAGTGACACACCAGTAAACGAACACCGGGTGCGTGTTAACGCGACTCAAGATAATAATATAACCCTGCAGTGGGTAGGATTGGATGGTTATGAAGAAGCAGGAGCTCATTCACCTTCACGGCCTTCTCGCGGAGGTATCGAACCAGTGCGCAGAGTGGAACGACTGTCAGATCGACCTCGAAGAGTACGAGTCGCGCGGTATTCGACCGACATCGATCCACAAATCGAAAACCGACCACAAAGCTGCTGTTTTTGCGCTCGCGGGGGGAATCACGACGAACATGCGAGAGGGGGAACAGGAAGCCGTCGCCGCCACCGCAGACTGAGTCTACCGTCGTATCCTCCGACCCGACACCGATCGTCGAGACCTGTCTCTCTCGGTCGAACTCGATCCCGTCGCCGATCGACTCTCTCCCTGCTGACTCTCGATTCTGTTTCTGCCGGCTCTCGATTCCGCGTTCCACTCCGACTTGCTCCTGCCAGCGACCGGCTCTCGACCTGCCACCGATTACCGACCCGTCGCCCGTCGACGGGCGTGCTCCAGCGACGGCACCAGCGGCGTCATCGAGCACGGCGGTGTCACTGGAGCGATTGCCAGCGACACGAATCGAATACTGATCGCGAGTACGACATTGCAGGCCCGCACGAACGGGGTTTCGAGGGAGGTCGTTTCGACGGAACCGGGCGATTACTCGACGAGGTCCTCGAACTCGGGCAGGATTTCGTCGTCCTCGTCGGTCGACGCCGTCTCGTCGTTCTCGGAGTCGGTGTCAGTGGTGTCGGACGAGTCGGCGTCGGCTGATGACGACGTCTCCTCGGTCTCTCCGTCTTCGCCGTCCTCGTCCTCCAGGACGTCGACGCGGGTCACCTCGAGCGGGATGTTTTCGAGTCGCTGACCGATCTCCTTGCGTGCGATGCGCGAGGCGTGTTCCTCGCGCTCGACGTTGAAGACGGTCATCTCGAGTTCGAGGGCGACGAGCGCCTCGTCGGCGGCGATGAACGCGGGCGGGAGTTCCTCCCCCGATGGGGAGGTCCGCTCGCCCATGTTGATCTCGACGTAGTTCAGGTCAGGGTTCAGCATCTCGCCCGTCTTCGAGATGGCGATCCGAATCGCCTCGTCCTCCGTCTCAACGTCGAATACCGGCACGGCAGCTTCGACGACAACCCTGCAGTCCATACCAGGATATTGTATCGCATCCGGTATGAAGGTTCGCCTCGTGTGACCGAGGATCAGGCGGCAACGACGATACGGCCCGCTGTACGTCAGTTCCGGCGCAACCGCGACCCGGCTGCGCTTGCGCCGGTACACCGGTACAGCAATCCGCAGAGCCAGCGGGTCGAAACGGGGGCGTCCGCGTCCACCAGGCCGGGTGCCGCTTCGAAAGGCCCAAGCCGTCCCTCGCCAACTCTCCGGCGAATGCAATCGGGTGCGATCCCTGTCGCCGACCTCGCTGGTGGGCTCGACCTGTACCGAACCCTCGAGAGCGGGCAGAGCTACCTCTGGCGTCGATCGGACGGCGAGATGTACACCGGAGAGCCGGCACCCGGAGCGTGGTACTACACCGTCGTCGATGGGGCCGTCGCGAGTCGAGCCAGCGGTGGCTCGCACGTCGAACCGGATTCCGGCGCCGTCATCCGCGCCCGACTGCGAGACGGCAGGCTGGAGTGGCAGTCGTCGATCGACGCCGAACCGCTCCTGGGCCGGCTCCTCCGGCTGGACGACGACCTGGATGCGATCGCCGCGGCGGCGCCCGACGATCCGCTCGTCCGGGAGGCCTACGACGCCCACCAGGGCATGCGACTGGTCGAGGATCCTCCCTTCGGGACGCTGATCTCCTTTATCTGTTCGGCCCAGATGCGCGTGAGCCGCATTCACTCGATGGTCTCGACGCTGGCCCGCGAGTACGGCGACCCGATCGAGTTCGACGGCGAAACGTACCACGCCTTTCCGACGCCGGACCAGCTCGCGACCGCGACCGAGGCGGAGCTCCGGGACCTCGGACTCGGCTATCGCGCCCCCTACGTCGTGCGGACGGCCGAGATGGTCGCCGACGGCGAGGCCCACCCCGCCGAGGCCAGGACGCTCGAGTACGAGGCCGCCAGGGAGTACCTGACGCAGTTCGTTGGCGTCGGCGACAAGGTGGCCGACTGCGTCCTGCTGTTCTCGCTCGGCTTCGACGAGGCCGTGCCACTCGACACGTGGATCAGGTCGGCGATCGAGGAGTACTACCCCGGCTGCGATCGGGGCTCGTACGCGGCGACGTCGCGAGCGATACGCGATCGGCTGGGCGGCGAGTACGCGGGCTACGCCCAGACGTACGTCTTTCATCACCTCCGGACCGGCGAGTGAGTGAGCCTCGCGGGCCGGTGAGACGACGACCCCGCGTCGATACCATCGGCTGTTCTCTCACCACGCTTGCGATCGGTCGGCATCGCCTGCCCGGTTCACGCTACTCGTCGTAGTCCTCGCGGCCGGTCACCGCCCAGTAGGCCTGTGACGCGATCGTCACCGCGAACACGACCGCGAGGACGGCGGCGACGCCGATCGCGACCGATTCGCCGAGCAGGTAGTACGCGAGTCCGCCCGCGACGAGCAGGAACGCGATCGACCCGACCAGCAACTCGACCAGTTCCCGGAGCGTCGCACGCCGGCCAGAGACGTCGAGGAACTCCTCCTCGAGGCGATCGATGATCCCCATCAGGAAAACTCCTCCAGCGTTCGCTGATCGCGTTTCAGCGGTCGTGCGCGATAGCCGTACTCCGTCGCCAGGTGGTCCGCGAACGCCTCGTCGAAGCCGTGGTGCGTGTAGACGACCTCGGGGTCGATCTCGCGAACCGTCGCGACGAGTTCGTCGAAGTCGCAGTGGTCGGTCAGCGGGAAGGTGACGTCGTAGTTGCCGCGATACAGGAAGGAGTCGTCGACCGCCCAGCCCGAAAAGCCGGCCTTCAGCCCGTTCTCGCGATCGACCGCCCGCTCGACCCACTCCGATCGGGCCTGGTTCGACGGCAGGATCACGATCTCGTCGGCGAGTCCCCGCAGGGAGTCGTACGGTCGGCCGGCGAACGCGAGGTCGGTCGCCGACTCGATCGCGCGCGTGACGTCGTGGATCGCGTCCGAGACGAGGATCTCGCGGTCGGTCGCGTTCCCCGCGATCCACTGGAGTTTCTGGGCGCGTCCCAGCGAGTACCCGAAGAGGAACAGCGGCCGACCGTCGGTGTCCTGGAGCCAGTCCGCGATCGCCCCCTCGAGTTCCGACTGGGCGGGAAACCGGTACGCGGGGCTGCCGTAGGTGGTCTCGATCACGAGCACGTCGGCGTCGACGGCCGCGGGATCGAACCCCTCGAGGTAGCACCGATCCCGCGTCGAGACGTCGCCGGTGTAGCAGTAGCGACGGCCGTCCGCGTCCGAAAGCAGGGCCGCACGGGAGCCGACGACGTGGCCCGCTGGGACGAGATCGATCCCCGGCGCGTCCTCGACGAAGTCGAACTCGGTGCCGGTCCGGGCCGTCGCGATCGCCGCCGTCTCGGCCGAACAGACGACGGTGTCTGGTGTCGATCGGAACGTGTGATCGGCGTGGGCGTGGCTGACGACGTTGATCTCGCCGACGGCGCTTCGCGCATCCGCGACGACGCTCGCCTCGCCGCCGCCCGCGAACTCGAAGTGGATGCCGTCCCGGTGGCGTACGGTCACTGCAGGGGGTAGGGGCTGGAACACCGTCGGGTTGTCGTTTCCTTCGTCCTTCGGACCGTGGCATTCGGCATCGACGCCGTGCTAACCGCTTGCCGTACCGGGCAATCGTTTGTGAGAATTATTCCCATTACTATACAAACACACAACGGGGTTGTCTGCGAGAGTACTGCCCGATTAGGCATCTACGGGAGGAGAGGGATTCGAATAACCCAATAGCTATGTACTGTTCGCACCATACTATTGCCCGATGGAACGTCACCTGCAGCCCCGTCGCCCGTCACGTCCCTTCTCGCCCGGGTTCGATCGTCCCGACAGCGCCGTAGCCGTTCCGGCAACTGTCCGCTGCCTCGTCCGACGGTACACGCAATGACACTGTACGATCGCGTCGCGGACCTGCCGCTGACGGTCGCGACCGAGGAGCGGACCAGCCGTCGGCGGGAGATCTCGGACGGATCCACCCGCGTCACGTCGACCTTCGTCCTGCTTTCGGGGGACGAGTTCGGCGCCGGCGAGGACGTCACCCGCGAGGCCGTCGACCACGAGGCGTTGCCCGAGCCGCCGGTGTTCGACTTCGCGGGCGAGTACACGTTCGACGAGTTCTCCCGATCGCTGGACGACGTGGACCTCTTCCCGACGAAGGAACCCGAGCGCGAGGTGTCGCGGAACTACCGGCGCTGGGCGATCGAGAGCGCCGCGCTCGACCTGGCGCTCAAACAGAACGACGAGACGCTCGCGTCGCTGCTCGATCGCGACCGATCACCGGTCCGGTTCGTCGCCAGCGCCGGACTGGCGGACGGCGATCCCGCGCGCATCGAGGAGACGCTCGCGGCCAACCCCGACTGCGAGTTCAAACTCGATCCGTCCGCTGAGTGGACCGCGGGGACGTTCGCGACGCTCGCCGCGACCGACGCGGTCCGGGTGCTCGACCTCAAGGGGCAGTACGAGGGTGCGGAGCCGGACCAGCCGCCGGATCCCGCGCTCTACCGGCGAGTCTTCGACTCGTTTCCCGACGCCGTCGTGGAGGACCCGGCGGTCACCGACGACGTCCGGGACCTTCTCGCGGCGAACGCGGATCGTCTCTCGTGGGACGCACCGATCCACGGCGTCGTCGACCTTCGCGAGCGCCCGTTCGAACCGGCCTGGTGTACCGTCAAACCGTCGCGGTTCGGAACCGTCCGATCGCTGTTCGAGACGATCGAGTACTGCGAGGACCGCGAGATCGGCATGTACGGCGGCGGCCAGTTCGAACTCTGCGTCGGCCGCGGCCACATCCAGTTGCTCGCGTCGCTGTTTTACCCCGACGGCCCGAACGACGTCGCGCCGCGATCGTACAACGAACCGGACGTCAGAACGGAACTGCGCGGGAGTCCGCTCGAACCGCCCGAAGACCCGGTCGGAATGGAGTGGAAACAACTCGAGTGACACGGGGCGACCGCTGTTCGGTCGGTACACGCCGATCGCGATCGACGACCATGCTTTTTGCCGATCGCGGTCGATGGCCCGCACATGACCGATCGAACCCGCGCTCACGTCTTCGTCTCGGGGACGGTACAGGGCGTCTACTACCGGGCGACGACGCGCGACACGGCCCGCGAGCACGGCGTCGACGGCTGGGTGAAGAACCTGGACGACGGTCGCGTCGAGGCCGTCTTCGAGGGGCCCGAGGACGCCGTCGAGTCGATGATCGAGTTCTGCCACGATGGTAGTCCCGCGGCCGAGGTCGACGACGTGACGGTCGAGTACGAGGAACCGCAGGGAGAGGACGGGTTCGAAATCCGGTACTGATCGGCGCGCTCACGTCCGGCACGATCTCGCTGCCGAAAACAGGGGCCTCCCGCGCCGCCGAGAAACCCGATCGCCCGCGTCAGTATGTGAACAGATCGACGCCGCCAGTGACGCCGACGACCTGGCCCGTGACGAAACTCGCCTGTTCGCTGGCGAGGTAGGCGACGAGGTTCGCGACGTCCTCCTCCCGACCGAGGTGGCCCGCCGGCGTCGCGCGGGCGATGTCCGCCCAGTGTGGGTTGACGTTCTCGATCTCCTCGGGGTCCATATCGGCGAGCTGGCCGACGACGATCGAGGGCGCGATGACGTTCGACGTGACGCCCTCGGGGGCTCCCTCGAGCGCGAGCGTCTTGCCGAAGCCGACGAGTCCCGACTTCGTCGTCGAATAGGACAGTTGGCCGAAGCCGCCGTGGGTCCCGGCGACGGAGGACATCGAGATCACGCGCCCCCAGCCGCGATCGCACATCGCCGGGAAGACCCGTTCGGTGATGTTGTACGTTCCAGTGAGGTTGATCTCGAGGTCGCGATCCCAGAGGTCGGTATCGAGGTCGCCAGTCCGGCCGACGGCGTCGACCATCCCCGCGTTGTTGACGAGGACGTCGACCCCGCCGGTCTCCTCGCGGACGCGATCGACGGCCGCGGCGACCTCGTCGCGATCGGTCAGGTCGCATGCGACGGCCATGGCGTCCCCGCCGTCGGCCTCGATCTCGTCGGCGACGTCCTGCGCGCCGTCCCCGTCGACGTCGAGGACGACCACTTTGGCTCCCTCCGCCGCGAGTACGTGACAGTCAGCGCTCCCGATTCGTCCCGCGCCCCCGGTCACGAGGGCGGTTCTCCCGTCGAGTCCGAACTCCATACCCGATGACGTTCGTGGTGGTGTGTGTTAACAGTTAGTGAACCGGTTTCGGTAGCCGGTCGCGTTTCCGAGCCCCGTCCGACCGGTGGATTGATGCGCGATCCGGGGGTTCACCGTGGTATGGTGACACAGGACCAGGTGTCCGGCGTCAGCTTCGGCGTCGACGAGGAGACGCGACTCGTACTCGACAGCCTCGACGAGTTCGTCGCCCGGGAGGTCGACCCGATCGAGTCGGAACTGGGCGAGACGTGGTCGAACCCCCGGCTCCGCCACCGGCCGGACGGGCGCTACGTCGAGGAGGTGGTCGACGCGATCGATCGGATCCGTAGACGGAGCGCCGACGCGGGGTTCTACGCGATGAACCTCCCCGAGGAGGTCGGCGGCGAGGGCGTCTCGACCGTGACGTGGTACCGCGCCAAGCGCCACGTCGCCAGCCACGGCACGGGACTCACCGAGTTCGTCCTCGCCGGCCCGGAGGGGCCGAAACCCCTGCTCGCGGACGCCGAGGGGGATCAGGTCGATCGCTACCTGGAACCGGCGATCGCCGGCGAGAAGTCGACCGCGTTCGCGCTGACCGAACCCGGCGTGGGGTCTGACGCGCCGGATATGGACACGTCGGCCGAACGCGATGGCGACGAGTGGGTCCTGAACGGGCGCAAGCAGTGGATCACCAACGCCCCCTACGCGGACTTCGTGCAGGTGTTCGCCCGGACGATGCCCCAGTCCGAGGCGGGCCGGTACGGCGGCATCACCTGCTTCCTCGTCGAGGCCGACGAGTACGAGTTGGGCGCGATCAACAACGCGGTTGGGATGGAGGGGATGCAGGCCGAACTCGTCTTCGACGACGTGCGCCTCCCCGCCGATCGCGTCCTCGGCGAGGTCGACGCCGCCTTCTACACCGCCATGGAGTTCCTCTCGCTGGGTCGGCTGGAACTGGCAGCCGAGGCAGTCGGCTTCGCCGAACACCTGCTCGATCGCGGGGTCGAGTACGCCAACCAGCGCGAGGCGTTCGGCCGCTCGATCGGCTCCTTCCAGGGCATCTCGCACAAACTCGCCCGCGGCCGGGCGCGATCGTACGCGGCCGACGCGGCGGGCCTGCGCGCCGCGTGGGACCTCGAGCGAACCGGATCCGCGATCGAAGCGGCGTCGATCGCCAAGTGGTTCGCGACGAACGTCTGCTGGGACGTCGCCGACGACGTCGTCCAGGTCCACGGCAGCAGCGGCCTCGCGGAGGAGAACCCCTACGTCGACCACCTGCTCATGGCCCGGATCCTCCGGATCGTCGAGGGCACCGACGAGATCCAGTTGAACACGATCGCCGATCAACTCGGCGTGAACTGATACTCGCGATCGGATAGGGCAGGTCAGTCTTGAATTGCTTACGAACACCACGAAAGCCCCTGACCCGATCGACCTCCCGAGGCTCGCTGCGCGCCTCACTTCGTTCGGTGCTTACTTCGCCTGGGAAGGATCGATCGGGTCAGCCCCTTTCATTCCCACCCGCGGTGGCCTGTCCGACCAGCCGTCACGGGGGGGAATGAAAGGGGCTGGCGGCTCCGGGAAGACGGACGACGCAAGCACTACAGCGAACGAAGTGAGCGAAGCGCACAGCGAGTCCATCGACCGGAGCCGCCAGGGGCTTTCGTGGTGTTTGCGGGTCCTGCGAACTACTCGCGATCGGTGCTGAAAACGTCGTCTCGGAACGCGATAGATGGCCCCTCAGATGCGTTCGACGATCGTCGCGATCCCTTGCCCGAAGCCGATACACATCGTCGAGAGGCCGACGTCCCCGCCGGTCCGCTCCAGTTCGTGGACGAGTTTCGTGAGTAGGGCTGAACCGGTCGCGCCGAGCGGGTGGCCGTGGGCGATCGCACCGCCGTTGACGTTCGTCCGCTCCCAGAGGTCCTCCCGCGGTGCGTCCATCTCGTCGAGCCACGCCGCGACGACCGAGGCGAACGCCTCGTTGACCTCGAATAGGTCGACGTCGTCGATCGTGACGTCGGTCTTCTCGAGGACGCCGTCGGTCGCGGGGATGGGGCCGGTGAGCATCGTGACCGGGTCGACGCCGACCACCTCGGTCTGGACGATCCGGGCCATCGGCTCCCAGCCGTGTTCCTCTGCCGCCTCGCGACTGGTGACGAGGACCGCGCTCGCGCCGTCGACGATCCCCGAGGAGTTGCCGGCGTGGATCACGCCGTCGCCCTCCTGACGGAACGCGAGCGGCAGACTTCCGAGATCCTCGACCGTCGATTCCGGCCGCGGGTGTTCGTCCGTGTCGACGACGCGCGTCTCGCCCTCCGCCCCGACGCGGACGGGGGCGATCTGGGACTCGTACCGGCCGTCGTCCCAGGCCGCCTTCCAGCGCCGCTGGGAGTCGACCGCGAGGTCGTCGAGTTCGCGCCGATCGAACCCCCACTGCTCGGCGATCCGTTCCGCGCTCTCGCCCTGCTGGACGAGTTCGTCGTAGTGCTCGAAGTAGGTCTCCGTCACGCCGCCGAGGTCGCTCCCCATCGGGACGCGGGTCATGTGTTCGACGCCGCCGGCGACGATCGCGTCGTGTGCCCCCGTCGCGATCGCGCCCGCGGCGAAGTTGATCGCCTGCTGGCCGGAGCCACACATCCGGTTCAACTGAACGCCCGGCACGTCGTCGCCCCAGCCGGCGACCAGCGGGGCGAGCCGCCCGACGTTACCGCCCTGTTCGTCGATCGGGCTCACGCAGCCGTAGATGACGTCCTCGATCGTCCGCTGCGGGTCGAATCCCAGTCGCTCCTCGAGCGCGAGCAACGGCTCCGCGGCGAGGTCCTGCGGGTGTACCCCGGCGAAGGCCCCGTCGCGCGCCCCGAACGGTGTTCGAACTGCGTCGACGATGACAGCGTCTCGCATGTGTGGCTAGTGAGCACGCATCGCAAAGTACACTTCGGACGCGGACACGCAAGCGAGCCGCGCTCAGGTCGTCTTCACGTCCGGGTCAAATCTCGATCGATAGTCCTCGAGCCACGGTGGTTCCTCGATGTAGTTCCACTCGGCCCATTCGGCCTTTTCGCCGGCGTAGTAGGCCCGGTAGGCCGCGACTGGATCGCCGGGTCGCTTGTACTCGTCGGGCATGGCCTGCGGCCGCGGCGTCGGTTCGTCGGTCGGGAACGTGATCTCGTCGGACTCGATCCGCTCGATTACGTGCCAACTCGCGTGGTCGCCGTCCTTGTCGTAGCGCTCGACGAACTCCGCGTTGAGCGCCTCGGCGTGCTCGCGCAGACGCAGCCAGTTGGCCCGCGATTCGGCTGCCCAGCGGGTGACCGGGTGGCCGACGTGGGTCGAGCCGTAGAGAAACTCGGCGTCGTACCCGTTCTCGCGGGCCGCCGTACAGAGCACCTGTGCGGCCTCGAGCAGCATCTTGTTGACGTGCTGATCGCAGTGATAGTGAGCGGCGAGGCGAGAATCGTCGTCGAGCCAGAAGACGTTCACGTCAGCCATAGCCGGGCGCAGGGCATGAGCGTGTCGTCCGCAATCTTGAACGGTTGGCCGGTCGAACGACTCGGTATGATCACAGGCAGGCGAATGGCCGCCGTCGACGAGAACGCCGCGGCGCTGGGCGTGCCGCGCAAGCAGCTTATGGAGTCGAGCGGGAACGCAGTCGCCCGCACGGTCCGGGACGTCACCGAGCCGGGATCGAGCGTGGCGATCGTTGCCGGGCGCGGGAACAACGGCGGGGACGCGTTCGTCGCCGCTCGCTTTCTGGACGAATACGACGTCACCATCCTCCTGCTCGGTCACGCCACGAACATCGGCACCGAGATCGCCCGGGAGAACTGGGACGCCCTCGAGCAGGCAGACTATGAGACGCGAGAGATCAAAGACTCGAGCCAGTTCGACCTCCCCGACGCGGACGTGGTCGTCGACGCGATGCTCGGGACGGGAATCAGCGGCGATCTCCGGGAACCCGTCGCGACCGCGGCCGAGGCGATCGACGGTGCCGACGCGACGGTCGTCGCCGTCGACGTTCCCTCCGGATTCGACGCCGACGGTGGCGACCACGCCGAGAATCGGGTCGAGGCCGACCGCGTGGTCACCTTCCACGACACGAAGCCCGGACTCGAGGACCTCGCGGCCGAGGTGACCGTCGCGGACATCGGCATCCCCGCCGCGGCCGAACGGTTCGTCGGCCCCGGGGATATCTCGCTCGCGCGGCCGGACGACCGCGAAGGACGACCGTACGTCATCGGCGGCGGTCCCTACACGGGTGCACCAGCACTCGCCGCCCAGGCCGCGCTTCGTGCCGGTGCGGAACTGTCCTTCGTCGCGGCACCCAAGACGGTCGCCGCCGAGATCCAGGGCTACGCCGAGGACCTCATCGTTCAGCCCTACGAGGAGGAGATCCTCACTTCCGATCGGGCCGAGGACCTCCTCGAAACGGCAAAGCAGTACGACAACCCCGTCGTGCTGGGGCCGGGACTGGGGACCGCCGACGAGACCCTCGAGGCCGCGCGGGAGTTCCTCGAGTCGTACGACGGCCGGGTGGTCGTCGACGCCGACGCACTCGCGGTCGTCCCCGAGGTCGAGACCGACGCGACGCTGGTCTGTACGCCCAACCGGGCCGAACTCGCGCGGATGGGCGGGCCGGACGCGTCCGACCTCCGCGAGGTCGCCGACGAGATCGAATCCTTCGCGTCCGACCTCGGCCACGTCGTCCTCGCGAAGGGGGCCGACGACGTGATCACGGACGGCGAGCGAACGCGGATCAGCCGCTCCGGAACGATCGGGATGAAAGTCGGCGGCACCGGCGACACGCTGGCGGGAATCGTGGCGGCGCTCCTCGAACACGCCGATCCGATGGACGCCGCCGCCGCGGCCGCCCACGTCAACGGACTCGCCGGCGAACGCCTCGCCGAGCGCGACGGACACGGCTTTCTCGCGTCGGACATGCTCGCGGAGATCCCCGCGGTCCTGTGGGGTGAGGACGATGAGTGACGATCGCCCCGAGTCGACGTCTGACGCGGCCGAGAACCGCGAATCCCCGGCCGACGACCTCACCCACACCACCGCGGAGGGCGACGTCCAGATGGTCGACGTCGGCGACAAACCCGACAGCGAGCGCCGGGCCGTCGCCGCCGGCGAGATCCGCCTCCGGCCGTCGACGATCGACGCGATCCGCGAGGACGAGATCGGCAAGGGCGACGTGCTCGCGACCGCCCGCGTCGGGGCGATCCAGGCGGTCAAACACACCTGGGAGACGATCCCGATGTGCCACCAGATCCCGATCACGAACGTCGACACCGCGTTCGATCTGGGCGACGATCGGGTCGAACTCGAGGTGGCCGTCGAGACGACCGGAAAGACGGGCTGCGAGATGGAGGCCCTCGAGGGCGTCACGACGGGGCTGAACGTCGTCTGGGACATGGTCAAGGCCGTCGAGAAAGACGCAGACGGCCAGTACCCCGAGACGGCGATCGAGAACGTGCGGGTCCGCGAGAAGGAGAAACGTCGCGAGTCCGATGGTGACGCCTGACGCAGATTATCTACGCCCGGGTGAATCGCCCGGTCGGGCGGGATCGTGACCCCTAGAGGTCCATCCCGCCGTTGACGTCGATCACTTCGCCGGTGACGTACGAGGAGTCCTCGCTCGCGAGGAACTGGACGACCGCCGCGATGTCCTCGACCTCGGCGAGTCGCTCGAGCGGAATCCCGGCGATGATCCGATCGAGGACCTTGTCCGGGACGGATTCGAGCATGTCGGTGCGCGTAAAGCCGGGGGCGACGCAGTTCGCCGTCGATCCGCCTTTCGCGAGTTCGAGCGCGATCGTCCGGGTGAAGCCGAACATACCGCTCTTGGCGGCCGCGTAGTTCGCCTGGCCGAAGTTGCCCTGCTTGCCGACGACGCTCGAGATGTTGATCAGGCGGCCCTCGTGAGCGTTCCAGATGTCGTCGTAGAACACCTGGGTACAGTTGAACATCCCGCCGAGATTGACGTCCATCACCCGGTCCCACTCCTCGCGAGTCATGTCCGTGAACTGTTCGTCGGCGGTGATCCCCGCGTTGTTCACCAGCACGTCTGCGGGCCCGAACGCCTCGTGGCAGACCTCGTGCATGTGCTCGACCTCGTCGCGTTCGGAGACGTCGGCCTGGGCCGCGACCGCCTGACCGCCCGCCGCCTCGATCGCGTCGACGGCTTCGTGGGCAGGCCCCTCAGACGATCGGTAGTTGACGACCACGTTCGCACCCCTTTCGCCGAGGTATTCCGCGATGCCCCGTCCGATACCGCGTGCCGAACCCGTGATGACACAGGTGCGTCCCTCCATAGACATACACGGACTGTTCCACCTCCGATACTAAATAACGACCTGTGAGATACCAGAACATACAGCAAAACGAACGTGTTTTCGATCGGACCTACCGGACGCCAGGCGCCGGTCCCAGGCCGGCTACCGGTTCGCCGCCTGCTCGATCCAGTCTTCGAGCCGGCTCGGCGAGATCCCGGTCTCGGTCGCGAGGTCGGCGACGTCGGCGGCCGCGAGGTCGTCGAACGTCTCGATGCCGGCCTCGGAGAGATCCGCCGCGTAGGCCTCGCCGACGCCGGTGAGGTCGGTGAGATCGTCCGCGGACTCCTCGACGACCTCGTCGTCAGTAACGCCCTCGGCGATGTCCTCGTCGACGGTCATCTCGCCCGGTTCCGCGGGCGCTTCCTGGACGTCGTCTTCGGCGCGTTCGGCGATCTCTTCGTCGGAACGCGTTTCACCGGGGAGGTCGTCGGACCGGCGGTCGACGGTCGCGCCGCCGTCGGTCAGGTCCTCGGCACCGCTCTCGTCGCCCGCGACGTCCTCGGCGAGCGCGGCGTCCGGTTCGTCGGGCGTCGGCGTCTCGGGTTCGGCTGCTTCGGCTTCCTCCTCGCCGACCGATCGCGCCTCGAACCAGTCACAGACGTCGGGCCAGAGTTCGGCGTGGCTCCGCGAGGAGACCGACATCCCGATGTGCCCCGTCGCGAACTCCATGATATCGGTGTCGTCGGAGGGAATCTTCTCGTTGAACGGCTTGGAGGCCCCCGGCGGGATCAGGTGGTCGTACTCCGCGACGATCTGGAGGACGGGCATGTCGATGTTGGTGATGTCGACGTGCTCGCCGTTCAGATGGAGTTCGTTCTCGTACAGCTTGTTGTCCTGGTAGATGTCCTCGATGAACTCCTCGTAGGCGCCGCCGGCGACGTCGATGCCCTCGTCGAGCCACCGTTCCATCCGGGCGAAGTTCTCGACGAAGTCTTCGTCCTCCACGTTGTCGTAGAAGCGGACGTACTTCGTCAGGTTGTTCGCCACGGGGTCCATCAGCGCGAACCCGACGTCGAGGAACTCCGAGGGCACGTTGTCGAACGTTTCGGTGACCCGTTCGGGGTCGTAGTAGTCCTCCGCTCCCCAGAGTTCGAGGACGCCGCCGTCGCCGGCGAAGCAGAGCCCGGCGGCCATCAGGGCGAGGTTCTCGACCTTTTCGGCGTGGAGCGCCGTGTACATGGCCGTCATCGTGCCGCCCATGCAGTAGCCGAGGATGTTGATCGCGTCGAGCCCGGAGCGATCGCGCACGACGTCGACGCAGTTGTCGATGTACCGGTTGACGTAGTCGTCGAGCGTGAGCGATCGATCGAGCTTCGAGGGCTCGCCCCAGTCGATCATGTAGACGTCGAAGCCGGCCTCGAGCAGCGTCTGGACCACCGATCGATCCGGCTGGAGGTCGAGGATGTACGGCTTGTTGATCAGCGCGTAGACGACGAGGATCGGGATGTCGTGTTGCTCCTCGGTCATCGGCTCGTAGTGGAGGAGCCGAAGCTTGTTCTCCTCGTAGACGACCTCGCTCGGGGTCTGGCCGACCTCGACGTTCTCGAGCGTCTCGGTGCGATCGGGTGCGACCCGGCCCTTGTCGGCCAGATCGGCCGCGTTTTCCCAGGCCTGGCGTTGCATGTCCAGGACGGTTGTGTACGGGTTGATCATTGCTCGTCGAGGTGTTCGAGGACGCGGTCGAGTTTTTGCTCGACGGCGTGCTGGCGACGCTCGAGTTCGACGAGGCGGTCGCCGATCTCCACGACGTCGCCTTCGGTCGCGAAGCCGAGGCTGTGCAGCGTCTCCTCGGCGGCTTCGTCGGCCTGTTGCTGGAGTTCGAGGACGTCGCCGACCGTTTCACCGGTCATCTTGGCGAACGCCGTCGTCGACATGACCTCCTTGAACGCCTCGTTGGCCGTGTTGAGCCAGACGTCGCGGAACTCCTCCATCTCGACGTCTTCGCCCTCGAGCGCGTCGTTCATCCGCTCGACCATCTGCTGGGAGGCGTTCATCCACGTCTCGTAGGCGCGGGCGTAGCCCTCGACGCCGTCGGAGATCTCGTTCTCTTCGCTGACCTCCCCGACGGCTTCCGACCAGCTCTCGACGAACTGGGCCTGGGCCTCCATGTTGTCCTCGAGCGATTCGATGAACTGTTCGTTCCACTGTTCGACGAGTTCGTTCCAGTTCTGCGCCTGGGGCTGCTGTGAGTCTGCCATTGGCTAAAATTGGGGAGCTAGTGTGAAAAGGCTGAGGTCGCTCTACGCGGAAACGTCGAACTCTTCGGCCGCGTCTTCGACGTTTTCGGCGACGGCCGTCACGTTCTGCTCGACCTGCTCGTGGGCCTCGAGGAAGGCGTCGAACGAGGAGTCGACGACCTCGGAGTAGTTGCCGGCGAACTCGTCGTAGGCGGCTTCGGACTCCTCCATCGCGTCGAGGACGGCCTCGAGCGACTGCGACTGGGCCTCGGTGGCGGCGTCGAAGCTCTCGTCGACGAGTTCGCGAGCCTCGTCGAAGTCGGCGGCCTCTTCGGGGAGCGAGGCTTCCATCGCGTCGAAGTACGCGTGGATCGCACCCTTCGTGAGTTCGGCGTTCGACTCGAACATCGCGCCCGAGGTCTGGACGGCGTCGGAGACGGCGCTGATCGAGGTCTTCTGGGCCTCGAGGGCGTCGTGGGTGAGGTTCTGGGACTGTTCGACTGCGGTGCGCTGTGCGTCGAAGACGGCGGTGAATGGGTTCTGGGTCATGGTTATTCGTCTCGGTTGCGTTTGACGGGGACGACGATCGTCTGGACGATATCGCCCTCCTCGATGTCGAGGGCTTCCCGTTCCGGGCCGGGAATGCTGATCCGACCGCCGCTCTGGACGCGAGCCTTGAACGTCGCCGTTCCCATGTTCATCGGGCCGAGTGCGGACGAACCCTCGAACGGGTTCGCGGAACTCGCCTGCATCAACTTTCGCATCATCTCCTGCTGGGATTCGGCGACCTGCTCGCCTGCCTCCTGCATCTGTTCGGTGAACATCGCAGGCGGGAACCAGAGCGATCGGTCGGAGTCGTCCGTCATCACCTGTACGGAGGTCCCCGATCGTAATAAAGGTTGCCCTCAGATACCATCTGATACCATGGGATGGAGAACATGGTATCTCGTGGTTCAGAGAGTATCGGGTGATGCTCCCGTTCCAGCCACGAGATCGGGGACTGTCGAGGTGAAGACGGGGATCGGCGAGGACGAAGTTGCGTGCTGGCAGGTCCGCGAATGGGGTCACCTGCTGACGAGTCCGCGATGGGTATCGGCCAATTCCGGAACCCGGATCGCCACCCGGTCCACGATCGAACCGCAGTACGGGACCGGTCTGAAAGCCGGTGAAACCGGATTTCGGAGAGTAAGTGCGGTTTGCTTCGGCCAAAGAAGTCATAACCCCCACACGCTTATGCGCGGGTAGATGTCACACCAGAACTCTGGGGGGAGTAACTTCGCTGCCATGACGAACGCGTGGACGGCGATGACCCAGACCCTCCTGCAGAGTGCGACAGCCGCGAACCGCGCGGCGGTCTCCGCCATGCTGCCCCCCTCCGATAGCGAGAACAGTACGGACAGCGACACCGTTCCCGGATCCATTCCCTCGATCGATCACTCGAGCCTCGACTGGCAGTTCGATCGGACCGTCGACGACCCCGAACACATCAGCGTCGGCGACGCCGTGACCTTCGAGAAGAGCCTCTCCGACGAGGACGTTCGCGCCTTCGCCACCGTCAGCGGCGACACGAACCGCCTCCACCTGGACGAGGGGTTCGCCGCCGACACGCGCTTTGGCGAGCGCATCGTCCACGGGACGCTCGTCTCCGGACTGATCAGCGCGGCGCTGGCTCGACTCCCCGGCCTCACGATCTACCTCTCGCAGGACCTCGAGTTCAGCGGCCCGGTCGGCATCGGCGATCGCGTCTCCGCCCGCGTCGAGGTCGTCGAGGACCTCGGCAACGACCAGTACCGCCTCGAGACGGTCATCCGGAACGAGGACGACGACGCGACGGTGATCAACGGCGAGGCCGTCGTGTTGATCGACGAAATCCCGGACGACGAGTAATCCGCCGGTCCGCTCCTCCCACCTGATTCTCCGCCTCGCGCCCGGCCTCGATCGCCGTCGAGTCCCGGGATCGATCCGACCTCGATTTCGCGGTCCGGTTCCCGGATGGCAGACGACGCTCCTTCTCGGACATATAAGTAGTTCCTCGCGGAACGGGCCACCATGACACTGTTCGGGACAGCAGGCATCCGGGGTCCAGTCGAGGAGGTTACGCCGTCGCTCGCGCTCTCGGTCGGGCAGGCGGCGGGCGATCCCGGAACGATGTTCGTCGTCGGCCGCGACGGTCGGGAGACGGGGTCGGCGCTCGCGGCCGCGATGGAGGCCGGCCTCGAGAGCGCCGGCGCGGACGTCCGCCGCGTCGGCGTCGTCCCGACGCCCGCGCTCGCGTTCGCCTCGCGCGGACGCCGGGGCGTGATGCTCACCGCGAGCCACAACCCGCCGACGGACAACGGCATCAAACTCTTCGCCGACGGGGTCGAGTACGACAGCGACGCCGAGCGGGCGATCGACGACCGAGTCGCCGGCGAAGCCAGCGGACTCGCGCCGTGGGACGAGTGGGGCGAGTCACGCCGCCTCGAGATCCTCGATCGGTACCGCGAGGCCGTCGTCGCGTACGTGCGCGATCGGTTCGCGGGCGACGGCGAGTCCGCGACGCCGGACGATCGGCCGCTCGCGGGGCTCTCGATCGCCGTCGACTGCGGCAACGGCGTGGGGACGCTCGCGACGCCGCAGGTACTCGATCGGCTCGGTGCGGACGTGGTCGGCGTCAACGCGTCCGTCGACGGCCACTTCCCGGCCCGGCCGAGCAAACCGACCCCCGAGACGCTCGCCGAGTTCTCCGCGTTCCTCGCCGCCGGCGCGTTTGACCTCGGACTGGCCCACGACGGCGACGCCGATCGGCTCGTCGTCCTCGGACCCGACGGCGACGTGATCCACGAGGATACGGTCCTCGCCGTGGTCGCGGCCCACTACACGGCCGAGAGCGAGGCCGACAACCCCGTCGTGGTCACCACCCCGAACGCCTCTGCCCGCATCGACGAGCAGGTCCGCGAGGCGGGCGGGCGCGTCGAGCGGGTTCGACTCGGCGCGCTCCACGAGGGGATCGCGAGGGAGCGCGATCGGGGCGGGCCCGAAGCCAAGGTCGTCTTTGCCGCGGAACCCTGGAAGCACATCCACACCGCGTTCGGGGGCTGGATCGACGGCGTCGCGAGCGCCGCCACGGTCGCCGCGCTCGTTGCTGACGCCGGCGACACCGACACGCTCCGGGCGCCGATTACCGAACGGCCCTACCGGAAGGTCAGCGTCGACTGTCCCGATGCGGCCAAGGCCGACGCGATGGCCGAACTCGAAACGACCCTCCAGGACGCGTTCCCGGAGGCGACGGTCGACACCGACTACGGCATCCGCCTGGAGTTCGCCGATGCGTCCTGGCTCCTGGTCCGTCCGAGCGGAACCGAACCGTACGTCCGGCTCTACGCCGAGAGCGACGACGTCGACACCCTGATCGAAGACGCCACCGAGCACATCGAGACGGCGGTTGCAACCGTTAGCTCGGCGTGAGGGGCCGGGTTTGGTTCCCCCTCGTGAGTGTACGATCGACTCCTCCGGCGTGGCTCCCGATCGGCGCCGACGCACACGCCTCCGTCCTCGATCGGGTCGCTGGCCGGATGGCCTGGGTGCTCGATCGTACTGAATCGACACATGTCCGTTTCGATGGGTATAAAATGATGGTTTGCGCTAGTCTGCCCGATGGTACGAGATCGACGGACAATTTTGAAGGGGACAGCGATCGCAGGGCTCACCGCTATGGCGGGCTGTGTCGGTGGGTTCGGCGACGAAGGCAGTGCGGACGCCCAGGTCGGGATGGTGTACGCCACCGGTGGCCTCGGCGACGACTCGTTCAACGACATGGCCCAGCAGGGGATCCAGCAGGCCGAGGAGGATTTCGACCTCGCGTACGACAAGACGGAACCGGGGAGCGAAGGCGAGTTCCCCAGCGCTCAGCGTGACTTCGCCGAATCCGGCGAGTACGACCTGATTAGCTGTATCGGCTACGCTCAGGCGGAAGCCCTCACGGAGAACGCCGAGCAGTATCCGGATCAGAACTTCATGATCGTCGACTCGGTCGTCGAGGCAGACAACGTCCGGAGCTACGTCTTCGGCGAACCGGAGGGATCGTTCCAGGTCGGTCACCTGGCGGGTCTGCTCACCACCGAGGAGTTCTCGGCCGGCGCGGGCGAGACCAATCCCGACGCCAACGTCGTCGGCTTCGTCGGTGGGACCGAATCCACGCTGATCGAGTCGTTCCAGGCCGGCTTCGAAGCCGGCGTCGCGTACGCGAACGAGGACGCGGAGGTCGTCTCCTCGTACATCGGAAGCTTCAACGACACGGCACAGGGCCAGGAAGCCGCGCGAACGATGTACCAGGAGCAGGACGCGGACATCGTCTTCCACGCGGCCGGACGCACCGGCATCGGCGTCTTCCAGGCGGCCCAGGAGGAAGGCCGGTTCGCGATCGGCGTCGACGACGACCAGTCGCTGTCCAACCCGGACTTCGCGGACGTCATCCTCGCGAGCATGGTCAAGCGCGTCGACACCGCGGTCTACTCGGCCACGGAGTCCGTCGTCGACGACGCCTTCGAAGGTGGCCAGACGGAGACGCTGGGCCTCGAGGAGGAGGGCGTCGGCGCCACCTACGGCGACGAACTCGGCGACGAAATCCCCCAGGAAATCAAAGATCGGGTCGCGGAGTCCAGACAGGCGATCATCGACGGCGAGATCGACGTCCCGAGCGAACTGTAACCGCATGACCGAGTCGGGAACGGGAACGACTGACGGGACGGGAACGTCCGAGGGAGTGGCAGGCGACTCCGCGAACCGGGACGGGACGGGTGGCGACCTCGCCGTCCACCTCGACGGCATCACCAAACGGTTCCCCGGCGTCGTCGCCAACGACGACGTGGACCTGCGCGTCGAGCAGGGGACCGTCCACGCGTTGCTCGGCGAGAACGGCGCCGGCAAAACGACGCTGATGAACGTCCTCTACGGGCTCTACGAACCCGAAGAGGGACGCGTCGTGGTCGACGGCGAAGAACGGTCGTTCGAGACGCCGCGGGACGCGATCGACGCCGGTATCGGCATGATCCACCAGCACTTCATGCTCGTCGATCCCATGACGGTCGCCGAGAACATCGCGCTGGGGAACGAACCGACGAAGTGGTTCGGCATGGCAGTCGACAGCGATCGGATCGACGCCGAGATCCGGGACCTCTGCGATCGGTACGGGTTCGACGTCGATCCGACGGCGACGGTCGAGGAATTGAGCGTCGGCTTCCAGCAACGCGTCGAGATCCTCAAGACCCTCTACCGCGGCGCGGACGTCCTTATCCTCGACGAACCGACGGCCGTCCTCACGCCCCAGGAGGTTGAGGGGCTCTACGACGTCCTCGAGGAACTCACCGATCGGGGGAAGACGATCATCTTCATCACGCACAAGCTAGAGGAGGCGACCCACGCCGCGGACGCGATCACCGTCCTCCGGGACGGGGAGTCCGTGGGGACGGTCGACCCCACCACCACGAGTCGGACGGACCTGGCCGAGCGCATGGTCGGTCGGGAAGTGATCCTCGAGGCCGAATCCGAACCGGTCGAGACGGGCGACGTCGTCCTCTCGACGCGGGACGTAACGGTCGAGGACGCTCGCGGCGTCGAGGTCGTCTCCGGAATCGACCTCGACGTTCGTGCCGGCGAGATCGTCGGCATCGCGGGAGTCGACGGCAACGGGCAAGCCGAACTGATCGAGGCGATTACCGGCCTGCGGACGCCCGAGACGGGGACGATCCGCTACGAGGAGCAGGACGTCACGGAGTGGCCCCGCCGCCGGCGGATCGAGTCCGGGATGGCCTACGTTCCCGAGGACCGCCACGAGCGCGGCCTCGTCATGCCGTTCGACCTCGTCGAGAACGGCCTCCTCGGCAGTCAGCGATCGCCGGAGTTCGCCGACGACGGTCGCATCGACTGGGAGGACGTCCGCGACCACACCGAAGAACTCATCGAGACCTACGACGTCCGCCCACCGGACGCCGACGCCGCCGCCCACTCGTTCTCCGGGGGCAACCAGCAGAAGTTCATCGTCGGTCGCGAGTTCGAGCGCGATCCGTCGCTGGTCGTCGCGACCCACCCCACCCGGGGCGTCGACATCGGGTCGACCGAATTCATCCACGATCGACTCCTCGAACTCCGGCGCGAGGGGGTCGCAATCTTGCTCGTCTCCTCGAAACTCGACGAGGTCCGTTCGCTGTCCGATCGGCTGGCGGTCATCTACGAGGGGGAGTTCATCGACGTCACCGATCCCGACGCCGTCACCGAGGAGGACCTCGGTCTGCTCATGGCCGGCCACCGTCCCGGGGCCGATCGCGCCGACGACGGCGGCGACGGTACGACTGGCGACCTCGGGGGTGAGACCCGATGAGCGCGGCAAAAGAGCGGTTCGAACGGCTTCTCGAACGGCTCGTCCGGGCGTCGGTCCTCGAACGGGTCGTCATCAGCCTCGCGGCACTGCTGGCCGCCGTCCTCGTCGGCGGCGTGCTCGTGTTCGTCTCCGGCGGCTACGCCTCCTGCCGGGCCGGCCTCGATCTCGCCGGCAGGACGTTCTGTTACAATCCGATGCAGGTCTACTACGAACTGTTCCTCGGCGCGCTGGGCCACCCGCTCGAGGGCGGGTGGAGCCTCACTAACTACAGCCTCGCGGAGACCCTCCAGCGGACGACGCTGCTGATCTTCGCCGGGCTGTCGGTTGCGGTGGCGTTCCGCGCCGGCCTGCTCAACATCGGGACCCAGGGACAACTCGTCATCGGCGGACTCGCGACGGCCATCACGGTCGTCTACGCGGCGGCAGTCGTCCCCGGCGGCTTCGTCGGGACGGTCGCGCTCATCCCGCTGGGCGTGCTCGCCGGCGCGATCGTCGGTGGGTTGTGGGGCGCGATACCGGGCGTCCTGAAGGCCTACGCAGAAGCCAACGAGGTCATCACGACGATCATGCTCAACTTCGTCGCGGTCGGCATCACGTCGACGTTGCTCTCCTGGCAGTTTCAGGACCCGAACAGCCCCAACTCCCAGACGGCGCCGGTGCCCGAGTACGCAGAGATCCCGACCGTTCCGGTCGTCGGCTTCGACCCGCGGATGGACTTCTCGCTGCTCGCGCTCGGTTTCGCCGTCGCGCTCATCCTCGGGATCGCCTGGCTGTTCGCGCGAACCTCGTTCGGCTACGAACTGCGGACCAGCGGCATCCAGCCCGCGGCGGCCGCCTACGGCGGCGTCGACGAAAAGCGGATGACCGTCGCCAGCATGACCTTCTCCGGGGCGCTCGGGGGCATCTCCGGCGCGTTCTGGGTGCTCATGGTCCACGGCCGCTGGCTCGAGAACGTCCCCTCGATCGGCTTCGACGGCATCGCCGTCTCCGTACTGGCCGGCAACAACCCGCTCGGCGTCGGCGCGGCGGCGTTCCTGTTCGGCGTTCTCGATAGCGGCTCGAACTCGATCGGGACCGCGACGGACGTCCCGCCGGAGCTCGTGGGCATCCTTTCCGGCCTGATCATCCTCTTCGTCGCGATGCCGGAGTTCTTCAGGATGCTCGGCCGACGCTACACCGACGTCGGCTCGCGGGAACCGGTGCGGGCGGACGGCGGCACCGACGACGGAGGTGAGACCGATGCGTAAGCGACTCCGCACCGCTCGCGAGCAGCTGGCCGAGCGCCCGCTCGAGGCGACGATCGGTGGGCTCATCCTCCTCCTCGCGTTCCTGTGGGTCACGCCCGCGAGCTGGCAGGCGGCGACGCTCCGGCTGGCCGTCCCGATCGCGCTCGCCGCGATCGGCGGCATCTTCGCCGAGAAGAGCGGCGTCATCAACATCGGGATCGAGGGCCTGCTCATCGTGTCGGCGTTCAGTTCGATCATCGCCGTCCACTGGCTCGGCGACGGCGCCGCGACGATGGGGCTCTCGAACCAGTGGTGGGGCCTGCTGGTCGGCGTCCTCGTCAGCGTCCTGCTGGCGCTGGTCTTCGCGATCGTCTGTATCGACTTCGAGGCCGACCAGATCATCGCGGGGCTCGCGGTCTGGCTCATCTCGCTCGGGCTCGCGCCGTTCGCCTCGCGGATCGTCTTCGGCAGTCCGAACACCGCGAACGTCACGCGCTTTGGCGCCGTGACGGTTCCGGTGCTGTCGGAGATCCCCCTGATCGGCCACCTGCTGTTCGACACGCCGCCGCAGGTGTACCTCATGCTCGTCGGCGCGGTCGCCGGCTGGTACCTGCTCTCCCGGACGGCGTTCGGACGGTGGGTCGTCGCCAGCGGCGAGAATCCGAAGGCGCTGGACACGGCCGGCGTCGACGTCCGCAAGGTCCGGTACGCCGCGGTGCTCCTTTCCGGCGTCTTCGCCGGCCTCGGCGGTGCCGGGTTCGCACTGGGCCACCTCGGAACGTTCGCCGGCGGCGGCGACACGGCGATCGGCGGCCGCGGGTTCATCGCGATCGCGACCTATCTGCTCGCGAACTACCACCCGATCGGCGCGTTGCTCGGCTCGTTCCTCTTTGCCGGGCTCAACTCGATGCAAACCGGGCTCCAGACGGCGGGCTACGCCATTCCGACGGAACTCATCCGGACGATCCCGCACATGACGGTCATCGTCGTCCTCGTGTTCGTCGGTCGCACCCGTCTCCCGGAGGCCGCTGGCGAACACTACGAGTCCGGCGAGGACTGATACCGGATCGGCGGGTATCGTAGCAACTGAAACGATTTACATACTGATCGCAAAGCTGTCCTGCGATCAGGTGTGCATTGACTTTCAGTTGCTACTATAGGAGCGCTTCGCGCGATCCATCCGAATCCAGGTCGCGGTTCCGTATACCGACGGTGAATCGCCTCGGGGTCGAGCCCCGGGGCGTTCTCCTTGCAATTCCGTAAAGTACCGCCCCGTCGTGACTGCAGGTATGAACCTCGATTCGGTCCGCGTGCTCGATCTGACGCGGCTCCTGCCCGGCCCGTACGCCACCCAGTTGCTCGCGGACCTCGGTGCGGACGTGCTCAAGGTCGAAGATCCCGATCGCGGCGATTACGCGCGGTACCTGCCGCCGATTACCGACGACGGCACCGGGGCCGTCTTCGAGGCGGTCAACCGCGGGAAACGAAGCGTCGCGCTCGACCTGAAAGCCGACGACGGACGCGACGCGTTCCTGGAACTCGTCGAGGACGCGGACGTCCTGATCGAGAGCTTCCGTCCCGGCGTGGTCGATCGGCTCGGGATCGACCACGAGACGGTGCGCGAACGCAATCCCGACCTGGTCTACTGCTCGCTCTCCGGCTACGGTCAGGAGGGACCGTACCGCGATCACGCCGGTCACGACCTCGGCTACGTCGGCCTGGCCGGGCTGCTCGATGTGACCCGAACGGATCGCGACGAACGGCCCCGGATCCCGGGCTACCCGATCGCGGACATGGCCGGCGGACTGTCCGCCGCGTTCGTGATCGTCTCGGCCCTGCTCTCGCGGGAACTCGGCGGCACGGGCGGTACCTACCTCGACTGTTCGCTCTCGGACGCGGTGCTGTCGTTCTCCCAGGCGGTGGCCACGCCCGCCCTGTACGGCGACGACCCGCGTCCGGGCGACGACTTCCTCACCGGCGGTCATCCGTGGTACAACGTCTACGAAACCGCCGACGGCCGGTACGTCACGCTCTCGGCGCTCGAACCCAAGTTCTGGCGGGTGTTCTGCGACGCCGTCGATCGCCCCGACCTCGCGTCCGTCCATGGGACCGACGACGAGGCCGAGCAGGCGGCCCTCCGGGCCGAACTCGAGGACGTGTTCGCCGACCGGACCCGCGACGAGTGGGTCGCGTTCGTGGACCCGGACGTCCCCGTCGCACCCGTGTTGACGCCGGCGGAAGCGCTCGAGCACCCCCAGTTCGCGGACCGCGGACTGGTCAGGCGGGGTGACGACCCGGCGATCCTCTCGCCGATCAGGGGTGCGTCGCCCGCCCCGTCGGAGACGCCGGGCCACGGCGAGCACACCCGGGACGTCCTGGCATCGATCGGCTACGACGAGGCGGCGATCGAGTCACTGCTGGACGGCGACTGATTCCGAGAGCGGCCGATCGATCGCGATCGGGTCGGTACTTTCTTCCTCGAACCCGAGATACCTCTTCCCATGAGCGCAGCCGAACTCGTCGCCGCCGCCCGGGAGATCCAGTCGCAGTCGCACGTCCCCTACTCCGAGTACCGCGTCGGGGCCGCCCTCGAGACCGCCGACGGCGAGGTGTTCGTCGGCTGCAACCTGGAGAACGCGAACTACAGCAACAGCCTCCACGCCGAGGAGGTCGCGATCGCGGAGGCGGTCAAGAACGGCCACCGCGACTTTTCACGAATCGCGGTCAGTTCGAACCGCCGGGACGGCGTCACCCCCTGCGGGATGTGCCGCCAGACCCTCGCAGAGTTCTGCGACGACGACCTCGTCGTGATCTGCGACGAAGGGGACGACGAACCGGCGTCCGAGTACGCGCTCGGCGATCTGCTGCCGAACACGATTACGGAGGAGACGCTCGAGTAGCGCCGTTGGCCCGTGGTCCCGCTCAGTCGTCGGCCAGTTGCGTTTCGAGCCGATCGCGCAGGATCGTCCGGTGACACCGCTTCTTGTCCGTGTTCTCGAAACAGACGAGCGCGATCGACTCGCCGCTCTCTAGCCGATCGCACAGCGACTCGAACGCCGTCCGGGCGTCGGGGGACTCGTCTATGTGCTCGCGGTACCGATCGTCGAAGTCGACCCGATCCCATGCGGCGTTGTGCGCGCCTTCCTCGCAGAGCCCCTGCATCTTGAACTCCTCCTCGACGTCGTTGATCTCGTCGAGCAACGCGGCCGGCGGCCCGAGTTCGGGCACGTTCTCGTCGACGGCCGCGTGGAACCACCCGGTCGGGCTCCGGACGACGCCGACGAGCGTCGCGTCCGGCGCCACGTCGGCCCGATCGTGCTGGATCGCGGCGACGTAGGTGTCCGAGAGCGTCGCGTCTGCCATACGCGGGCTACGCCCGCCCCGCATTTATATACAGTGGCGGTGCGAAACGCCGCTATTCCATGCCAGGGGACAGCGAAGATCCCAACGCTGACGTACAGTATCACCTGGAGGTCGGCCCCGAAGACGTCGCCGACACCGTACTCCTGCCGGGCAACCCCGAACGCCTCGAGAAGATCGTCGCGGGCTGGGACGACCACGACGTCGTCGCCCACCACCGCGAGTACCGGACCGCGACGGGGACCGCCGAGGGGACGCCGATCTCCGTCACCTCGACCGGGATCGGGAGTCCCTCCGCCGCGATCGCCGTCGAGGAACTCGCCCGCGTCGGCTCGGATACGTTCATCCGGGTCGGCTCCTGCGGCGCGATCCAGGCCGAGATGGACGTCGGCGACCTCGTGATCACGACCGGTGCCGTCCGCCAGGAGGGGACCAGCGACGAGTACGTCCGCGAGGATTACCCCGCCGCCGCGGACCACGAGGTCGTCTCGGCGCTCGTCGCCGCCGCCGAACGGCTCGGCTACGACTACCACACCGGCGTGACGATGAGCGCCGACTCCTTCTACGCCGGGCAGGGCCGGCCCGGCTTCGACGGCTTCGAGGCCGCGGGGGCGGACGACCTCGTCGACCAGCTCGCCGAAGCCAACGTCAAGAACATCGAGATGGAAGCCAGCGCCATCCTCACGCTCGCGAACATTTACGGCCTCCGGGCCGGTGCGGTCTGTACCGTCTACGCCAACCGCGAAACGGGCGAGTTCCGGACCGAGGGCGAGTCACGCGCGGCCGAGACGGCCACCCTCGCGACCCACCTGCTGGCGAAGATGGACGCGGTCAAGCGCGAGGCCGGCGTCGATCGCTGGCACGCGGGTCTCTCGATCGACGGATAGTATCGTCGAGCCGGCCGTTTCGGGCGCCGACGGTCGCCTTACTCCCTGACACGGACGATCCCGTTTTCGAACACCTTCCGGTTGGGAACGATGTACTCCTCCGAGTCGTTCTCGATCTTCGTCACGAACAGATCGACCTCCTGGACGATGCCCGACTGGTCGCCGATCTCGATCTCGTCGCCGATGCTGTACGGCTGGTTGAGCAACAGGTAGATTCCCGCCGCACTCGAGACGAGGAAGTCCTTGAACGCGAAGGTACCGACGATCACGATCCCGGCCGCGTAGACCGTCAGCAAAATCATCAGCGCGATCACGTGGACGCCGATCTGGCCCAGCGCGATGATGAACGCCACGTAGAGCACCGAGTACTTGACGATCTTCGGGATCACCGACACCTCCGGGAGTTTGACCCCGCGGAGGTACTCGCTGACCACCAGTTCGGACTTGTCCGCGATGATGAAGCCGAGAATGAGCACGAGGACGGCGATAAACACCTGCGGGATGAACTCCGTCACGCGGAGCCAGAAGGCGTTCGTATCGAGCAACTGCGCGATGTGGATCGCGGTCAGGACGGCGATCCCGTAGATGAACCACGAACTCAGTCGGGCGACGATCTCGACCGTCGAGGTCCCGATCGACTGGGCGGTCCGCTCGAACGGCGTCCCTTCGACCGCCTCGGGAACGCCGGAGGCGGTGAGCAACTCCTTGTTCAGTCGGCCGACGAGATAGCCGATCACCAGTCCGAGCGCCAGCACCGCCGCCGCTATGACGGCCGGTTCGTCGATCAGCGTCTGCCAGTCCACCATATCAGTACGCCTCCGGATCGACCTCCAGGATGAGTTCTCCCGCTTTGAACGCCCGCACCAGGCCGTCGCTCTCCGAGAGCACGATCGCGATCGCGTTCGTATCGCGCGTGATGGCTCCCCCGGCCATGTGCCGTGCACCCAGCCCCTTCGGGATGTCCACGCCCTCCGCCGACGGTTCGAGGTAGCGGTACGCCGAGACGATCTTGCCCGCGTCCGAGATCACGAACGCGCCGTCGAGTCGCGAGAACTCCTTTAACATCACGTTCACGATCGGATCGCCGACGTGAACGTGGGACTTCTCGAAGGGGTTGTACGACAGCGGCCGGGACTTGTTCATCACCTTGCCCGCGTCACCGACGACGAACAGCGCGCCGACGGGCTTGCCCTTCTGGCCCTTCTTCCCGAGTTCGATCGCCAGCTCCAGCACCGCCTTGATGACGTCCGGATCCGCGCGTGATTTCGCGAAGAGGTCGTAGACTCCGGTGTGCTGGTCCGCGCTCGCTCGCACGCGAGAGACGGTGTCGATCTCGTTGCCGAAGACGCCCGTCGCACACGCGAGCACGTCGCCGTCCTCGATCAGGTCCTGTTCGAACGCCCCTTCGATCCCGAACCGAATCCGTTCGGACATCTCGTCGAACGCGAGCGGGAGTTCGACGAACGTCTCGGCCCCCACGGGGTTTTCCGTCCCGACGACGATCAGGTCGAGATCGTCGACGTCCGAGAACCGCTCGTAGTACGACCCACTCGGCGAGAAGAGGACGACCGCGTCCACGCTCGAAAAGATGTCCCCGAACACGTCGTCTAATCCGGCCATTGCTCATAACACCCAGTCGCGCGCGAATAAACGTTGTGAAGCGTCAGACGTGTGTCCGTCGCCCGAGCGATCGGACCAGGGGACATCCGATCCGAGCGGTTCGCCCGCGATCGGGTCGACCGATCGGGTGCGTTGGGCCGCGATCGATCGGGTTTCGACCGCGATCGACTCGCATGGCGTAATCGGGTGACGCGATCGAGAACGAATGCGCGGGACCGGATTCGAACCGGAGCAAGACAGTCCTGCTCGGTCACTTCGTTCCCTGCGCGGGCTGTGACTTGCAGGGTTCGAATCCTAGTCGCGATGCTTCTCCTCGCGTAGTTGCTCGGAGAAGCATGCGCGGGACCGGATTCGAACCGGCGGACTCCTACGAGACAGCGTCCTAAGCGCTGCGCCGTTGGCCTGGCTTGGCTACCCGCGCTCACGTCCCGCTTTTTTCGAATCGAGTAAGAAGCTGTCGATCCGTCCTACTCGTGTTTGACCGGTTCCTCCGGTGACCAGTCTGGGGGCACGATGAACGTCACGTGCTCGGGATCGCGAAGCTGGTGGAGTTCGGCCGCCTGTTCGGCCAGCGATCGGTCCCGGTACGGCATCTCGAGACCACAGCCGGTACAGACGAGTTTACACGTTGGTTCTTTCATGGCGAAACGCGAGCCGCGGACCGGGATCGAACGACAGGCGTCGTGGCGACCTTGGATCTTCTCCGGCTTTAGTAGTCGTCTCCTAGTGAAATCGGCGGTGAACGGCCGTTTCCCTGAGTCGTTCGTAGCTGAACGTTGCCCCGCGTAGCTCCGTATTGGGCTCCGTTTCACCGACTCTCAACGGCCCGGTCCGATGATCTCCCGACCGGACCGTGGGTTTATCCCGGATGACGCGATAGGTCGTCGTATGCACAGCGCCCGGGATCGCATCGAGTACGAACCGTGGCTCGATGAACTCGAGACCGTCGCCGATCGCCTCGACCTCGCGGACGAGGCGCGGTCGTGTGCGATCGATCTCTTTCTCTCGGACGTGCCCGAGACCGATCGGTCGAAACGGGCCGTTCTCGCGGCCAGTCTCTACGCCGGCTCGCTCGTCGCCGGGGACGGACGGACACAGGGGACCGTCGCCGACGCCGCCGACGTCTCGCGACTCTCGATCCAGTCGCGCTGGAAGGACCTCCTCGAGTCGGCCGGGCTCGAGCCACCGCGCTGGTAGCGACCGTTTCACCGGTCAGCCGATCGCTTATCCACGTAAGTGTACGATACGCTGACGAAACGGTAGCAGTCGATCGCGGAATCGGCCGATGGGAAACGAGAAGCGCCCGTTCGAGCACGGTGACGGGCCGCGATCGGCGAGGCCGAAAATTGCGGGGGTAACTCAGGCGTCGTCCGAAAGCACGTTCCCGTGTTCGTCGATCTCGCCCTTGACGATCCGGGTACTCGAAATGATGTCCCCGTCGTCGGCGCGGACGTGTGGCACGACGACGACCTCGAGCGGGTCGTGCCCGCGCTCGCGACGGATCTCGTTGATTCGCTCGCCGCCGTCGCGGGTCTCCGGCGAAACGACGAGGTAGTCGAACTGCGGCTCGGTCGCGATCCCGGTCGGTTCCTCCAGGGTCCGAATCTCGAACTCGCGATCGTACTCCGCCGCGAAGGACTCGAGTTCCGCTTCGAGTCGCCGCTCTCGTTCGTCGTACGGCCTGACCCGCCGTTCGACGTGCCGTGTCCTGGGTGCGAGCTCGTCGCTGGTCAGCCCGACGGTCACGTCTCCGAGTTCGAACGCCCGTTCGAACAGCCGTCGATGGCCGTCGTGAACGGGGTCGAACGTCCCACCAAGCGCGACGTCCATATCCCATCCCAGTTGGGCGGAGCGTATAAAACGGTCGAATCCCCGACTCCCGGTCGGCCGGTTCGCCGTCGGCATCTTTCGGCCGGAGAGTACGACAGGTGTCGAAACTCCCCTTCGCATTGTTTTTAGTCCTGCCCCGCACTGTCCCCGGTATGGGACTAGACGAGGACGCACTCGAATACCATCGGACGGATCCACCCGGAAAGATCGAGATTTCGACCACGAAATCGACGAACACCCAGCGGGACCTCTCGCTCGCCTACTCGCCCGGCGTCGCGGCCCCGTGTATGGAGATCGACGCGGACCCGACGGACGCCTACACCTACACCGCGAAGGGGAACCTCGTGGGCGTCGTCTCGAACGGTTCGGCCGTGCTGGGACTGGGCGACATCGGCGCGCAGGCCTCCAAACCCGTCATGGAGGGGAAAGGCGTCCTGTTCAAGCGCTTCGCCGACATCGACGTCTTCGACATCGAACTCGACGAGGCCGACCCGGACAAGATCGTCGAGGCGGTGAAGATGATGGAGCCGACCTTCGGCGGGATCAACCTGGAGGACATCAAGGCCCCCGAGTGTTTCACCGTCGAGGAACGGCTCCGCGAGGAGATCGACGTCCCCGTCTTCCACGACGACCAGCACGGGACCGCCATCATCTCCGGTGCCGCCCTGCTCAACGCCGCCGACATCGCCGGAAAGGACCTCGAAGACCTCGAGATCGTCTTCTCGGGCGCCGGCGCGAGCGCGATCGCGACGGCCCGCTTCTACGTCTCGCTCGGCTGCAAGAAGGAGAACATCACCATGTGTGACTCCTCGGGGATCATCACCCAGCGGCGCGCGGAGCGAGGCGAGGTCAACGAGTACAAACAGCAGTTCGCCCGCGACGTGCGGGAGGGCGACCTCGCGGACGCGATGGAGGGAGCGGACGTCTTCGTCGGCCTCTCGATCGGCGGTATCGTCAGCCAGGAGATGATCCAGTCGATGGCCTCGGATCCGATCGTCTTTGCGATGGCCAACCCCGATCCGGAGATCGGGTACGAGGAGGCCAAGGCGGCCCGCGACGACGACGTTATCATGGCGACCGGCCGCTCCGACTACCCGAACCAGGTCAACAACGTCCTCGGGTTCCCCTTCATTTTCCGCGGCGCACTGGACGTCCGCGCGACCGAGATCAACGAGGAGATGAAAGTCGCCTGCGCCCGGGCCCTCGCCGACCTCGCCCGCGAGGACGTGCCGGACGCGGTCGTCAAGGCCTACGGCGACGAACCGCTCCAGTTCGGGCCCGACTACATCATTCCAAAGCCCGTCGACCCGCGCGTGCTCTTCCGCGTCGCGCCGTCGATCGCCGAGGCCGCGATGGAGTCCGGTGCCGCCCGCACCGAGATCGATCTCGACGAGTACGAGGAGGAACTCGAGGCGCGGCTGGGCAAGTCCCGCGAGATGATGCGGGTCGTCCTCAACAAGGCCAAGAGCGACCCCAAGACGGTCGCGCTCGCGGAGGGCGAGAACGAGAAGATGATCCGGGCGGCCTACCAGATCCAGGAGCAGGGGATCGCGCTCCCGATCCTCATCGGCGACGAGAGCGAGATCCGCCAGACGTCGGCGAACCTCGGACTCGACTTCGAACCGCAGGTTGCCGACCCGTCCGTGGGTGACTACGAAGCGTACGCCGAACGGCTCCACGAACTCCGCCAGCGCAAGGGGATCACCCGGTCCGAAGCGGGCGAACTCATCGAGCACGACACGAACTACTTCGGCAGCGTGATGGTCGAACAGGGCGACGCCGACGCGCTCCTGACCGGCCTCTCCCATCACTATCCCTCGGCGCTCCGGCCGCCCCTGCAGGTGGTCGGCACCGACGAGGACGTCGACTACGCGGCGGGCGTCTACATGCTCACGTTCAAGAACCGCGTGATCTTCGTGGCCGACGCGACGGTCAACCAGGATCCCGACGAGGACGTCCTCGCGGAAGTGACCAGACAGACCGGGAAACTGGCCCGTCGGTTCAACATCGAACCCCGCGCCGCACTGCTGTCGTACTCGAACTTCGGGAGCGTGAACAACGAGGGAACCCGCAAACCGCGCCGGGCCGCGAAGATGCTCCAGAACGACCCCGAGGTCGACTTCCCGGTCGACGGGGAGATGCAGGCCGACACGGCGGTCGTCGAGGACATCCTCGAGGGCACGTACGGCTTCTCGGAACTCGAAGAACCCGCGAACGTGCTCGTCTTCCCGAACCTCGAGTCGGGCAACATCGGCTACAAACTGCTCCAGCGTCTCGGCGGCGCGGACGCGATCGGTCCCATGCTCGTCGGCATGGACAAACCGGTCCACGTCCTCCAGCGCGGCGACGAGGTCAAGGACATCGTGAACCTGGCCGGCGTCGCCGTGGTGGACGCCCAGCAGGAGTGACCGACTGACGTCGAGGGATCCCTCGCGTGTCGCCCTGCTGGTCGCAGACACCTGGCGGCTCGAACGAGGCCGACACTGCCCCCGTTCGCCAGCCCGGGACGAACCCAGCAGAATCGTGATTTATTTTGCTGGCCAGCGTTCTTGACACACAGGAGAGCCCCACATGCACCCGACGAACCAGTCTCAAGCGCCCGGGACCGATCGAAGGCGTTCCGTCATGCCGTCCCGACGGCACCTCCTTCGACTGACCGGCGCGACTGCAGTCGCGGGCCTCGCTGGCTGTAGCAACGATCCGGGGGTCCTGGACGACAGCAGTACCTGGACCGACGAGACCTGCGGCGCTGGTGCTGAGCCCGCCGATTCCGTCTCCGAGTACGCGACACACCCCGACGACGACGTGTCACTGTTCCGTCGCGGACTGCGTCGACTCGGCTACTACCCCGACGAGGTCGTTCCGTCGTCCGTCAGCGTCAACTGGACGTTCCCGATCAACTACGTCGGCCACACCGCGGCCAAGTCGAGTCCCGTCCCGTCGCCCGACGGGGAGACGATCGTGTTCGCGGGCGATTCCGGGTGGGTCCACGCCTACACGCCGACTGGCGAACTCCGCTGGTCGACGCGGACGGGCGCGACGGACCTCGGCTTTCACGGCTCACCGGCGATCGTCGACGACACGGTCTACATCGGCGGCTACGACGGCGACCTCTACGCGCTCGACCTCGAGACCGGCGACCTCGTCTGGCGGACGCGATCGGCCGATCTCGAGGGGACGCTCGCGGTCGGGTCGAGTCCGGCCTACTACGACGGGACGCTCTACGTCATCGCCGAGTACGGGTCGCCCTCGTCCGGGGCCCTCTGGGCGATCGATCCCGAAACGGGTGAGCCGACCTGGAGCGACGATCGGCTGTGGGGCCAGCCCCATCCGTCGCCGACGATCGATCTCGAGGCGGGGCGGATCCTCGCCGGGTCGAACGACGGCGTCGTTTACTGCTGGGAGTTCCCGTCCCTCGAGTTCGCATGGGAGTTCCAGGCCGAGGCGGATGGCGAGGAACGGGAAGGCGGCGCGTTCTACGCGGGCGCCGAGATCAAAGGGACGGTCGCGGCCCACGACGGCTACGGCTACGTCGGCTCCTGGGACGAGAACGTCTACTGCCTCGATCTCGAGGACGGGTCACCCGAGTGGGTCTTCGAGACGGACGGGGCGATCATGTCGAACCCGGGGGTCGACGTCGAGGAAGACGTCGTCTACATGGGTAGCGACGACGAGTACGTCTACGCGATCGATGCCGCGTCCGGCGACGAATTGTGGTCGACGAACGTCGGCGGTCGCGTCATCGGTGCCCTCTCCGTTACCGCGGGGACGGTACTCGCCGGATCGTACGACGGGCACCTCTACGCCCTCGACAAGGAGACGGGGGCGCGTTGCTGGCGCGTCGAGAACCGGGGTCGCGTCACCAGTGCACCGGTTCCCGTCGACGGTCGGATTTACTACGCCGAGCGGGCCGTCTTCTCGAACTACTACGACGACGATCGGGAGACGATCATGGAGGAACCGGGCCACGCGTACTGCCTGGTCGGTGACGAGTAACCGGCGTGCAACAGTCGCGACCGCCGTTTTCGCGGCCACCAAGCGTTTAAGCTGGCATGACTATCCTCGGGTATGTCACGTCGGGGGGAGGGGATCGGACTCGACGAGCGAGCCGTGACGATCCAGATCGGTGCCGTCCTCCTCCTCGCGATCGCGTTCTCGGCACTCGCCCTCTACCAGGTCAACGCCGTCCCCCAGCAGAACGAGCGCGTCGAGATCGACCACAACGATCGGGTCCGGGGTGATCTCGTCGAGTTGCGGGACTCGATCCTGAACACGGGGACGACGGGCGGCACGCAGGGGGTTCCGATCGAACTCGGGACGCAGTACGAGTCGCGGGTGACCGCCGTCAATCCACCGCATCCGACGGGGACGGTTCGGACGATCGAACCCGAGTCGAACGTGACGATCGAGGAACCCGACGGGAGCGACCACGAGTTCGGGACGCGCCAGTTGGTGTACGAACCCGATTACAACGAGTACACCAGTGCGCCCCGAACCGTCGTCGAGCACGGATTCGTCTACAACCGGTTCGACGAGACGAACGTTTCCGTTGGAAGTCAGCAGTTGATCGGCGACGAACGGATTTCGATCGTGCTCCTCGACGGGACCGTGAACGAGCGCAGTACTGGCACAGCATCGGTGAGCGTCGAATCGCTCGATCGGGTGCGGACGACGACGCTCGAACCGGATACGAGAATAACCCTTCCGACGCGAAGCGCCGAGCGGTGGGAAGCGCAACTCGAGGAGACTGCCGGGGTGCGATACGACGAGAGCGAGAGCGGCGCCGGCGAGGTGGTGCTGGTTCTCGAGAAAGAGTTCGATCTCGACATCGCTCGCGTCGGCGTCGGAAGCGGCGGGAGTTCACTGAACGACGACTTCGATATCGGAACCGAACGGCGAGAATCGAACGCCAGTGGGGACGGTGGCGCGTACGCGACGGAGTGGAACGTGACGCGCATCGAAGCGGAGAACGCCAACGTCGACGATTGTGATTCCGGCTGTGAACTCACCGTCCAGAGCAGGGAGACGACGACAGTGTGGATAGAAACCGATCCGGTCGTCGACGGGGCAACGGTCGAATACGCGGTCGACGATACCGACCTCGGGACGATCGACTCGGACGGCGTCATCGAGAACGGGGAAGACGATCCCACGCTGGACATCAACGAATCGGCGGTCGACGCCCGCGGCGGTGAAGCGTGGCTCAGAGCCTTCGTGTCGAGCGGGAGCGACGGCGATCGGCTGTCGTTCAAACTAGTCAGCGACTCACCCACGGGGACTATCGACGGAACGGTCACCGACGTCGATACAGGAGACGGCATCCAGGATGCCACAGTTACAGTCGAGGACACCGGCAACGAGACGACGACCGATGCCAACGGCACCTACGCGTTGACGAACGTCCCGTCGGGAGAGCATACCGTCGTCGCGACTGCGGACGGCTACAGCAGCGAATGGAAGGACGTTACCGTTCCGAATAACGGGAGCGTCGACGCGAGTTTCGAACTGAGCAGTGATACCGGCACGATCGATGGGACAGTTACGGATGCAGAGACCGGCGAGGCGATCCGGGGTGCAACGGTGACCGTCGACGACACCGGCCAGTCCGCCCAGACTGACGTGTCGGGCGAGTACGCGATCGACGACGTTCCGGCGGGGGAGCAGGACGTGACGGTGGCCGTCGATACGCATCAGGATGATATGCAGACGATTACCGTGGACGAAAACGGGAACACCACCGCTGACTTCGACCTCCAGCCGGAAAACGGATCGATCAGCGGCGTCGTCAGAGACGGTGAGACGACCGATGGTATCGCCGGCACGACGGTGACTGCCGTCAGCACCGACGGAGAGTTTCAGACGATGACAGCCGATGACGGAACGTATACGATCGACGTGCCAGCCGACGAGTATGACGTCTCAGCCGATGTCGACGGCTACGTCGAGTCCGGCTCCTCGGCGGTTTCTGTCGGCGCGAACGAGGACGTCTCCGGCGTCGACTTCGCGCTCGATGCGCAAAATGGATCGATCAACGGCGTCGTGGAGGATGCGAACGGCGAGGCGATCGCGGACGCGACCGTGACCGCAGTCGCTGACGACGGGTCCGAGTACGAGGCGACGACGGCGACCGACGGCGGGTACGCGATCGAGATGCCACGCGACGAGTACACCGTCTCCGCGGACGCCGACGGCTACCTCGAATCGGATTCACGGGCGGTTTCGGTGGGGCCGGGGGAGGACGTGACGGGCGTCGACTTCGGACTCGATCGTCCCGGGGTGTATGATGCGACCGCAACTGACCTGGCCGCAAACGAGGCTGGACAGAATCAAGCGGTTACCTTCACACTGAAGGGTGACCTCGAGGAGGGCGAAACTATCGAAATTGACCTCGATGCCGCTCAAAATTGGCACTGGTTATTCGGTCGGGACGTGGATTATCAAAACTCGCGGGTCGTCGACGTTAGCGGAAGCAGTGGTAGCGAAGCGACGTTCACGCAACAGGATCAGTTCCGAGCTAGCATCACCTACACTGCGGGTGAGACGGACAGCGATGGCGACGTGATCGAAATACTGATCGATGACGTTCAGACTGGTACAGATGGCTCATACCCCGTTGATGTTCTCCGGCAGGATATCGACAATACGAACGACGATACGACTGGATTCTCCGTTGGATAGCGACCCTCGATCAGGATCGGACTGTACGTAAACCGACCTCTCCGAAGTAATCGACAGCTGTCGAAACCTCAAACGACAATACCATATAGCGTCGGCAATAGTCTCCACCTATGACAGCAGTCGGTATCGACGCGATCGAGATCTGGACGGGAAATCTCAAACTCGACTTGCCCGGCACGTTCGCGCCCGAGAAGGGCGAAGACCCCGAGAAGTACACGAAGGGGCTCGGGCTGACGGCCAGTTCGTTTCCCGACAGCTACGAGGACATCGTCACGATGGCGGCCAACGCGGCCCACCGGCTGATGGAACGCAAGGGGCTCGAACCCGAGGATATCGGCCGAATCGACGTCGCGACGGAGAGCGCGTTCGACAACTCGAAACCGGTTTCGACGTACGTCGCAGGCTGTCTCGAAACGGTCTACGACGGTGACTTCCACCACGCGAACAAGGGCGAACGGAAGTTCGCCTGTATCGCCGGGACCCAGAGCCTGGACGACGCGTACAACTGGATCCGGGCAGGGCGAAATCGCGGCCGCGGTGCGCTCGTGATCGCGACCGACACCGCACTCTACGCGCGCGGCGACGCCGGCGAAGCCACCCAGGGGGCGGGCGCGGTCGCGATGTACATCGCCGAGGATCCCGATCTGGTCGAACTCTCGGCCGAGCAGGGCTACGGCTCGGCCGACGAGACGGACTTCCTCAAACCCAACCAGCAGTTCCCTTCCGTCGACGGCAAACGCTCCGTGCAGGTGTATCTCGCCCGGATGCGCGAGGCGCTCGAGGACTACGAGAGCGTCGCGGGCGACGTCCACCCCGACGACATCGTCTTCGCGCCGTTCCACACGCCGTTCCCGGGGATGGTCCGCAAGGCGGCGATGCTCGCCTACCGCCACATCACGCGCGACACCGCGATCGAGGACGAACTCGCGGAGGAGATCGGCCGCCAGCCCCGTCCCGAAGCGTTCGACACTGACGACGCGTACCGCGACGCGCTCCGGGAGTACATGGACGCGCTCAAGGGGACGGCTCGCTACCAGGAGTGGTACGACGCGACGATCGACCCGACGCTGACGCTCTCGCGCGAGGTCGGCAACTGGTACACCGGGTCGGTTCACGTCGCTCGCGTGAGCGCGCTCAAGACGGCCCTGGAGGCCGGGCGCGACCTGACGGGAGAGCAACTGCTGGTCGGCTCCTACGGCAGCGGTGCCCAGGCCGAGATCCACGCCGAGACGATCCAGGACGGCTGGGAAGACGAAATCGCGGCGCTGAACGTCGACGAACAGCTCGCGAACCGGTACGACATGAGCTGGGACGACTACGAGGAGATCCACGACGCCCACAACCACGATATGGACGTCGACGTCGAGGAGTTCACGACCCCCAGCGAGGAGTTCGTCTTCGACGGCTGGGGTCGAATGGGCGAACGGAAGTACCGCTACGTCGAGTAGCGCGTTCGCCGTCGGTTCCCGTTCGCGGGTTCGATCGCCGATTGTCGCTGTCCGGCCCTGGGGATAATGTAGCGTGTGCCCCCAAGTGAGGGTATGGCCGACGACGCCGATTCCTCGGACTGGTTCGCCGACGGGGCGGGGTTGACAGCGCTCGCGCTGGTGAGCGTCGCCCTCGCAACGCTCATCGTCCTGCCGTACCTCCAGTACATTCTCCTCGGTGTTGTTCTCGCGTACATCCTCGTGCCCGCACAGCGGCGGCTCGAAACGGTCGTCAGTCCGGCGATTGCGGCACTCGCGCTCGTCGCCGTGGCGATTCTCGCGATTCTCCTGCCGACGATGTACGTCCTCGCGATCGCACTCCAGCAGGCGCTCGAGGTGGTGACGGCCATCCAGGAGGGTACCCTCGACGTCGGCGACATCGAGCGGCAACTCGAATCGAGCGGACTCACCGTCGATCTCGCCGAGATGTACGGAACCTACCAGGAGCCGATCGGAACCGCCCTCCAGGGGGTCGCGAGCACGGGAATCGAGTTCGTCGGCGGGCTGCCCGGCATTCTCATCGGGCTCACGGTGACGCTGTTCGTGTTGTTCGCGCTGTTGCGCGACGGCGAGCGACTCGTCGCGTGGATGCGTCGCGTCGTCCCGATCGAGGACGACGTCCAGCGGGAACTGATCGGCGAACTGGACCAGCTGATGTGGGCGTCGCTCGTCGGAAACGTCGCCGTGGCGGCGATCCAGGCGGTCCTGCTCGCGACCGGGCTGTGGCTGCTCGGCGTTCCTGCCGTGGCGTTTCTCGGCGTGGTGACGTTCGTCCTGACGTTGCTCCCGCTCGTCGGCGCGTTCGGGGTCTGGGTACCGGTCGTCCTGTATCTCGTCGCGATCGGCGACGTCATCTCGGCCGCCATCCTCGTCGCCTACGGCTCGCTCGTGAGCGCCTCGGATACGTACCTGCGTCCGGCGCTCATCGGCAAGACGGGCGCGTTCAACTCCGCGATCATCGTCGTCGGTATCTTCGGCGGGATCGTCGTCTTCGGTGCCGTCGGCCTCTTCGTCGGGCCGGTCGTGCTCGGCGGTGCCAAGGTCACGCTGGACCTGTTCGCCCGGGAACGATCGACTCGGCAGGGCGAACCCAGCGTGCCCGAGGGCGAGGCTAGCCCCGACGTTGACGCCGCCGTGGCCACCGACGCGGTCGACGACGCCGCGGTGGATACCGAACCCGATACCGGCATTCGGCCCGGCATGGAGGACGACGCCGATCGCGCCCCGGACTCGGAACCGGACGACGATCGATCGGCCCCGGAAGCGGAGGCAAAGACGGACGCCGAGGACGGGGGGCCAGAGGAATCGGCCGATTCCGACGAGTAGTATCGCGCACCGTCGACCGCGATGGAAGAGGTGTGTTCATTATCCCGTGCCCGTAAGAGGCGAATATCGTGTCCCGAATCGAACCTGGCCGTCGACCGTCTCGGTGTGAGAGTGGCGTGGCAAGCGCGTTCGGTCGGGACCTGCTCTAGCATGTACGGAACAGACACCACGGGGAGTCCGTACGCTCCCCACACGGACGCGGATCGGGCGGCGATGCTCGAAGTGATCGGGGTAGACGCGGTCGACGACCTCTTCGACATCCCCGAAGACGTCCGATTCGACGAGGAGTTCGGCATCGAGTCGCGAACGGAACGCGAGACGCGGCGGCTAGTCCGGTCGATCCTCGGGCGCAACGACGACCTGACGGAACTGCTCGGGCGGGGTCACTACGGCTATTACGTGCCCTCGCTCGTCGATCACCTTGCGGATCGATCGGAGTTTCTCACGTCGTACACCCAGTACCAGCCCGAAGTGTCGCAGGGATTCCTGCAGGCACTGTTCGAGTACCAGTCGCTGCTGGTCGAACTGACGGGCCTCGAAATCGCGAACTGCTCGATGTACGACGCCGCGACGGCGCTCGGCGAAGCCGCGACACTGGCCGATCGGGTTCGCGGCACGAGCGGCCACCGGGTGCTCGTCCCGGATCTCCTGCTTGAGGGGCGCCGGAGCACGCTCGCGAACTACGTGGCCGGCACCGACCTCGCGATCGAGGAGTACCCGACCGAGGACGGCACCGTCGACGTCGACGCGCTCTCGGCCGCAGTCGACGAGGAGGTCGTCATGGTCTACGCCGAGAACCCGACCGTGCGCGGGACGATCGAGGGAGAACTCGACGCGATCGGTGACCTCGTCGCGGACGAGGACGCGCTGTTCGTGCTGGGTTCGGACCCGATCGCGCTCTCCCTGCTCCAGCGGCCGGTCGACGTCGGCGCGGACGTCGTCGTCGGCGACGCGAGCGTACTCGGTCTGCCGACCAGCTACGGGATGGGGCTCGGCCTCTTCGCTTGTCGCGAGGACTACCTCCGGCAGGTGCCCGGCCGACTCGTCGGCGCGAGCGAGGACGCGACCGATCGCCGGGCGTACACGCTCACGCTCCAGACCCGCGAACAGCACATTCGCCGGGAGCGCGCGACGAGCAACATCTGTACGAACCAGGCGTGGGTCGCGCTCCGGACCGCGATGCACGCCGCGTCTCTGGGCCCGAGCGGGATGGTCGACCTCGCCAAACGGGGGGTCACGCGGGCCGAGAACCTCGCGGATAGACTCGACGACCTCGTCGGGGTCGTGGCACCGGTCCACGGTCGGCGACACGTCCGGGAGTTCGTCGCCCACGTCGACCAGCCCGCGGCGGCGATCGCCGACGACCTCGAGACGAGAGGGTTCGCGATCCACGTGGTCGGCGACCACGAGATCCAGGTCTGCGTCGCCGGCGTCCCCGACGATCGGATCGACGCCTTCGTCACCGCGTTCACGGAGGTGGTTCGATGACCGACGAGAGCGCCGACGGGAACCCCTCCCAGGAGCGGGGCGAACAGGCTCGCTACGATCAGGCCCGGTACGTCGACGACGGGCAGTACGAACCCCTGCTCGCCGAGAAGGACCGGACCGAGGTCGAGATCGACGCGGACGACTCCCCGCTCCCGGACGACCTCACGCGGGACGCGATCGAACTCCCGGAACTCTCCGAACCAGAACTGGCCCGCCACTACACGCGCCTCTCTCAGATGATCTACGGGATCGACAGCGGCCCCTACCCGCTGGGCTCGTGTACGATGAAGTACAACCCGAAGTTCACCGAGGACGTGGCCGCCCTCCCGGACGCGGCCGTCCACCCCGATCGGTCCGAGGGGTCGATCCAGGGCACCCTCGAACTGATGTACCGCCTGCAGGACTACCTGGCCCGGATCGGCGGGATGGACGCCGTGACGCTCCAGCCGCCGGCGGGGGCGGCCGGCGAGTTCGTCGGCATCCGGGTCGCCGCGGCCTACCACGAGCACAACGGCGAGGACCACCGCGACGAGGTCATCATTCCGGAGAGCGCCCACGGGACGAACTTCGCGACCGCCGCGCTCGGCGGGTACGAGGTCGTCTCCCTGCCCAGCGACGACGAGGGACGGGTCGACCTCGAGGCACTCGAGGCGGCGCTCTCGGAGAACACGGCCGCGCTGATGCTCACGAACCCGAACACGCTCGGCCTGTTCGAGCGCGACATCACCGAGATCGCCGAGATGGTCCACGACGTCGGCGGTCTCCTCTACTACGACGGGGCGAACCTCAACGCCCTCCTCGGTCGCGCCCGGCCGGGCGACATGGGCTTCGACGTGATGCACTACAACGTCCACAAGACGTTCGCGACGCCCCACGGCGGCGGCGGCCCCGGTGCCGGCCCCGTCGGCGTCGTCGACGACCTCGCGCCGTTCTTGCCCGCGCCGCGCGTGCGAGCGGACGGCTCGAGCGGGAGCGAGCAGACCTACGAACTGTTCGACCCCGAGCACACGATCGGGCAGGTCCACGGCTACCAGGGCAACTGGCTCGTCCTCGTCAAGACGTTCGCCTACATCGCCCGCCTCGGCGACGAGGGGCTCACCGACGCCAGCGCGAAGGCGGTGCTCAACGCGAACTACCTCGCGAGCCAGATCGACTACGACGTTCCCTACGAGCCGTTCCACCACGAGTTCGTCGCCAGCGCGGGCGAGCAGGACGCGGCCGACGTCGCAAAGCGGATGCTCGACTACGGCGTCCACCCGCCGACGACCAAGTGGCCCGAGATCGTCCCCGAGGCGTTGATGACCGAACCGACCGAGGTCGAGAGCAAGGCGACGCTCGACCGGCTCGCCGCGGCGTTCGACGCCGTCGCCGAGGAGGACGACGAGACGCTCGCGGCCGCGCCCGATCGGACGACGGCCCGACGGATCGACCAGACCAGTGCGGCGCGAAACCCGCGGCTCTCGTGGCAGGCGCTCGCGGACGACGAGTGATTTCCACGGCGCTCACCGCGACGGCGTCGCCAACCCGGTATCGCGTTCCAGGTGGTCGAGCAGTGCGGGATGGAGCGAGCCGTTCGATCCCAGCAGGGCCGCCCGATCGTTCGTCTCGAGGTCGAACGCGAACGGCTGACCGGTCTCGTCGGTGATCTCCGCACCGGCGGCGCGAGCGATCACGAGACCGGCGGCGACGTCCCACGGGTAGGTGTCGTACTCCCAGGTGGCGTCGGCGCTGCCGCTGGCGAGATAACACAGGTTGAGCGCGGCCGAACCGAGTCGGCGGACGCCGCGTGACTCCTGGTAGAAGTGCGAGAGGAACGTCCCGTCGGGATCGTATCCCGAGATGAGCATACTCTCGTCGAGGCGGTCGCGATCGGTCGTCTCGATTCGAGCCCCGTCTTTTCTGGCCTCGCGGCCCGCGACGGCGCTGAACAGTTCGTCGGTCTCGGGGACGTAGACGACGCCCAGCACCGGTTCGCCGTTCTCGACGAGCGCGATCGAGATCGAGTAGTTCGGGTTGCCGTGGGCGAAGTTCCCCGTTCCGTCGAGGGGATCGACGACCCACGTGTACGCCGAATCGGTGCCGGTCTGGCGGGCGCTCTCCTCGGAGACGATCGCGTGGTCGGGGAACTCGTTGCCGATGACCGTCGTGATGATCCGATCGGCCTGGTGGTCGGCTTCGGTGACGATGTCGGACTTGTCGCTCTTGACGTCGACCGACTCGACCTGGCCGTGGAGTTCCCGGAGCGGGTCGCCGGCGGCCTGAGCGGCCTCTTTGGCGATCGTCAGGGCGCGATCTACGGTGTCCGGCTCGGGGTCGTCCGTCCCGGACGACGTGGCGGGTCCGGCCAACGTCGTGGTGGTGCGATCGGTCCCACCGTCGCCCGTCGCGGCCGCCCCATCGGCGCCCACGGTCGTTCCCCCGGCCGACGCGTCCGGCCCGTCCGCGTCGCGGACGTCCCAGCCGAGTTTCTTCGAGATGGCGGTAAAGAAGTGGTCGTCGTAGCTGGTCCGGACGACGTGTGCGAGCTGGTCGGCGCCCGTGACGACGATCTCGTCGTCTTCGTCGAGGATCGTGTGTGCCCGGCCGCCGTCGACCTGCAGGCTCGCCTGTCCCCGGGTAGTGATCCGAAGTTCGGTTTCCGGCGAGAAGACGACCGGTCGAACGCCGATCTGGTGCGTGTGCAGGGGGACGAGCTGAAGGGTGTGGTTGTTGACGGGGTAGTGGACGGGACCGTCGGCGGAGAGCGAGACGCCGGTCGAGCCGGTCGGCGTCGAGACGGCGACGCCGGTCCCCTCGAACTCGCCGACGTACTCGTCGTCGGCGTGGACGTCCAGCCGCGTGATCTTCCGATCGATCGGGTTCTCCGGCGGGACGTGCTGGATCATGACGTCGTTGATCCCGGTCGCGTCGATTCCCGGACCGTCGACGGCGACCTGCTGGCGGCTGTCGACAGCGGCCCGGCCGTGGATGACTTCGTCGAGCGCCGCCCCGACGTCCTCGGGTTCGACCCGGGCCAGGAAGGCGAGCGTCCCCGTGTTGACTCCGAGCTGAGGAATGTTCCGGGGGGCGAACGACTTGATCCCCTCGAGGAAGGTGCCGTCGCCGCCGAGGGTAACGCCCAGCGTCGCCCGGTTCTCGTCGTACGCGTCGTCGATGTCGTCCCCGACGTCGACGACCGAGCAGTCGATCCCGCGGTCGTCGGTCCAGGTCTCGAGCCGATCGAGCGCCGCGTCGCTGTCGGGACTGACGATCGCGATGAGTTCGTCCGTCGTGGCCAGCCTGCGTCCTTGCATCGTATACCGTGCTCACAGCAGAGCACACCCATTTGTATATCGACTCTCGAACGGGCCGTTGTTTCGCCAAGCCGAGCTTTTATGCTCGTATCTATGAACTGAGTAAAACTACCTGGCGGTCGAAAACTGCGGGAGGGACGCCGGTCGAGAAAGACGATAGCGGTCGCGAAACGAGCGATCGATCCGCAGTTCCTACGGACTACTGCAAGCCAGTTCCGGCGCAACCGCGATCGCTGTGCGGTTGCACCGGGACATCGGTACAGGGGACCGTATCAGGCCTCTGCGGTGCTGGAGTCGATACCGTTGATCCGGACGAATCCATAGTCACAGTTCGGACAGTGCCACTTGACCTTCTCGCCGAGGTGGAGCGTCGTGCTTGCGGCGCGATAGAACGTGACCTCTCCACAGTTCGGACACTCGCCTTCGCGTTCCATGGACATGTCGAAGACTACCGACCGGAGCGAGTTTAACGTACTGATTTTCCCACGACCTCACGCGACACGACAGCGGAGTTAAGTGAGCCCCGACCATCGGTTCGCGTATGTCGATCTACACTGGTCGCGGCGACGAAGGGAAGACCGATCTCCGGAACATGACCCGGGTCTCGAAGGCGAGCGCGCGGATCGAAGCCTACGGGACCGTCGACGAACTCAACGCCCTGATCGGGACGATCCGTCCGACGGGCCACGACGACGTCGACGATCGACTCCGAACGGTCCAGAATCACCTCCACGTCGTCCTGGCCGACTTCGCGAACCCGGATCCCGACGAGGACGACCCCGTCGTCCGGGCCGAACACGTCGAGACGATCGAAGACTGGATCGACGAGTACGACGAGGAACTGGAGCCGCTGACCTCGTTCATCCTGCCGACCGGAAGCGAACACGGCGCCCAGCTCCACCACGCGCGGACGGTCTGTCGACGCGCCGAACGCCGAGCGGTCGCACTCGCGAACGAGGAACAGATCAACGAACAGGCCGTGCAGTACCTGAACCGCCTCTCCGACGGGCTGTTCACCTTCGCCCGCGTCGTGAACAAGCGCGACGGCGAACCCGAGGAGTCGCCGCAGTACTGAGCCGTCGAGCGAGGCGATAACGCGCTTTCAGGGTAGCACGGACGCGCAGACGTCGTCGACGCGAGGTACGCTTTTCGACAGTCGATTCGTCAGTACGATTCTGCAGTCGATCCGCTAGCGTGTGGATCCAGTCCGACCAGCGATCGGTCCAGCACGTCGGCGTACCCCGAGGGCGTAAGTTTGAGCGCGGGGACGCCGAGGAACGTGAGCGTCTGGAGGGTCAACAGGGGTCGATCGACCGCGACGCCGAGATCGTCGAGGGCGCGTTCGAGCGCCTCGAAGCCCGCCGCGACGTCTTCGGGCGGTGCGTCTGCCGCAGTCGCGGCGACCGGCATCGCGAGGTCGGCGACGACCTCGCCGTTCTCGACGACGGCGAACCCACCCTGCATCGTACGCACGCGCTCGGCGGCCGCGAGGGCGTCGTCGGTGTCAGCGGCGACGGTTACGAGCCCCGCGGTCTCCCACGTCCCGCTGGCGGCGACGGCACCCGTCTCGAGGCCGTACCCGGTGAGAAAGCCGGTGAACCCGCGATCCTCGGTCGCCGGATCCCGATCGAGCAGCGTGGCCGTGCAGACGTCGGCGTCGGGGGCCGGCCCGAATCGCTCTGTCTCACCCGTAGTCTCCACGACGGCCGGTTCGACCACTGTCTCCGTCGTTACGAGCCCCTCCTCGACCGCCATCGCGCGAACGGTTCCCCCGGGGGCCGCCGATCGCGGGGCGGTGAACCGATCGCGTTCGAGGTCGACGGCGACGGTGTCGGTGGCGAACTCCGGATAGGGGCCGTTCGGGGGATCGATCGTCGGTTTCCCGTCGTCGACGACGATCGACCCGTCCGCGAGCACCGTCTCGACGCACATCGACTCGAGGTCGTCGACGAGGACGATATCGGCGACCGCGCCCGGCGCGATCACGCCGCGGTTCTCGAGTCCGAAGTGATCGGCGGGATTCCGGGTGGCGGCGTCGATCGCGTCCGCGGCGGGGATGCCGGCCTCGATCGCGCGCCGGACCACTTCGCCCATGCCGAAGCCGTCGACGAGATCCGGCGGCCAGACGCCGTCCGTCGAGAGCGAGACGCTCCCCCGATCGACGTCCGGGAACGCCTCGACGAAGGGGGCGAGGTCGTCGCGGATCGTCCCACAGCGGCCGACCACGTGGAGACCGTGTTCCGCACGGCGGCGGATCCCCTCGGCCGAGATCGCCTCGTGGTCGTTGTCGACGACGGTCGCGAACGCCCGGAGCGCGGCCCCGCGACAGCCCGCTCCGTGGCCGACGATCGTCGCGTCAGCCTCGCGTGCGCGGTCGTAGAGGCGTTCGACGGGGGCGTCACGGCCGACGACGTGGATCCAGTCGATCTCGCCGATCCCGACGACTCGATCGTGCTCGAGCAGGTCCGCGAGCGCCTCGTGTTCCGCGTCGTCGGCGGTCGCCGGGTCGAAGGTGTCGACCAGCCCCTGCGGCGGCAGGGTACAGAAGACCGAGAGCGGGAGATCGGCGGTCCGTTCGAGCGTCGTCTCGACGCCGCGACTCCCGAAGAGCAGTCCCAGTCCGGACGTCTCGGTGACGATCGACGTTGTCCCGGTCGCGAGCAACGGCAGGGCGCCCCGCTCGGGCGTGAGGTGGATGTCGGCGTGCGTGTGTGCGTCGATAAGTCCCGGGAGCACGACCCGATCGGCCGCCGAGACGATCGTCGTGTCCGGACCGACGACGGAGTCCGCGTCCTCGAGCAGGGCGGCGATCCGATCGCCGACGACGGCGACGTCACGGTCGAGGAACTCGCGGCGATTCGAGCAGTAGACGCGACCGTCCCGGACGACCAGGTCGGCGCTCGTGCCCTCGCGTTCGAGCGCGATCGGCTGGCACTCGTTCATGGGGCGTGATTCTCACGCAGGCTCGTAGGTGATGCGGTCGGCCCCGTCGACGCGCCGCGCCCGCCCGCGGTCCACGAGCACGTCCAGGTGGCCGATCGCCTCGCTCATGCCGGTGTACTGGTCGGCCAGCGAGAGCTCGCCGAACAGGCCCTCCATGACCTCGTGGGCGGTCGCCTCGCCCCCCTCGTCGAGGATCGAGGCGACGTTCTCGGTCCGATCCTCGTGCGCGGCGAGGACCTCCGCGATGCGCTCGGCCGGCTCGTCGATGATCCCGCCGTGGCCCGGCAGGAGCCGATCGAACCCCCGGTCGCGCAGGCGTAGCAGCGAGGCGTTGAACTCCAGAAGCGGTTGCGGTCGGTCCACGCCATCGTCCACCGGGGGCCGCAGGAGCGGATTCGGCGTGATGTGTTCGAGGACGTGATCGCCGACGATGGCCGTCGTGCCCGCGGCCGCCTCGGGAGCCCGGTCGCCACCGTCTCCGATCGGCGCCCCGACCCCGCCACGGGAGGCGGACTCGACGGACAGGATCAGTTCGCCGGCGGCGTGGCCCGACACCTGCTGGACCGACAGCGTCGCCGGTCCGACCTCGATCGTGTCGCCGTCGGTGAGCCGTCGATCGACCACACAGTCCGGCGCGTACGATCGGTAGGCGCTCGAGAGATCGGTGATCGTCGCGGCAGCGTCGGCGTCCATCCCGTGGGCCGGGAACAGGTCGCGGAAGAAGGCGGCTTCGGCGTCGAGTCTGGCACCGAAGTCTTCGACGACCGCGGCCGCGGGCGGACTCGCGGCGACGGTCGCGCCCCGATCGCGAAAGCGCTTCGCGAGGCCGAAGTGGTCCGGGTGGGAGTGGGTCAGGAGTACCTGCTCGATATCGCCCGGTTCGAGATCGTGCACGGAGAGAAACGATCGGACCTCGTCCCAGGCCTCGTCGCTGTCGGGACCGGGATCGACGATCGTGCGGCCCGCGAGATAGGTATTGACGTCACCGACGGGGAACGGCGTCGGGATCGAACGACGATCGAACATCGTCGGTTCCTTTCCGTGGGCCGTGTTAAGGATTCGGAAACCCGGGGCCACTCCTCAACTGTGCTACCGGTTCGGTGGACGGAAACCGCCGAGTAGCCGATGACAACCGCCGCGATCGTCGCGCAAGGAATTGTGTTGCCTGCAAAAGGTCTATATTCACTCTCGTGCTACTGTGTGGTAGAGGAACCCATGAACAACCACTTCCACGACAGTCTGTACTACCTCCGGCGCGCCGGCGAACACGCCATCCTCGGCCTCCGCGACGTGGCCGACGACGCCGAAACCCGCGTTCGATCGCTGACCGGACGAGAGGTCGAACCGGAGCGTCGGGTCGACCGCGTGCGTGACGACCTGGAAACAGTCGCGGGACAGGCCCGTGCGACGATCGCAGCGGCTCGATCGTCGCTGGACGAGCGGGGCCGATCGGGTGAGACGAAGTACCCGGTCGGCGCTGAAAGGAAGTCTTAAGTCGAACGCACTGATACGTCCCGGTGCGGGTTGGTGATCTAGTCCGGTTATGATACCTCCTTCACACGGAGGAAGTCGGCAGTTCAAATCTGCCCCAACCCACTCGTTCAGTTACTGAAGTCGAAGGACGGACTCCGGTGCGATCGCAGTCGACATTGTCCTGGGTACATCGATCGGAAGCCACCTGCGACCTCTCGATCCACACTGTGCCGATCGAACGGATGTCGGCTCGCATTCGAGGCGTCCGGATTGGTTGTTTCGGTTAGTCATCCACGGCCGTTTCAGACGTCTCACGCGTCGAATCCTGGGCTGATTCGGAGGGGTCGGTTTCGTCGTCGGCGTCCGGTATCTGCCGCGGTAAGAACGTCGATGCGAGAAGCAGGAGCAACACGACCAGTACCAGGAGGAGCAGCGCCGCCCGTTGGGCGTCGAACATCGCAGCCTCGAAGATCCCCTCGAGCAACTGCCGTTGCGTCGGAGTGAGTTGGTTCAGGAACTGTTGCTGCGTGGCTTCGGTCGCCGTTTCTGCTGCATCTTCGAGTGCGATCACCAGCTCATTTCGTTGCTCGGCCGAAACGGTCTCGTGTTCCGCTCGGAGTACTCCATCGACGACGCTCCCGTAGAACCGCCCGAGAAAATACGAGCCGACGACTGCTGTCCCCAGGGCAAATCCGATCGAATAGCTTACGTTCAGAACGCCGGACGCCTCGGCGGAGTACGCGGTCGGGACGGCCGACATCGTCATATTGGTGATCTGTGCCAGTACGAGTCCGACGCCGGCCCCGTAAAGCGCCACCGGGAGAGCCATCCTGACGATCGTCTGACCGGGGCCCGTCTGCTCGTACAACAGCACCAGTGCAACGCCCATGCAAACGATACCGACCTGGATAAGCGTCTTCGGCGAGACGTACTTCCGCCAGCTGGGTGTAAACGTCGAAAAGAGGATCGACGCGAGTGAATACGGTAACAGCGCGAGCCCGGTTTCGAAGGCGGTGTATCCGAGTACTGCCTGGAGATAGACCGGGAAGATGAAAAAGAAGCCAGCCGAGACGATCGAGCGAATGTTGTATGTGAGAACACCGGCCAAAAACGGGCGGTTCGTCAGGACGTGCAGCGGAACGAGCGGCGACTTCCCGGCCCGTTCCAGTCGGCGTTCGTACTGAACGAACGCGGCGAACGCGAGCAGTCCGAGCCCGAGAAGCCAGATCGCCGGCGACGTCCCAAGCGGATTGAACTGCATCCCGCCGACGACGAACGGCCGCCGTTCCACTAACCATCCATACTTCCCGCTCAGAAGGAATCCAGTGACGAGCGACGTCGCACCGACGATGGACAACACTGTCCCGCCTTTATCCAGCGAACTGCGTGTTTCTGTCAGCGGGTTCGGACTCACATACTGAGCGAAAAAGAGAATAATCCCCACACCGACGAGTTGGAGCGCAAACCCCCACCGCCAACTCGCGTACGTGGTGAGTGCACCACCGATAATCGGTCCAATAGTCGATCCAACCCCGCTCACACCAGCCAACAGTCCGAATGCCTTCGCCCGGTCATCGTCTTCGTAGCTGATTATCAATACAGTGAACGTCAGGGGAAAAATCACGGCGGCCGCGGTACCCTGGATGACTGACCAGCCGAGATAGAGGATCGTCGTATTCCAGCTAATCGACGCCACCAGCGTCCCACCGGCGTAGACGATCAGTGCGACTGCCAGTACACGCCGAATACTATGGCGAGACGGCAGCGTACCGGCTGGGAGAACCAGCGCAGCCGTCACCAGCGAGTAGAGTGCAACCGCCCCTTGAATCACGGTAACCGTGGTATCGAACTCGTCCACCATCGTGGGGATCGCCACGTTCATCAGGGATGCATTGAGGACCACGATGAACGTCGTCAGACTCACGGCGATCGCTGGGGCCCAGTGTTGTACTCTCGTCTGTAAATCCGTGGAGGAACGAGTACTCCCGGTGGACGGAGGGCCAGCTGGGGGCATAGGTGGTCTACCACTGCTGACCCCCAAATAGCATGGACCTGGTTAGGCACCGAGCGTCAAAGCTACTGTCCGGCCCGTCGGGGCAGGGAGGCTATCAGGTCGATTCCACCCACACGACCGAATAGTCCACATGCCGATCCGAGAGCCGCCAGGCCAGGACGTGGTGGGTATTCTAAATATACCGCCGCGTCTACAACTGTGCTGGTCACGCCCTGCGGAGACCGATCGGCAACGAGGGAGGTACCAGTCGCACCGTTCTCGAAATGGAACGGCGATCGCTGGGGTTCAAACGAGACTTGCAATCCCACCCACGGACGAAACGAGGCCCAAAACAGTTGCATCGATCGGTGGGCAGGGTGAGGAACTCGCTAGTACCGTTGCGAGGGGATCAATAGCCGATAAGTCGGGACGAATGACCAGAACGATGACACCGGTTTATTCTGGAGCCATCGAGACGCGAGGGCGATGCGACGTGAGCCACGAACGTCACGCAGAGCCGTATTGACAGCAACCGGAACGGTTTCCCTGCTCGGAATCGCTGGTGTCGCCGCCGGTCGATCGTCGCCGATCGTGGACGCGCCCGTTCCGTCGGACCCGGACGCGTACGCGTACCCGACGATGGGCGACGACGACGCTCCGACGGCCACGATCTACGGGAATTACAAGTGTCCCTATACCCAGGAGTTCGTCGCCGGAAACCTCGAAGCGATCGTCGAGGAGTTCGTCGAACCGGGACGACTCGCCCTCCAGTTCCACAATCTGGCTTACGAGCCGGGAGACACGTCGGCGTACTACATCTCCAGTAGCGATCCGCGCATCGCAGCCGTCGACGTCGGTGTCTGGGACGAAGACCCCGACGGGTACTGGCGATTCCACCGCGAGACGGTCGCCGACACGCCGAGCGGGACCGTCGACTACGACGACCTCGAGGAGCGACTCCAATCGGCGGGCGTCGCCAACGCCGAGGCGATCGTCGATCGTGCCAGGGTGGGGGAGTACGACGACGAGGTCGAGCAGGTCGCCGCAGCGGCGGCAGCGGACGACGTCTCGTTCACCCCGACCCTCGAACTTGGTGGCGACACGACGGCACCGCACCACGACAGGGACGATATTCTCGACTGGATCGAGAAGCGCCTCGGGGACGACGAGCAGGAAACGGACAGCGAGGGTGACGGTGCGGGCGAAGAAGACACCGGGGGCGAAGACGGTTCCGAAGACGAGAACGAGACGGACGAAACCGACGGGACGGACGAAACCGACGAGGGGGACGAATCGTCGGACGACGGCGAGGAACAGAGCGAAGACGACGACTTCGTGTGGGTCACGGAACCCGAAGAATCGAATCCGGACGAGGCATCCGGCACCGCCGACGACTGCTAGCGCCGCGTCGTGACGGACTCGACGCCAGGACAGAACAGATCCGGCGACGGTCCGCCCCGATCGATCCCCGCGGTGGACCTCACTGTCCCGATCCGCTGTCGCTGATCGACGCCGTGAGCCCGCGACGCGGTGTCCAGCTACTGGCGAGAAGGAAGTGGACGACGGTCGATCGCCACCTTCAGGTCACGCCCACGAGAGACGGAACACGTCGTGACGACAGCAGACGGAGACGGTGATCGTCGTGCCCGGGGATGACGACCAGACGAACCTGTTCCAGTTCGACGACGAGGAACCGATCGAGGCGAGCGGTCGCCAGGCCGACGGTCGAACCGAGCGTGCGAGCAGCGATCGTTCGTCCCAGGACCCGTTCGTGCTCGAACTCAAGACGAGTGCCTGCGAGCGAAACGCCGCAGTGGGTGCGATCGCCGCGGAGGAGGGTCGACGACTCGAGTTCGGGTCCCGGCAGGAGGCGGCGGCGTTCGCCGACGAGATGACGACCGACGGCGGCGTTCGCGTTCGACTCCAGGCCGTCGCACCGCAGGACGAGACGCGGGCGGACGCCTACCTGATCCCACGGCCGGTTCGGTACCGGGACGAACCGATCGATCCCGACGCGACGACGTGGGCCTTCCAGCCGGGCGCGAACCAGTACGGTGCGATCGGGCAGGCCCTGGTGACGACGCCGCGGACGAACCCGCCGGCGCTTTCCTACTTCGTGCGACGGGATCTCGGGATCGACGGAGCGGACCTGACGGTCCGACTGCGCGACCCCGACGCGGTGACGATGCGGCTGGCCGACGGCACCAAAGCGCGGTGGGACCCCGACGCGGTCGCGGAGGCTCGTCGCGAGTCGACGGGCGCGACGCTCCGGACGTACGTCGTCGAGATCAAGACCGGCGACGCGTCGTTCGAGCGGGAACAGCGCGCGATCATGGAACGGAAAGCCACAGCGCCGAACGTCTCCGTACTCCAGGTCCGCGTCGAGGTCGACGATCTGCCGGACGAGTACGGGGTCCGGATTCGCGAGGTCGCGCCGTGACGACGTTCACGAAGGACACCGAGAGGGCGATGGGTACGAGAGGGGTCGTGACACGCTCCGGGAAGCCAGCGGCTGGCGATTTCCCGCGACGAACGTTTAAGCGGGGCCGTGTAGTACGATACAGTATGGCATACCAGCTCCGGTGCGATAGCTGCGATCTCGATCGCGAGTTCGCGGACTGGGCCGACGCGAACAGGTACGCCAGCGATCACGAGGCCGAGTTCACCGAGCACTGGGTGAGCATTCACGACCTCCAGCACGCCTGATCTCGTCACCCTGGGGCCGATCGGTCCCGGATCGCGGTCCCGTCGCGGCGACGACTCGTCGATCGGGCCGGATCGAGCGCCATGACGATCCGGTCCTAGACGACGGCCTGTACCCAGTCCGCCGTGACGAACTTGTACCGACAGCCCTCACAGAGGTGCACCTCGACGACCTCGTCCGTCGCCAGGTAAACGTGGTAACGATCGGTGGGGACGGCCTCACCGCAGTTCGCGCAGGGAGTGGTCATCGCGTCTCTACCCGCTAGTAGGATGGGGTCGGCAAAATAGCTCCCCCGTGAAGGGCGGTTCGACCTCGGGTCCACGAACGAGATCGGCGGCTCAGAGACGTCTGCGGAGTTCCGACACGACGGCCGGCGACAGATCCAGTCGCGACAGCCACCCGCGACGCTGGTCCGGGTCGCCGTGGCCGGCGACGAATCCGTTGAGACGCGCGACGACCGTCGAGTCGACGAACGCGTCGCCGTACAGGTCTGCGAGTTCGTCCCCGGCGATCGGCGTCGATCGGAGTTCGTACTTCTGGTGATAGTCCTCCGCACGAGTGAACTCGTCGAGCGTCTCCACGGCGGTCGTGGCGGACTGGCCGGTTCGTTCTTCGAGGGCCGCCCGATGCCGCGTGGCGGCCTCGCGCTGATCGTCGTCGTGGGCGAGGACGACGCCCCGGTACTGGCGTTTCGGCGCGGTCGATCGCCAGTCGTGGTTCGCCCAGAAGACGTCGAGCAGATTTTGGTACGACAGCACGTCGGGATCGTACTCGACCTGGACGACCTCGGTGTGATCGCCGAGCGAGTAGTAGGCCGGATCCGGTGTCGTCCCGCCGGCGTAGCCGACACGCGTTCGGACGACGCCCTCGATCGCCCCGAACCGGGCGTCGGGACCCCAGAAACAGCCCATCCCGAACGTCGCGGTTGCCGTCGCTGTCGGGACCAGCGACGGCGTCTCCCCGATCGGTTCCGCGAGCGCCGGGTCCCGGATCGCCCGATCCCGGCCCGATCGCTCTCCGGTCGACTCCTCGGCGTTCGACTGTCCCATACGGTCCCGTGGGTCCGCGTCCGTATGCGTCCTCCGCTCCGATCGGGAGGACGGTCGGGCCGATCGAAACCGGGTGCCGTCCAGCGCAGGCGCAGGATCGCCGGATGGGTCTCCGGCCGGCCGTCCCGGTCGTCGCCGGACCCCGGTCGCCCCTAGAAGAAGAACGTGCCGACCAGCGCGAGGATGAACAGGGCGGCGCCGATCGCGAGGACGTCGTAGCCGCGGGTCGACTCGCCGCCGGGGTCGGGCGTCCCGAACACGACCGCGAGGAGGCCCCCGGCGGCGACGATCAGGACGGCGATCGCGTAGATCGAGTACACGAGGCTCGCCATGGAATCGTCTACTGCGGCCAGCGACGTAAATCCCCGACGGACCGGTCGGATTTCGACGATATCGTCGCGGTGTGCGGCTCGAAGAGCGTCGGGATACAAAGTTCGAATATCGGGGGTGGAACGGACGAAACGGGAGTGTCAGTCGTCGGTTCCGCTCGCGGCGGTTCCCTCTCCCTGAACGTCGGATTCGCCACCGTCGGCGGCGGGCCTGGCCGCCGTCGGTTCCTCGCGGCGCTGGCGCATGTAGCGCGCTCGCAGGACGTTCCCGTACATCGAGAGCACGAGTCCGAGCAGGAGGACGAAGATGCCGACGTTGATCCCGATCGTCCGCACGACGCTGCCCTCGCCGAACACGAGCGCGTCCGGCACGGGGTAGCCGCCGTACTCGAGACTGGCCATGAGGACGCTGACGATGCCGACGACGACCAGTACGCCGACGACGTTCGTCGCCCACCGCCACGAGGGTCTGAGCTGGAGGCGCTCGATCCCCGTCGTCTCGTACTCCTCGGGATCGCCGTGGAAGTTCGGCGTCTGCTCTTTCGGCAGGAACGCCTTCATCTCGACCGGGTAGAAGGCGGGGTGGAAGCCGTGCTCGAAGGTGTGGAACATCACCCCCATCAGCATGATGATTCCGAGCAGGCCGTGGAACGCGACGAACGCCATCACGACCGACTGGGAGTTGTAGACGTCGATCAGCCACGTCTTCCGCCAGATGAGCAGTCCCGAGAGCATCAGCAGGATCAGTTCGATCGTAAAGATGGCGACGACGCCCTTGCCGACGTAGGACAGAAGCGGCACCTCGTCGGCCTTGTAGCCGGCGAACTGGCGGGCGGCCGGGTGGCGTTCGTCGGCCCGGCCGAGCGCGAACTTGACGTCCTGGACGAACGCCGCCGTATCGTCCTGCAGGTCCGGCAGGATCTCGCCGAAATTCGATCGACTGCTCGATCGGATGAGCATGTAGGGGACCCAGAACCCGGTCAGGAGGATCAGCGTGAAGCCGGCCAGCCGGTGGATCGAGAGCACCCCCTCGTTGCCCCCCATCAGTTCGACCAGCCACCACAGTTCCGTGTTGAACGCGATCGCGTAGCCCGTAAAGAACAGGACGAACACCGTCAGCGCCAGCAGCGAGTGGAACATCGTGGTGGCCCGCGAGAACTTGCCGTGATCGAGGTTCGTCACGTCGGATCACCTCCGCTGGGCGGCTCGGACGAGCGATCGTCGGGCGACGTGCTCCCCTCACGGGGACTCGCGCCGCCGCTGGTCGCGGTGTTTCCGCCGCCGTCGGTCGCGGTGGTCGTTTCCCGCGTGCGCGTCCTCGCACCCGGCGGTTGCATCCGTGCGGCCAGCCGACGGAACGCGGCCCAGTGGATGAACAGGATCACGAGGATGAAGATCCCCAGGACGACGTCCGCGAAGTGGACCAGCACGATCAGCCACTCGAGTACGGGCTCCGTGTTGCCGACGACCCAGTCCGCGCCGACGCCACCCCCCTCGACGGTGGGCCGGACGCGCAGGAGGTCCTCGAAGAACGGGGCCTGGCCCGAGACGAGCGCGATCGAGCCGACCGAGAGGACGACGCCGATGAGGGCGCTGATCCAGAACGCGGCGCGGTCCGAGAGGCCGCCGGTCCCGGTTTCGGTCTCCGTATCGCGCGGTTCCTCGGGCGGCGCGGCGTGTTCTCCCTCGGCGGTCTCCTGCGATCGCTCGTCGCTGTAGCCGCCGTTCGCCTGTCCCTCGCGAGGCGGTTCGTCGGGCGCATCGTCAGGGTGTGCGTCGCCGACGCGATCGGCCGGATCGTCGGCCGGCCCGTCCTCACGGTAGCTGGTCGGTTCGTCTGCGGGCGAGTCGTCGCTCGGGGCGGTTGGCCCGCCGGCGCGATCGTCGGGATCGTCCGGTGGTCGGTCGTCACTCATTGTCCTGGAAGTGCTGGGCGTCGTCCGCGCCGAAGATGATCTCCATGGCCTCGTCGTTGAAGAACGAGCCACTGCCGCGTTTCTCGAGTTCGTCCGCGATTTCGCCGGCGCTGCCGACGAGGATCGCGTTGGTCGCACACTCCTCGGCACAGGCGGGCCCCTTCCCGGCCTCCTGTCGCGGGCGACAGCCGGTACACTTGTCCATGATACCGCCGGTACCGAAGATCTGGGCCGTGCCGTCGTTGCTGTCCGGGAACTGCGGCGCGCCGAACGGGCACGCCGACAGGCAGTACTGACAGCCCACGCAGAGGTCCTCGGTCACCGTCACGAAGCCGTCGTCTTCCTTCTGCAGGGCGTTCGTCGGGCAGACCGACACGCAGGGGGCGTTCTCGCAGTGATAACACTGCATCGGGAGGCTCGTCTCGCCGGGGTTCTCGCCGGCGACCAGCCGATCGGTCTTGCTGGCGTTCTCGCCCTGGGGGCCCGCGGTCCCCTCGGCCATCGTCGTGATGTCGATGCGCTGGTTCTGGACCTCGCGATCCCAGGTGCGCTTGCAGGCGACGACGCAGCCGCCACAGTCGATACAGGCCTCGACGTCGGGGAAGATCCGCATCCCCTCGCCGGTACTCATCACGCCCTGGCTCAGCATCGGTCCGGACGGCTCCTGCTGTGTCATAGTTGGTCACCTCCCTCCATGACGTCCCACTCGCGGACGTCGTACTGCTTCTGTCCGCCGAGTCCGTGCTCGTCCTGCGGGTAGTCGATGAACTCCAGGTCCAGGTCGTCGACCACCCCCTGGGTGGCCTTCTGGACGTGGACGACGCCCGACTTCGTCTCCTGCATCTGGGTCTCCGCGTCGAACCCGCTCGGCGTGATGATGTTCGCGCTCTCGCCGATCGCCAGCGGCTCGGTTCCGTCCGGCCAGTTGTCGGAGCGATCCTGGCCGTGGAAGACTCCGCCCCAGTGGTACGGGAGGAAGATCTCCTCGCCGTTGACCCGGTTGGTCACGTTCGCTTTCACGAGGATCGACCCCTTGTCGGCCGACGTGACGACCACGTGGTCGTCGCCGCCGACGACGTCGAGGTCCTCCGCGAGGCTGGGGCTGATCTCCGCGTACATGTGCGGCTGGCGATCGGCGGTGTACTCGTTGTTTCGCGTCTCCGCCCCGCCGCCCTGGTGTTCGACCTGCCGACCCGACGTCATGATGAGGGTTCGACCGTCCTCGGCGTCGCTCCCGAGGTCGGTGTGGACCGCCTCCGTCGCCCGCTGCTGGACCGTCGCGTTGTTCTGGTCGAGTCGCCAGAAGTTGGTCTGGTCGCCGTTGGCCGGCCACTCCTCGACGAGGTCCGGTCGCGGGCTCTCGACGGGTTCCCGGTGGACCGGCACCGTGTCGAGGAAGTTCCAGACGATCGCTCGTGCCTTCCCACGGCCCGTCGGCGGATCCGGTTGTGCGTAGTCGTACTCCTCGTACTCCGCGGGATCGACGTCGACGTCGTCGTACTGGTCGGCGATCTCCTGGGCCGCGTCGTACACCGACGTCTCCTCGTCGAGGGCCATCTCGACCGGCATCGTCTGGGTCGACGCGTCGGCCCGATCGTCCGGCAGGATCGTCGCATAGCCCGGGTACGACGGGACGCCGTTGATTTCCTGGTCGTCCCACCACGGGGCCTCGAACGAGCCGGCGATCAGGTTGAGGCCGTCCTCGCCGTCCTGATCGTAGGTCTCCTGCATCGGGTACTCCTTGTCGACGTTCATCTCCTCCCACTCGTCCGGGGTCGGGGCCATCATGCCCCAGTTCTCGCGAAAGTCGTGGCCGCCGTCGCGCGGGTCGGCCTCCTTCGTCCAGATGATCGGCGAGCCGGGGTGGTCGTCGCCCCAGTAGGGCCAGGGCAACGACCAGTAGTCGCCGTCGACGGGCAGTCCGTCGGTGTCCGCCCGGAGGGTCTCCGTGCTGAACGCCCAGTCGTACTCCTGGTGTTGCTGGAGCTTTTCGGGCGACTGCTGGTAGCCGATCGAGCGGACGCCGAGGTTGATCTCCCGGAGGGCGTCCTCGTAGGAGCTCTGGCCGTTGTGGATCTCCGGGCCGGACCCCCAGTCGAAGTGTTCGCCAAAGCCCATCTCGTGGGCCAGTTCCTGCATGATCCGGAGGTCGGGCCGCGAGTTGTGCGCCGGCGGGCCGGCGGCCTGGCTCCACTGGACCGATCGGTGGGAGTTCGTCACCGATCGGACGTGCTCGTACTGGCTCGAGGCCGGCAACAGGAGCACGTCGGCGTCGTCGGGGAGCGTCCCCGCGACCGCCGGGAAGACGTCGACGACGACCAGCAGGTCCAGGTTCTCCATGGCCTGTTTCATCCGGTCCATCTCGCTGATGGAGTTGGCCGAGTGACCCCAGAAGAACGCCATCTTCAGCGGCTCGGGCTGGTAGAGCTCCGATTCGAGGAGGCGGTTCTCCTGCTCCAGCGCCGCCTCGTACCAGCGGGCGACGGTCAGCCCGCGCTGGAACATCAGCGACTGCGGGTCGGGTTCCTCCAGCGGCGCGTCTTCGGTCTCCTCGAGGCCGTCCTCCTCGCCCTCCTGTTCGGCCTCGCTGTCGGTGTCCTCTCCCTCTTCGTCCTCGGTGGACTCCTCCTCTTCGACCTGGGCCGGCACCTCGAGGGCGTTCCACATCTCGTCGGGCATCATCTCGAACCGGTCGTAAATCTCCTCGAAGGAGGTGCTCCCGCTGGTCCAGGGACTCTCGTCCCAGACGCCCGCCCAGTGCTCCCACGAGCCCGGCGAGTCGACGCCGTAGTAGCCCGGCAGGATGCTCGCGTCCACGCCGAGGTCCGTCGCCCCCTGGACGTTCGCGTGGCCGCGCATGACCTGCAGGCCGCCGCCCGATCGGGCCGCACTCCCGGTCGCGAGGCTGAACAGCGCGTACGAGCGGATGTTCTGGGTTCCGTTGTTGTGCTGGGTGCCGCCCATCGCCCACTCCACCTGGATGTGGGGCTTGTTCTCGACGATCAGGTCGCCGATCTCCTCGAGTTGCGCCACGTCGAGCCAGGTGATGTCGGCGACCGTCTCGAGGTCGTACTGGTCGAGTTCCGTCGCGGCGTCGGGCCACCCCATCACGCGGTCGTCGAGGAACTCGTCGTCGAGTTCGCCCTGTTCGCGGACGTAGTTGATTAGTCCCATCACCAGCGCGACGTCCGTCCCGGGCCGCATCCGGTAGTAGTAATCGGCGTGCGCCGAGGTCTTCGTGTACCGCGGGTCGATCGAGACGATCGTTCCGCCGCGGGCCTGCCCCTCCAGGATGTGTTGCATCGCGATCGGGTGTGATTCGGCGGGGTTCTGCCCGAGGATGATGAGCAGGTTGAAGTTGCGGTAGTCGTTGATCGTGTTCGTCATCGCGCCGAACCCCCAGGTGTTCGCCAGCCCGGTGACGGTCGGGGAGTGACAGATCCGCGCCTGGTGGTCGACGTTGTTGGTCCCCATGAAGGCCGCGAGTTTCCTGATGGCGTAGGCCTCCTCGTTGGCGTGGTGAGCGCTTCCCAGCAGCATGACGCTCTCGCGGCTGTACTCGTCGATCGTCTCCTGCCAGGTGTCGGCGATCTCCCGGTAGGCCTCGTTCCAGGAGACCTTCTGCCACTCGCCGTCCTCCTTGCGCATCGGGTGTTTGAGCCGCTTGGGCGAGTGCTCGGTCTCGAGGATACCGGCCCCTTTCGAACAGAGCGACCCGTTGTTGATCGGATTCTCGTGCCAGGGCTCCATCGCGGTGAAGGAGTCGCCCTCCTTGACCGCCTTGAACCCACAGCCGACGGCACAGTAGTTGCAGATCACCTTCGACGTATCCGCGTCGTCGACGACGCCGTCCTCGTCCTCCTGTGCCCCACCGAGGACGTGTCCGGTGACCCCGCCGCCGAGGAACAGGCCGCCGGCGAGCGCGCTCGCTTTCACGAACGAGCGCCGATCGAGGTCGATCGTTACCGGCTCCTGATCGGTGCTCATGGGAGTGCCACCACGGGTGGATCGAGGGAAGCGATCGATCGCGATACCGTGTCACTGATACCCATTCCCATAGACCCCCTTCCCCGCTAGCGACCATGAATATTTGCTTGCCCAATATTTGTGAAAATTATCTGTGGACTAGAGTAGCATCCACTCAAAGAACAAAGTGACCATTACGAGTGATTAACTCGTGAAATACCCGGAGAAAGTCATCGATCAGTCACATAACGCTATTACCGTATCACGGAATAGCAGGATGGGATGAGAGTCGGGAGTTTCGCCTGTTCGTGTGCTGACACCTGTGACGTCGATCTCGAGGGGGTTCGAGAGGGGATCGAGGGGGTCGAGGTCGCGGCGAGTTCGAGCCTGCTCTGTCAGGACGGGCTACCCGCGATGGAGGAGGTGATCGACGAGTACGATCTCGACCAGTTGATCGTGACCTGTCCCGAGCGAGGGGCCCAGCGGACGATCGAACGTGTCGCCGAGCAACAGGGGGTCCACCCCGACGGCGTCTCGTTCGTCGACCAGCGCGAGAGCGCCGGCTGGGTCCACGACGAGGCCGGTGCGACGGCCAAGACGGCCCGTATGGTCAACGCCCGGCACGCGGGGCTCGAGGCGGAGTCGGTCTCCCGATCGATCTCGCGGGAAGCGGGCGACAGCGTGGCGGTCGTCGCCGATCCCGAAACGGCCGCCGCACTCGCGGACGACGCCGACGTTACCCTGATCGCGGACGGCAACGAGTACGTCGACGCCGCGGCGGACCTGGACGACGTGACGATCGAGCGCGGACGCGTCGTCGACGTCGACGGACGCTACGGCGAGTTTTCGGTCCGTCTCGACGCCCGCGTAACCGAGGACTGCATCTCCTGTATGAAGTGCGTCCACGACGGGCCGGACGGCGCGGTGACGCGCTACCCGGTCGATATCGATCCCGACGCGCCCGACGGCGAGTGGACCGACGTCTGTCCGACCGACGCGATCGATCTCGCGGGCGTCGATCGCACGCTCGAGTTCGACCAGATCGTCTACCCGGCCGCCGATCGGCGCACCAGGGGCGGCCGGATCGGCTTCTACACCGCGCCGATCGACGCGGCGACAATCTCGGCCGTGAAAGACCTCCTCGGAGGGATCGAGAAACCGGACCACCTCGACCTCGAGATGGACGTCTGCGCGGCCGGGAACTCGAGTCAGCCGGGGTGCAACGAGTGCGTCGAGGCCTGCCCCCACGACGCGGTCGAGCGATCGCGCATCGACGCGGTCGAGTTCCACAAGGACGCCTGCCAGAACTGCGGGGCCTGTACCAGCGCCTGTCCCACGGGTGCGACGAGGCTTCGCGAGCAGTCGAACGAGCGGATCGCTCGCGAAGTCGAGGCCCTCCTCCGGCCGACCGACGAGGAAGGCGGCTGGCTCCTCGATCGATCGGGAACGGACGTCGACTCCCCGATCGTCGCGTTCGTCTGCTCGGAACGGGCGGACGACGCGCTGGCCGAGTACGGCCGCCTGGCCGCCGCTGGCAAGGCCGAAATCGAATACCCGCCGATCCTTCCCGTCCACGTGAACTGTACGGACACCGTTGGGGAGGCTCACGCGATGCACGCACTGGCCTGCGGCGCGGACGGCGTCGCGATCGTCGGCTGCGGCGGCGACTGCCTGCACTCGGGCCCCGATCCGAAGTCCGAACTCGTGGACCGCCTCAACCGGGCGACGACGGACCTCGGTCTCGGCGAACGCATCGGGTTCTTCGCGCCCGATCCCGACGATCACGGGGCGTTCGTCGAGGACATCTCGACGTTCGCCGTCGAACTGGACGACTCACCGATCCCCGTCGGCGAGCACGAAGCCACCGGCGGGATCGACAGCGCGGAACCACGTTCCGCGAACAGCCGGACGCAGTCCGGCGGCAGCGTGGAGCTACGCTCCACGAGCAGCCGAACGGAGTTCGGCGACGCCGACCGGGAGAACCCGCCGTTCGACAGTCACGGCTGGACCCTCGAGAGCGTCCGGACGATCGTCGACCACGCGGATCCCGATCGGGACGTGATCCGCGGCCTGAAAGACTTCGCCCGGATGGACGTCGCGGAGGGCTGTACGCTCACGCCGACCTGTTCGAACCTCTGTCCGACGGACGCGATCCGGCGCGACGAGGAGACCGCGACCCTCGAGTTCAACCACGAGCGATGCGTCAACTGCGGGACCTGCGAGGAGGGCTGCATCGAGGACGTCATGACCATGCGAGACGGGCTCGATCTCACCCTGCTTCCCGAGCGCCGGGACGGCGACCCGTGGGTCGAGGTGTTCGAGGGCTCGATGCGCGAGTGTGCACACTGCGGCACGCCGTTCGCGAGCGAGGGATCCGCCGAGAAGATCCAGGAGGAAGTCGGCGACGTCGTCGCCGGCCTCGCACCGAGCGCGTCGGGGAGCATCTTCGACTACTGTGGCGACTGTCGCGCCACGCTCCTGTACGATCGAGGTGGGAGCGAATGAGCGTCGACCAGGAGGCGCTGTACGACGCCAGGCTCGAACTCGTGACCTTCCTGATCGACGCGTTCGCGGACGTCCCGAGCGAGTCGTTCGTCGAAACGCTACTGAGCGGCGAAGTTCGGCTTCCGAACGAGAGCGTCAGCGCTGACCTCGATCGGGGATTCGACGAGTTGCGGGCGTTCGTCGAGGCGAACGCGGACCGCAATCCCGGGGCCGTCCGGGACGAACTGGAACGGGAATTCACGCGCCTGTTCGTCGGCCCGCGACCGCAGATCATGGCCCACGAAACCTATTACCGCGAGGACACCGACTTCCGCGGGTCGGGGCTGGCACAGGTCGAGGCGAGTTACGGGGCCGCCGGCTGGTCGCCGCCCGAGGAGTACCCCGAGGAGAACGATTACGTCGCCGTGGAACTCGCCTTCCTCCGGTACCTGATCCGACAGCAGCGCCAGGGTCACGAGGAGACGTTCGGCTACCAGCGCGTCTTCCACGAGGAGCACCTCTCGGCGTGGATCGACGACCTCGCCGCCGACGTCCGCGAGGAAACCGACGAACGGTTCTACGTTGCCGTCGCGGCGATCCTGCAGGGATACGTCGCGTTCGAGGAGGATATCGCGATGCAGATGGCCTGATACGGATTGCTGTAACGATGTACCGGCGCAACCGCCGCCCGGATCGCGGTTGCGCCGGAACTGACGTACAGTAAACCGTATGAGGAGGAGTTACTCGTCGCTCTCGTCGTCGCGGAACGGCTCCAGAATCTCGTCGTCGAACGAAACTTCTCCGTCCACTTCGCCGTCGTTGACGTCGTGTGGCGCGGTGTGGTACCAGACCTCCTTTGCGCGCTTCTTGTCGAGACCCGGGTTCGGTCGCCAATTCGTGTGGGTCATACAGGCTCATGTGTACCGGTAGCACGGATATAGCTTTGTGGCGATCGGGCTGTCTGTCAGGTCCGCTAACCGGTTTCGGGCGGCGCTTTCGTCCGAGCGGACGAGCGGGGTGAGCGAGTCGATCGCGGGACCGTCTCCGATCGCCGACTCACCGCCCGGGACGAGGATCGTCGGACCAGTCCGGCCCGGAGCCACCCTCGTCCTCGAGAAACGCGCGAGCGAAGAGGTCGACGTGGAGGGCGAGCACGTCCGCCGGGTCGAGTCCGTACGCGTCGGCCTGTCGCTCGAGGAACGCCTCGAGGTCGTCGCTCGGGTCGTGGTGGATCGTCTCGCCCTCGACCTCGAACGACACCTCGCTGGCGCCGGCGACGAGGTGTTCGATCTCGAGCAGTGCCTGTTCGGCCTTGGTCTCGAGCGCCCGTTCCTCGTCCACGAGTCGATCGTCGCCCCAGTCGGCGGCCGCCTCCCGGAACCGGTCGCTGACGGTGATCGAGAGCGTCATCGCGACTGTCCGTCCGCGTTCGTCTCGCTCTCGATCGGCCGGCGAGTCGGATCCTCGACGGAGTGAGGCGGCCGAAACGAGGCGGTAGTCGGTTCGCGTCCGAGACGATACGATCGTCCACAGCGTGTCGGGTCGGCGTACATAGTGCGTCGCACGGTGAGGTGTCGCAGGTCGGATGTGGGTTACGCAGGTCGGTTAGCGGGTTACTCGGGCGGCCACTCCTCGGGCGCCGGATCCGGTTCGCCGAGCGCACCGAACGCGAGCAGGATCAGTCCGAGGAACGCGCCCATCACGATCACGCCCATCAGGCCGCCGAAGCCGTGCTGTCCGACCCAGTTGCCGGGTGTGAGACCGCCCATCCGGTTCACGACGGTGAGTCCGATCAGCGCGGTCCAGGCCGCCGCGAACAGCAGGCCGAACGCGATGAGCGGGTTGTGGTCGATTGCAGTTCGGATCCCCATGGCCGTGGTATCGTTCCCCACGGTGAAAATTCCCACCGTGAACGGTCTCTCGCAGTGAGTGTCACGGATTTCGATCGATACGCGACGATCGAATCGGCTCACGGCCCCGGCGGCGGATCGAGCGATCGATCACGCCGCGTCGTCGTCCGACGCGAGGTCCCAGTCGGCCTTCGCGGCCGCTTCCGAGAGCGGGACGAACTCCCAGCCGGCGTCCTCGGCGATCGATTCGTCCGCACCCGCGCGGCCGACGAGGACCAGCCGATCGGCGTAGAACATCGAGTTGCGATCGATCTCGGCCAGTCGTTCGGCCGGGGCCGTCCCGGTTCCGTTGAAGAAGTCCGCGTCGATCCCGTGGTCGCGCTGGAACTTCTGGATCACGTGAGCGGGGACGTCGCCGACGATGCCGATCCAGTCGGCCCACGTTGCGCCCGCGAAGACCCGGGCCGGCCGTTCGAGGTCCCGGACGGCGTCGTACGTGATCGCCATCGTCATGTCGTCGGCACCGCCGCCGTGGGGGCCCGTCGCCGCGTCGGCACCCATCGGCCGGGGTGCTGAGGGTCCGGTACCGCCCGCTTCCGCACCGGCCGATCGCGATGCGTCTCCGCTGCGTCCTGCGGCCGGAATTCCGGCCGGCGTCCTGTCGCCCGTTTTCGGGACGTGCGGTGCCGGAGCGTCCGATGGATCGGCGTCGGTGGCGTTCGCCTCCGCGCCGTTCGCGCTCGCCCTCGCACCGCCCCGATCCCGATCGGCCGACGAGGGCTCGGAGGGCGGAGCGTCGGGTTCGGCGTCCGGATCGCCGTCGTCGCGCCACACCCAGTCGCCGTCGTTCCCGTCGGGGTCGTCCGCCTCCGGTTCGGGCTCGAGGTCGTCGAGGTCGATCCGGTCAGTCATCCTCGGTCACCCCCGGCGGCCCGTCCTCCCCGGCCGCGTCCGCCGCGGGAACGGGCGTCGCGTCGTCGACGACCGACGCCAGTCCGAGTCGTCGAACGGTCTCGCGGGTCGGTCGCCCCGCCTCGTCCCAGCCGCGATACTCGTAGTACTGATCGAGCAGCGACTCGAACGCCGCCGGATCGATCGCGCAGTCGCCGTCAGCGGGCGGGTCGAGCAGGGCGGCCGGCAGGTCGTCGTCGGCCCGGTCGAACCCCTCGCGAACGTTGAACAGACGGATCAGCGTCCAGACTCGCTCGCCCGCGGTCGCGAGGGCGTCCCGATCGTACGACCGGCCCACGGCGGCGAGCCACTCGGCCCCGAGATCGGCCAGCGCGCCATCGAGGAAGTCGTCGGCGATCAGGCACCAGCGGACGGCCCGCCGGTTCTGCTCGCCGACGACGGCGGCGACCCGGGCGCGATCGCTCGCCCACGATCGGCCCAGCGCCTCGGTCTCGACGGGTCGGGCGCGGCGGTGACAGGCGCCGCGATCGCTCGTCGCGTAGGCGAGCGCCATCGTCTCGGCACCGCGAGGGTCGTACGACGACAGGTCCATCCCTTTCACGGTCGGGATCGACCGCTCGCCGCCGAACTCGCGGGCCGCGGCGTCGATCCCGTCCGCGAGGGCGTCGCCGAGCGGCGTCTCCCGGGTCGCGATCTCGCGGATCAGGTCCCTGGCGGCCTCGTAGTCGCCGAACGAGAGGTCCCGGTCGAGTATCCCGTCCTCGCTCGCGCGGACGGCCCAGGCCACGGCGTTCCCGGCCGTGATCACGTCGAGCGCGAGGCGGTCGCAGATCGCCCCGAGCGCGGCGACGGCGTCGAAGTCGTCGATCCCGAGACCGGCCCCGAGGACGATCGGCGTCGCGCCGCGCGGGACGCTGTCACCCTCCTCGCTCTCGACGCGGAAGCCGCCGGGAACGGCCTCGTCCTCGCGCTCGCGTTCGAGCGCGTTCTCGCGGACGGCCTCGATCCCGATCTCGCTCGCGCCGTCGAACTGCCCCTCCTGCCAGCCCCGGGTGGGCAGGACGCCCACCTCGTTCGCGAAGTCGATCGTCTCGAGCGTCTCGCTCGCCCGCTGCCAGCGGCCGGCGTCGCTCTCGGCGAACGCCCGTTCGTAGCGCTCTCGGAGGGCAACGTGCTCGTCGAGGGGGTCCCCGTGGGCGACGACCGCCTTGAGCCGCTTCGATCCCATCACGGTCCCGGCACCGCCGCGTCCGGCGTGGTGGTCGCCGCCGTCGGAGGCGATCGTCGCGTACTGGACGCCGTGTTCGCCCGCGGGGCCGACGCAGGCGACGGCCGCGTCGGGAAACGCCTCGCAGGTCGCCGCCGCGTCGGCCCCCCAGCAGTCGGCCGCGGAATCGATCGTCGCCTCGCCGTCCTCGATCTCGAGGACGATCGGTTCGTCCGATCGGCCGGTCACGAGAATGCCCATGTGTGCCCCGAGCGAGCCGGCGAGTCGATCGGGAAAGCTCCCGCCGCCGTAGGAGTCGAGGAAGGTCCCGGTCAGCGGGGACTTCGTGATCGCCGCGTACCGGGCCTCGCCGGGCGTCAGTCCCGAGACCGGCCCGAGCATGAACAGCAGGACGTTCTCGGGCGCGAGCGGGTCCGTCCCCGCCTCGAGTTCCTCGTAGAGGTACCGCGCGCCGAGACCTTTGCCGCCGACGTAGGCCTCGAGCCACGCTTCCGGGATCCGCTCGCTGGTGACGGTCCGGGTCGTGCAGTCGACCCGCAGGAGGCGCGGCGGAGTGTCCCGTGTCATCGAATGCCACGTACGTGCCCGGCGGCCTTTAACGGTTGGCCGGGAATCTGCAACTACCGCTGACTCTCACGTCCGCTCACGAAAATTCCCTTGCCTGTTCATCGCTAGCAGGGAAACATGCGAATGGAACTCCGGGTCTGCAACCACTGCTACGAGGGGACCCACGGGAACGACGCGAAGACGGCCATCACGCGGGACATGGTCGCGTGTGCGGAAGTGGTCCGGGAGTACAAGGACCTGATCGGCGTCGAGACGGTGTACATCGCCAAAGTCGAGGAGGGTGACGTCGGCGGTGCGGAGGCGCTTCCGGCGATCGTGGCCCGGATCGAGGAGGACCAGGTGACCCTCGCGGACACGCAACTCGTGATGGAAGACGGGGACGGCAACCTGCTCGTCTACCCCGAGCCCGAGGACGTCCTCGAAGTGCTGACGCGGAACATCGACCAGATCGACGACCAGACCCGCCAGAACGTCACCGTCGAACTCTCGCCCGAGAGTTCGGACCTGCTGGTCGGGTCGCGGTGAGGGAACCGGGGATGCGAAGCTCGTGAACACCTCCCACACTTTTGTACTCGCTCGCTGAATTGTCACCGTATGCGAGCGGCCGTACTCGAAGAACACGGGGAGTTGCTCGAAGTGCAGGACGTAGAATATCCGGAGCCGGAACCGGACCAGGTCATCGTCGAGACGGAGGCCTGCGGGGTCTGCCGGAGCGACTGGCACGGCTGGCAGGGCGACTGGAGCTGGGTCGGCGTGCAAACGCCCGAGGGCCAGATCCTCGGCCACGAACCCGCCGGCGTCGTCTCGGCGGTCGGTGAGGACGTCGAGACGCTCTCGGAGGGCGATCGGGTCACGGTCCCGTTCCACCTCGGCGACGGGACCTGTTCGCACTGTCGGGAGGGACGGGCCAACAACTGCGAGACGGTCATCCCGCTCGGATTCACGAGCATCTCGCCGGGGGCGTTCGCCGAGGCGTTCCCCGTCCGCGAGGCCGACTTCAACTGCGTGAAACTCCCGGACGACGTCGATTTCGCAGAAATGGCTGGGCTGGGCTGTCGGTTCATGACGGCGTACCACGCCCTGGCCGACCGGGCGGACTTCCGGCCCGGCGACTGGGTCGCGGTCCACGGCTGCGGCGGCGTCGGGCTCTCGGCGATCCACATCGCCAGCGCGCTCGGCGCGCACCCGATCGCGGTCGACGTCCGCGAGGACAAACTCGAACGCGCCCGCGAACTGGGGGCCGTCGAGACGGTCAACGTGACCGAGGTCGAGAACCCGGCCAACGAAGTGAAGGCGCTGGCTGGCGGCGGCGCGGACGTCTCGATCGACGCGCTGGGGATCGCGGAGACGTGCCAGAACTCGATCGCCAGCCTCGGGACGCGGGGCACCCACGTCCAGGTCGGCCTGACCACCGGCGAGGAAGAGGGCCGGATCGACCTGCCCATCGACCAGATGACGATGCAGGAGATCGACTTCCACGGCTCGTTCGGGATGCCGCTGGTCCGATACGAGGAACTGTTCGACCTGATCGCACAGGACACCCTCGAACCGGGGAAGATCATCGGCGAGACGCTCACGCTCGACGAACTCCCCGAGACGCTGGCCTCGATGGACGACTACGAGACGATCGGCATCCCCGTCGTTACCGAGTTCTCGGGCTGATCGACGGGCGGGAGGAACCGTTCGACGACGCGTCGTCCGATCGAGACCGATCGGTCGCCGGTCGTGTGCTGGAAGCCGGGCGGGGGCGGGAGCCCGCCTGGCGTGAGAGACATGAGCTAACTCGAAGCGGGGGCGAGTCCACTTCCGAGCGATCCGGGCACGAACGCACGCAATCGGCTGGTCAGCGCGTTGTGGTCTGGGCCTGGCGTGTACCCGGCGGGGCGTTCCATCCCCGCACGTGAGGCCAACGAGCGAACCCCCATTTGTTATACGGCGGTTTTGCACCCGGTAGCGTTCCCGATCCACAGCAAGGGACGGACTACCTCGCGAACAGGGAAGCGCTACGATTCCGGCGATCGGCTCCCTCGGCCGCTAGCCCCCGCATAAACGGTCCTGCTTGCAGTATCCGGCCGCCCGTTCCCGCTTTCCCTGCGACGGCGGGCCGGCCCAGCGATAGCCGGGTGGGATCATCAGGACCGAGTCCCTCGGCCCACGCGATCGGTCGAACCGCCCGTTTCGGCCCCGGATAACCGACCCCTTCCAGCGATCGCGCCGTGGTTTCGAGATCGGTCGTACTCCATCGCTGCCCGGTGATTAAGCGCCGGTTAGAGGTCGGTTACGCACCGCCTGTCGTCCGGACGGGGGCATGCGACTTCACCACACGATTCGGGCGTCGTGGCGTGGCGGTTTCGGGAGTAAGACGGCCATAGGAAACCCTCACTTTCGGTTACAAGCCGGATAACTACAACCGACCGGCCTGACCCACTCGATATGATCACCTGCACTAACTGCGAGACCCCCCAGTTCCTGCAGATTACCCAGAGCCGCGTCTACTTCGAGGACGGGGAGATGATCAACGAGATCTCCGAGACCTACGAGTGTACCCTCTGCGAGGGAACCGGCCAGTACGTCTACGACGACGATCGGGACGAGGCCACCGTCTCCGGCGACGTCGAACTCACGAAGGAACGGCCGAAGCAGGCTTGACCGATCGCCCCCGCCTGGGGGCGACGGACGGCTGGACAGCGCTACCACTCGATCGCGGCTCTGGACGTGATCGTCCCTCCACGACACGCCGCCCGTGTCGCCGTCGATTGTTCTGATGCCAACCGTTTCAGTTTCGATCGTGGTCACCGATCGTCTTCGACAGCCCCGCTGGAGTCGCCGCTTTCGCCGCTGGAGTCGCTCTCCGCGGCCGCACGTTCTCCATCGGCGTCGGCGTCCCCGTCCCTGTGACCGACGGTGAGTCGGTCGTACACGTCGTCGGCCACCTGCTCGCCGGAATCGCCGCCCTCGTACTGCCCCCGACTGATCGCCCGTCGGCGCTGTCTGGCGTCCCACTCCTCGAAGACGCCGTACTCGTTCATCGTCTCCATCCCGGCGAGCATCGCCGTGAGTTTGATCCCGACGAGCGGAATTTCCGCGACCGAGACGATTACGTCCGCACGGACGACGATACCGTCCCTGAGCAACACGTCGATCACGTCGACGAACGTCTCGTCGTCTCGTCTCGGTCTCATGGCTGGGTTGCTCCCTCGTCGTCGCCGAGTTCCGGCGCGAACGTGTACGGCGGCCACGGGCCCGTGAACCTGACCTCGAGTCCGGGGTTCGCCGCGACGTCGTCGAGGATCGACCCGACCGCCTCCTCGTCGTCTTCGTGGGCGAGCAGGGTGAGCCGACAGAGCGTCTCGCCGTCCGTCGCCGGCGCACCGTCGGCCGATCCGTCCCCGAGCGTCGCACTGGGCGAGCGCTCGAGCGCGTGGACCTCCCGGGTCACGTCGTCGAGACGTCCCTGGAGGTCGTCGCTCAGCGACTCCCGGCGCGCCTGCTGGAGTTCCCTGACCCGCTGCTCGTACTGTTTCTCGAGGAGGAACGCGGCGCCCTCTTCCGACGCGTCGATCCGCTCGTCGAGTTCGCGAAGCCGATCGTCGCGCTCGAGCAGCGCCTCGTCGTCGATCGGATCGGTCTCGACGACCTCGACGCGGTACTCCCAGTGGCCCGCCAGTTCGGACAGGGCCCGATCGATCGTCTCGTACTCCTCGCGGAGCCACTCGCGGAGTCCCTCGTCGCCGCCGCGGAGGATCGTGTCGAACTGGAAGGGGATCGGCGTGCCGAACGCCTCGCCGGCCTCGTCGACGACCGTCTGGTGCCGGACGAGCCACCGCTTGACCTCCGTGAGGTCGGCCGAGTCGTAGATCGTGTCACACTGGTGGACGACGGCCCCGACGCCGTCGACCGTGAGCAGCGAGACCGGTTCGCCATCCACGCCGGTCGTGTCGATGGTCTCGTCCCCGTCGGCCCGGACGAGACAGTAGAGGTACCGCCCCTCCTCGATCTCCGGGAGTCCCTCGTCGTCCGGGGATTCCCCCCGTCGATCGCGATCGGTCATCGTCTCCGGGTCGTCGGAACTCACGGCTCCTCACCTCCGAACACGGAGTAGCCGGGCTTCCGGTGGGCCTCCGGTTCCTCGTCGAACCGTTCGATCGCGTCGCTGACCAGTCCGTCCAGGTCGCCACGGAGGTCGTCGACCCCCTCCTCGATCCCTTCGTCTTCCTTGATCTGTTCGATTTCGGCCTCGATCGTCGCCAGTTGGGTCCCGAGCCGATCGATTTCTTCGTCGGCAAGGTTTCCCGACTCCATGCGGCGGACCGCCTCGCGTTCGAGGGCCTCGAGCAGGAGTTCGACGACGGTCACGACGAGTGTGACGAGTCCCTGGCGCGCGTCCTCGCCGTCGCCGACGTCGATCGTGGGCATCTCAGGACTCCTCCGTTTCGGGGGCCGCTTCCGCTTCGTCCTCTGTCCCTCCCTCGTCGCTCCCGGCTTCGTCGTCTGCCGCGTCCTCCCCATCGTCGTCCGCATCGTCACTGAGCAGGTCGAACCCGCCGCTGGTCGGCCGCTCGGGATCGGGCCGCTTCCCGACCCGTTCGGACACGCGATCCTCCTCGATGTCGAGCGAGCCGCTCTCGTCGTCGCCCTCCCCGCCGTCGCCCGATTCGTCGTCGCCGCCCTCTTCGGGATTCGGCGTCACGTTGACGCCGCGGGTGGGATCGATGACGGGGTTCGGTCGCTCCATCTCCGCGAGTTCCGGTTCGCCGACCGCCGCCGCGAGCCGCCGCATATCGGTGCCTTCCGGAAACTCGAGGCCGTACTTGGCAGCCGTCTCGAAGGAGGCGATCGCGGCCCGGATCTGTACGCCGAGCAGTTGCGTGTCGCCGATCGAGACGGCGATGTCGGCGTTGATGACGATCCCCTTGTCGAGGAGCATCTCGATGACGTCGGCGAGGTCGGTCTTCTGGCGGCTGGGCTGGAAATCATGCGGCACGGCGCTCACCTCCCGAGCCGGATCCTCCCGATCGTGGTGCAGTTCCCGCCCGATACTCCCGTCGTTTGAGTGGTGAATCAGTCGTCATTGTCGGTCCTCCGTTTCTGTCGCTCGATCTCGAACCGCCGGCCGTAGATCCGCTTGCGACTGGGGGCCGTCGAGAGTTTGACCTGCTGTGGCACCGTCGCGTGACGGGCCCCGCCGCCGAGGTCGCGCCGATCGGTCTGGATCGTCGACGCCGCCGTCGGGTTCCGGGAGTTCGTGCTGGTGTCCTGGCGGCGCATCTTCTCGCGGTTGATCTCGTACAGGCGCTCGAACTTCGCGTTGGTCTCGAGCAGCGCCTCCCGGAACGCATCGAGTCCCTTCATCGCCTGCTTCTGGATGAACACCTGGTAGGCCTCGGGATCCTCGGCGACGTCGGGTTTGCCGAGCGCTTCCTTCGTCCCTTCCACCGGATCCACGTCTGTCTCGATCAGATCCTCGTCGTCGTCGCCGATCAGGTCCCCGTCCTCGTCGCCGAGCAGGGACTCGTCGTCGTCCGCGACGGTCGCGGCGGCCTTCTCGACCGCGCTTGCGTCCTCACCCTCGTCGGCAGCCGCCTCGATCGCGTCGTCCAGTTCGCGTTTCTCCGCCCAGATGTCGGTCAGGTCCGTGGCGTCCCACGCCTCCAGCAGGTCGATCGCCCGGAACACCTGCGTGAACTCGACGACGTCGCCGACGCCCGTGTCTTCGTCGGCGAGGGCGTCCGGAATTTCGCCGGCGTCGATCGCCTCGAACAACTCGTCGGCGTCGACGGCCTCCGGCAGGTCGGTCAGGTCGAGCGCCTCGAGCAACTCGCCGGTCTCCGTCGCGACCCGCGTGAGCGTGTCGAGGTCCGACTGGACCCCTTCGAGGGTGTCGGCGTCGAGTTCGTCCAGATCCTCCACGCCGCCGAGACAGTCGTCGAGGTTCGTCAGGCAGTCCTCCGCGTCCGCGAGCAGACGCGCGAAGGAGTCCCCGTCACTCATCGTCGTCCACCTCGTCCGTCGATCGGGTCCCAGGCGTCACTTCGACGGTCAGGATTCCGTTCTTGATCGTCGCGTCCGCCGATCGATCGGTCCAGGGAACGTCGACCCGATCGATTTCTCGGTCGCCGACGGCGACGACGAGCGTGCCGTCGTCGAAGCCGACCGTAACGTCGTCCGGGTCGGCGCTGGCGACGTCGGCCGTCACCAGCAGTTCGTCCTCGCCGGTCCGGGTCGTCAGGTGGTGGCCGCCCGTGGAACTGTTGCGACGACGGCGTTTTCGCGGCCGGTCCCGCCGCGATTCCCCCGACTCGTCGATCGGACGCGATCCGAACGGCGACTCCGCCGACTCGTCGTCGTCCGAGTCGAACGCCGTACCGATCGAGACGTCGTAGTCGAGAACCGTCCTGTCACTGCGGCGCTGACCCGACGTCGAACTCCCCTCGAGTCGCTCGAGCGCGTCGATCAGGTTCGAGAGCCAGTGGCCGTCGTCCGAGCCAGCGTTTGCCGCCCGTGTGTGGGGGTGTGGATCCCGGGGCGCCGCTCGCCGGTCGTCGTCGCTCCGATCGGACTCGTCCCCGTCACGATCGGACTCGTCCCCATCGTGACGAGCGTCCCCGGACGCGGCCTCGGTCGACTCTCGATCGACCCGCTTCGGCTCCGACGGATCTCTATCGTCCTGCTCCGACTCCGACGGCTCGGCTTCGCTCTCGTCGGTTCCGGGACCGGCGTCGTCGCCGTCGATCGGGCGGTCGGCCGACTCGTCGGTCGCATCGAACTCCTCGAGATCTTCGGACTCGTCGCGGTGGTCGTCGGCCGGTTCGTCGTCGCTGTCGTCGGTCCTGTCACTCATTATCGTTTCACCTCCACGCGGCCGCTCGCGAGTTCCTCGTGGATCTCCCGCGCGATCTCGAGTTCCTCCTCGAGTTCCTCCTTCCGGCGCCGGTACTCCTCCTCGGAGCGCTCGCCGAGTTCGTACAGCAACTGGTTCTCCTTGAGGTCGTCCTCGAGTCCCTCCACGTCGTACAGTTCGTCGAGCGCCAGCGTGTGGAGCGTGTCGACGATGCCGACGATCGGTCGAAACAGGAGGTCGTCGAGGATGAACATGGTTAGCGCTGGGCCCCGATCTTGACGTCGACGAAACTGTACGGCGCGAACGGACCCGTGTAGCGGAACGTGAGATCCTCGTGCTCGTCCTCGAGTCGCGCGATCGCCGCGTCGAACACCTCGCGGTCGTCGCGTTCGACGAGGTAGGACCGATTGAGCACGAGGCGATCGCTGAACAGGTCGTTCGCGACGGACTGTGCCGCGATCGGTTCGAGTTCGTCCGCGACCGACTCCTCGATCGTCCCCCGATCGACGTCGTCGTCCTCGTCGCGGACGATCTTGACGCCGAGTTCGATCCGGCCCTCGACGTCGTTCATCGCCCGGCGGAACGCGGGGCGAGCGCCCCGGAGGACGTTCTTCAGCGCCCGATCGCTCTCGAAGGCCATGCCGAACTGCATCGGGACGACCGTGTGGCCGTCGTCCATGATCTCGCGGAGGACGTCGTCGTGGCGCTGCGCGTCCTCGTCGGTCTCTTCGGGATCTGTCGTGTCGATGTCGGAGACGACGGCACCGAGTCGGCGGTGTGCGATCGTGTAGATCTGCGTCGCTCCGGCGACGGCGTCGGTCTCGAACTCGACGTCGTCGGAGTCGACGACGCCGTAGACGTAGCGGTGTGTCATCGGTCGGGGACGTGCTCGGGGGTAGCGGTCGTGGTCGGCCGTACGGTGCGGGATAGCTGTTCGATCGCGTTCTGGAACGATACTGCGACTGTGATAACTCGTCACGCGACGTTTGCGCCCCCGCGGCCTTACCGTGGTGCTTGCAATGGCAGTGGGACGACCCCGTGGCGATCGGTCCCTGATAGTCGTATCGCGCGTCTCGCGAGCCACCGTGCTGGGCGTTCCGACGCGCTCGAGCCGGGGCCGTCAGGCGTTCTTCTTGGCGGCTTGCAGTCGCAGTGCAAGCCGTGTTACGAAGGTGGCGTGAACGAGCGGATGTAGCTATGGCACAACCACAACGCAGACCCGACTCCTCGAGTCTCGCGGAAGTACTGGACCGCATTCTCGACAAGGGCGTCGTCATCGACGTCTGGGCGCGCATCTCGGTCGTCGGGATCGAGTTGCTGACGATCGAGGCCCGCGTCGTCGTCGCCTCGGTCGATACGTTCCTGCACTACGCGGAGGAGATTGCGAAAATTGAGCAGGCCACCGCGGAGGGCGATCTCGAGGAACTCGAGGAGCTCGAGGTCGAGCCGCGGCCGGAGTCGTCGCCACAGTCAGCGACCGAATAATGGCCGGCGACTCGTCTTCCCGCAAGCGCAAGGTGCGCGGCCGCAAGATCAGACGCGATCGCGAGCGCAAGGAGGGCCGACGAGCGAAGAAAGAACTCGCGCGAAAGGCGTCGCAGGCCGGCGATCGGAACGGCGATAGCCCGCTCGCGGATCCCGAGGCGGTCGTTCCCGAGCCGTTCGTCGAGACCGACACAGTCGCGTCGCTCCGCGATCGGATCACCGGCTGGCTCGACGCGGACCAGCCGGTTCACCTGATCGGCCCGACGGGCTGTGGGAAGACGGCACTCGCACTGTCGGCCGCGGCCGAACGCGGCCGTCCGGTCGTCTGGCTCAACGGCGACGAGGCCGTCGACACCGCCGCGCTCGTCGGTGAACACGCGGGCGGGGAGCGATACGAGGAACACGATCGGTACGTCAGCGGCGTGGACAAGAAGACCCAGATCGTCCGCCAGCGGTGGGTCGACAACCCCCTCTCGGTCGCGGTCCGGGAGGGCGCGACGCTCGTCTACAACGAGTTCTCGCGGAGCGATCCGGAAGCCCACAACGTGTTGCTCTCGGTGCTCGAGGAGGGCGTCCTCGAGCGACCGGGCAAACGCGGCGACGACCGGACGCTCGAGGTCCACCCCGACTTCCGCGTGATCCTCACGTCGAACGACGTCGAGTACGCCGGCGTCCACCGGCAACAGGACGCGTTGCTCGATCGGTTCGTCGGCGTCCACGTCGATTTCTACGACGAAGAGACCGAACGGGAGATCGTCGCCGCACACGTCGACCTCTCCGACGACGACGTCGCGACGATCGTCGCGACGACCCGCAAACTCCGCGACGAACTCGAGATGGTCGTCGGCACGCGCGCGGCGATCACGGCCGCGAAGGGCGTGGCCGTCTTCGACGGCGCGTCCGAGAACGGCACGATCGACGAGCAGGTGCTGACGGACGTCTTCACCGACGTTCTCGCGCCGAAGATCGCGGGCCAGGGCGTCGACGACGTCGACGCGCTGCGGTCGACGATCGCCGAGACGATCTGAGTCGCTCTGTGAACGTACAGCACGCACACCGAGATCTACCACGACCATGGCCGAAGCCGACACGAAACAACAAGCGGACCAGTGCATGGCGCTCACCGGGGACGGCGAGCGCTGCTCGCGGCCAGCCCAGGACGATGGGTTCTGTTACCAGCACGACGAGAGTGATCCAACCGTGAACGACAGCCAGGCCGTCGAACAGGAGGAGCGAGCGGACGAACAGGAAACCGAAAGCGAGGGCCGACAATCGCCCGCGGCCGACATGACCGCCGAGGAACGAGTCGATCCGGAGACCGTCGACGCCGACGTCGACGCCGATCGGGAGGAGATCGCGGGCGTCCTCGCCATTCGCGAGACCGTCCGATCGACTGCGGGCCAACTTATCGGCCGGGAGTTCGACGCCGTCAGCGAAATCGCGCCGACCGATGACGGCTGGCGCGCGGTCGTCGAGGTCGTCGAACGCCGATCGGTGCCCGACACGCAGGACATCATCGGTCGGTACGAGATCGAACTCGACACCGAGGGCACCGTCCACGGCTACCGGCGACTCGATCGCTACCGGCGCGGCGACACGACGTCGTTCGAGGGCTAGGCGCCGACGGATCACGCCCGGCACTCCCGGGAGCACTCGTCACACCCCGTCCGGGGGCCGTCAGTCGCGACTGTAGCGTTGGGCTGTTTCTGTCACGATATCGCCGAGAGGCTCGCGAGCGGTGCCTGGAATCGCTCGCTCGATCGGCGTCCCGATCGCGCTCGTACGGACGACTGGAAGTCAGTTCCAGTGCAACCGCAGGGCGGTCACGGTTGCACCGGTAACCCGGTACAGCAGACCGTATCAATCGTCGGCCGGAGTCGGCGACGAGGCGTCGGCCCCCGCCGCCCCCTCGTCGGCGAGGACCGCCTCGACTCGCGGGGCGAGTTCGTTGACCATCGATCGGCCGTCGCGTTCGCGGACGACGAGCCCGTCGTCCGCGAGCGAGGAGAGGTGGTGCGAGACCGTGCTCGGGTCCCGATCGAGGGCGTCCGCGAGTCGCCCGTTGGGTGCCCGGCCGAGGTCGGCGAGGGTCTCGAGGACGTCGCGTTTGGCGGGTTCGTCGAGCGCGGCGTGGAGTGCGACGTCACGGACGGCGTCGCCGTCCTCTCGAGAGTCCGCCGGCGTCTCGTTCTCGACGTAGTACCGCCGTTTCCCGTTGATCTTGGCGGTCGACACCAGTCCTTCGTCCTCGAGAATGCGGACGTGGTGGCGGACCGTCGAGAGGGAGACGTCGCTTCGTTCGCTGATCCGCGAGAGGTAACAGCCCGGATCGGCTTCGATCGTCTCGTAGACCGCCCGACGCCGATCGTTCTCGAGCGGATCGGAGTCGTCGTAGCGGCTGTACTTGAAGATCGGGAAGAGCTTCCACGGGAACTCGGCTCTCGCGTGCCGGAGGTGGCGAAGCGCCCTCGCGGTGGCCGACGATCCACCCGCACCGCCAGCGCCGGCGCCGGACCCGCCGGCCGCGGCACCCGTCGCGGTCATCGCACCCATGAGGCCGACCAGGACGGCGTCGGCGGCGGTCGACGACGTATCCGGACTCGATCGATCGGCGTCGCCCGTCTCGTCGCCGCTCGTCCCTGCGTCGTCCGAGTCCGCATCCGAAGCGGTCGCCCCGTCTTCGCTCGACGACTCGGCTTCCGGCCGCTCGATCGATGCCGACGACTGCGCGCGCCGGTCGTCGATCTCGAGGGTGGCGAGCGTCCCCGTCTCCGCCACAGTGTCGTCGACGAGGCTCGTCGTTCCGGTGACCGTGTACTCGATCGTGCCGGTCGTCTCGTCGACGGTGTACTGGACGAGGTCGGCCGTCAGTTCGACGCCGTCGTCGACGAGATCGGTCGTCGTCCCCGTCGTGTTTTCGAGGCCGTCGGAGACGCCCGTGACGGCGTCCTCGGTCGTGTTGGTGACGGGGTCGTCCAGTTCGCCGGTAGTTTCGTTCGTCGTGTTCTCCACGGCGTCGGTCGTCTCGGACGTCGTATTCTCGACGGCGTCCGTCGTTTCGTCGGTGGTGTTCGCGAGGGCGTCGGTCGTCTCGTTCGTGACGGTCGCGATCGCGTCTGTCGTCTCGTTCGTCGTGTTCTCGATCGTGTCCGTGGTCTCGTTCGTCGTGTTCTCGAGGGTCCCGGTCGTGTCGTTCAGTTCGTCGTCGATGGCGCCGACGCGATCGGTGCGCTCCGACTCCAGCAGGCCGGCGTCGGTCGTGCTCGACGGCGCGGCGACGGCGACGCCGACGAGGGCGCTGCTGATCAGCAGCGTGACGGCCAGAAACGCGAGTACCCGACCGATCGACGAGCCCGGTTCCATGTCAATCACTCCCCTCTTCGAGAGCCCCCGTAATACGTTTTTTCCGATAGCGTGACAGTCAGACGACTCGATCAGTCGAGCAGAGAACCGATCGACCGCGATCGATCCGGGGAGAGATCCAGCAAGGTATTTCCCCGTGCGGCGGCGGAATTGAGACATGGATTCGGCGCTTGGCCCGCCCGACGCGATGGCCGAGAAACGCGACGAGTTGACGCCGATGATGCGCCAGTACCACGACCTCTGTGCGCGCTACGACGACGCGCTCGTACTCTTCCAGGTCGGGGACTTCTACGAGACCTTCTGCGAGGCCGCCGAACGCACCGCGCGACTGCTCGAGATCACGCTCACCAGTCGCGAGGACAGCACCGGCGAGTACCCGATGGCCGGCATCCCGATCGACAACGCCGAGTCGTACGTCGAGGAGTTGCTCGAGGCGGGGTACCGGGTCGCGGTCGCCGACCAGGTCGAGGAACCGGGCGAGACCTCCGGCGTCGTCGAGCGGGCGGTCACCCGCGTGATCACGCCGGGGACGCTCACCGAGGACGAACTGCTCGCGGGCGACGACAACAACTTCGTCGCCGCGATCGCGCGGGACGGCGACGCCCTCGCGCTCTCCCTCCTCGACGTCTCGACCGGCGACTTCCTCGCGACGAGTTCGACCGCGAGCGAGTCGATCGCCGACGAGGTGAGCCGGTTCGACCCCTCCGAGGCGGTCGTCGGTCCCGACGCTCCGGCCGACCTCGTCCCCGAGGACTGCATGGTGACGCCGTTCGACGCCCGCGCGTTCGATCGCGATCGGGCCGGCGAGAAACTCTCGACCTACTTCCGGAACCCGGATGCACTGCTCGCCAGCGACGCGGAGATTCGGGCCTGCGGCGCGTTGCTCGCCTACGCCGAGTACGTCCGCGGCGGGGAACACGAGGGCGAACGCGGGGAGGACGACGACCGGCGCGTCGACGCCGTCTTCGCGGCCGATTCGGCCCACCGACTCGAGTACATCACCCGCCTCACCCGGTACGATCCCCGCGAGTACCTCCTCCTCGACGCCGTCGCCCTGCGGAGCCTCGAACTGTTCGAGCCGCGGGCCGTCTACGGCCGCGAGGACGCCACGCTGGTCGGCGTGCTCGACGAGACCGCCAGCGCTCTCGGCGGCCGCAAACTCCGGGACTGGCTCCGCCGGCCGTTGCTCGATCCCGATCGGATCGCGGCCCGCCACGATGCCGTCGACGAACTCACGGGGGCGGTCCAGCGGCGGGAACGGCTCCACGACCGCCTGCGGGACGTCTACGACCTGGAGCGACTGATCGGTCGCATCTCCCGCGAGCGAGCCAACGCGCGGGACCTGCGCTCGCTCCGGGACACGCTGGCGGTCGTCCCCGAGATCCGGGCGCAACTCGCCGACGCCGACTGCGACCGCCTCCAGGACCTCCACGCCAACCTCGACCCGCTCGCCGACGTCCGCGAGTTGATCGAGGACGCGATCGTCGCGGACCCGCCGATCGAGATCACCGAGGGCGGGATCATCGCCGAGGGGTACGACGAGGACCTGGACGCGTTGCGCGAGACGGCCCGGAACGGCAAACAGTGGATCGACGACCTCGAGGAGGCGGAACGGGACCGGACCGGGATCGACTCGCTGAAGGTCGGCTACAACTCGGTCCACGGCTACTACATCGAGGTGACCAACCCCAACCTCGACGCGGTGCCGGAGAACTACCAGCGCCGCCAGACGCTGAAAAACTCCGAGCGGTTCGTCACGCCCGAACTCAAGGAGCGCGAGGACGAGATCGTCGGCGCGGAAGAGCGCGCGGACGAACGCGAGTACGAACTGTTCCGGGAGGTACGCCGCGAGATCGCCGAGGAGGTCGAACGCGTGCAGGCGCTCGCCGACGCCGTCGCGACGCTCGACGCGCTCGTCTCGCTGGCCACCGCCGCGGCCCAGTACGACTACTGTCGGCCCGAGATCCTCGATCGGGACGGAACCGGAGGCGACGACGGCCTCGTCATCGACGTCGAGGGCGGCCGCCACCCGGTCGTCGAGCGCACGCAGGAGTCGTTCGTTCCGAACGACGCCCGGTTCGACGACGATCGGCGGCTGGCGGTGATCACCGGCCCCAACATGTCGGGGAAGTCGACGTACATGCGGCAGGTGGCCCAGATCGTCCTCCTCGCGCAGGTCGGCAGTTTCGTCCCCGCGCGATCGGCCCGGCTGACGCCGGTCGAGCGGATCTTCACCCGCGTGGGTGCCAGCGACGACATCGCCGGCGGCCGATCGACGTTCATGGTCGAGATGGACGAACTCGCGACGATCCTCCGGGAGGCCGACGAGCGATCGCTCGTGCTGTTGGACGAGGTGGGCCGCGGCACGTCGACCGCGGACGGTCTCGCGATCGCGCAGGCGATCACCGAACACCTCCACGACGAGGTCGGCGCGACGACGCTCTTTGCGACGCATCACCACCCGCTGACCGAACTCGCGGACGACCTCCCGGCCGCGTTCACGCTCCACTTCGAGGTCGACCAGGAGGATGGCGAGGTCGTCTTCCACCACGAGATCGCCCCCGGCGCGGCGACGGGGTCCTACGGGGTCGAAGTCGCGACCGCCGCCGGCGTTCCGGAGTCGGTAGTGGATCGATCGCGGGATTTGGTCGCGGAGGCGGCCGACGATCCGATCGCCGGGGACGACCGGGACCAGTCCGAGGTGTCGCCAGTCGACGACGCGGGAACGGGGCAGGCGACCGCAGACGGGGGTGAGCGAACCCCTGGTTCGCGATCCTCGTCGGAGCCACGCTCCGACGTAGGTGACGTGCCGACCGACGTCGCCGCCGAACTCCGGGCGCTCGACCTCGCACACCTCACTCCCGTCGAGGCGCTGACGGAACTCGATCGGCTGAAACGGCTGCTCGAGGAGTAGTCGAACGGGTGGGGAACGGCGACGACTGGGTGAGAAAACGGCGAGGGTTACCTCGAACGGCGGGCGACGCGGACGAACGCCAGTGTGGCGCCGAACAGCGCGGTGTTTTTGAGGAACTGGATCTGCTCCTGTTGTTTCTCCTCCTCGTCGTCCTGATTCCAGAAGTCGTGCATCACGGGCGTCGTGCCGGCCAGGAAGCCGGCGATCCCGAGCGCGGCCGCGGCCGGGAGTTTCCAGAGGGCGACGCCGAGTCCGCCGAGCAGGAGGCCGACGCTGGCCGCGGGGACGGTACGGTCGGGTTCGGGCGCGCCCTTGAATTCTGCGTAGCCGATTCGTTCCTCGAGGTTCCGCAGGTTGTCGATCGCGTTGAACGCGAGGACGCCCCCGAAGAGGACGCGTCCCAGGCGGAAGAGCGCGGTGTCGGACACCGGTTCGTCGGTCGACGACGCGGACGATTCGGATCGGTCCGCAGACTCGCTACCGCGACGGTTCGAAAGACGAGATGCAAGTGACATCGACCGCCTTAGGAAATCGAGAGGGATAAGTGCGCGCTGACATCGACGTCACCGCGCCACTGTGTAACTTTCTTCGTGGACGAGGTGGGAGAGCCGAGTGATGTCCTCCCTGTCCCTGACGAGTCCTGCGTTCGACGACGGCGATCGGATCCCCGAAAAGTACGGCTACCAGCACGACGACGTCAACCCGCCGCTGTTGATCGACGGCGTGCCGGACGACGCCGAGTCGCTGGCCCTGGTGATAGACGACCCCGACGCGGTCGAGCCGGCGGGGAAGGTGTGGGACCACTGGGTCGTCTGGAACGTCCCGCCGGAGCGGACGGAGATTCCCGAAGACTGGAGCCCGGACGACGCCGACGAGGGGACGAACGACTACGGTGAACCGGGCTACGGCGGGCCGAACCCGCCGGACCGGGAACACACCTACGTGTTCACCCTCTACGCGCTGGACACGACGCTCGACCTCGGCGCTGACACCGACGCCGACGCGCTCGAGTCGGCGATCGAGGGCCACGTGATCGACGAGGCGACGCTCGAGGGGACGTACGCGCCCTGAGTCGGACGTCGGCGATTCACTCCGCCGTCGGCTCCAGCGCGACGAACTCGAGACCGTGATCGGCCAGGAGCCGATCGGCCCGGTCGGTCACCGACGGGGCGACGAGCAGGCCACGAACGGCGGCGTCGGCGTGGAGGTCGCGTTCGAGGGCGTCGACGTACCGTCGCAGTTGACTCACGGCGTCCGGGCCGACCCGGCGGCGCTTGAGTTCGACGACGACGGCGCGACCGGACGCGTCCTCGCCGTAGATGTCCACGGCGCCGGCCGGGGTGTCGCGTTCGGTCGCGAGCGGCGTGAACCCGTCCTCGAGCAGGGCGGGTTCGTCGAGGATCCGCTGGCGGAGATCTTCCTCCGTTCCCTCGAGTGCGAGTTCGTTCGTGTCGGTGCCCGAGAAGGCCGAGACCTGTAGCACCTGCTGGAATCGCACGCTGAGCCGTTCGTCCGGCGTCGATCGGCGGCTCTCGAGAAGGAGGGTCTCGTCCGTGCAGGCGACGTCGTGGTCGCAGCCGGGCGGCTGCCAGTTGACCGGTTGCTGGCCCTCGTGGGTGTGGACCAGCGCCGCGCCGTCGGGTTTCAGCATGACGTGGCGATCGCCCGCGTCGAGGGTGCTGGCGGCTCGACCCTCGTAGTCGACGGTACAGCGACCGAACACCGTGACCAGGGCCTCCCGCTCGAGCCCGTCGGCGATCGCCTCGCACGCGGCCGCGAGCGAAGGCTGCTCGAGCGTGACCGCTCGCGAGGTGTGGGGACTGGCTGTCACTGTCTCGAGATTGCTCACGGCCGAATAAAAGGGGCCCGGACCCGTCGCAGCGACGCCAAACGTGTGACTGGCTGTCAAAAACCCTTATTTCTCCGGGGAGTGGCGTTCGAGCACGACATGACCACAGAGCACGATCGCCGCCGATTCCTTCGGATCGCCGGCACGGGCGCCGCAGCGTCGATCGCGGGCTGTACCGACGCCAGTCTGTTGAATCAGGACGAAGACGAGAACGGGGACGACCGCCTCACCGCCGTCGTCGACGTAGCACAGGCGGACGTCGAAGAGCTCTACGACCAGCTCGAATCGGGCGAGATCGATCGGGTCGAGTTCCAGGAGGAGGTCGAACAGCGCCGTCAGGACGCGATCGACGAGTTCGAATCCTACGTCGACGAGGAGGACGTGACGGTCGAGGAGTCCTCAGACGAGGTCGAGGGGCTGTACCTGATCGACGGCGACGACGGGGCAATCCTCGGCGCACTCCGAAGCGGCCCCCTGACCGTGCTGTACGGGAGCGAGGCTTACGACCTGATCATCGAGCAACAGCAACAACAGCAGGGACCCGTCCCCGAGGAGGGAGCGGAGAACGAGACGGCGAACGAGGACACCGACGAATCGGAGAACGGCGACGACGGTTCGGCGGACGACGACTCCTCCGACTCCTGAGAACGCTTCTTCTTTCCGCCGGCCGGTCGACACCGAAACTCGGCTTCTGCCCCGTCAGTCGACGCTGAACGGACTCTCGCGCTCGGTCCAGTTCCAGCCGGGAATGCGCTCCTGGAAGCCAGCCGCGAGCGCCGCCTCCAGGTCGTCGACGCCAGCGTTCTCGTCGTCGCCGCCGTGGACCTGCACGTCCGCGTAGTGAAACGTCGCCTCGCCCAGCGTCCGCAGGGGTTGCGTGCCGGCGATCGTCGCCGCGAGTTCTCGACCCAGAATCTCGTCGACGATAAAGCCGGGATAGTCCCCCTCGACGTCTAGCCTGCGGAGGATGGCGACCATCGCCGCGACGTTGACCGCCAGGTCGCCGTCGGCGAAGACGGCGTCGACTTCCGCGCGGTACTGCTCGTCGGTCACCGGATCGACGTCGGTATCGAAGGCCGCGCCGAGATCCGATCGGACGTCGTTGATGAGCGGAACGACGCGGTCAGCACGCTGTACGACCCAGTCGCGTTCGGCAACGACGCGGTCCGGTGTCAGTTCCATAGGTGGACAACGTGTCGAAGGGCCCTGATTTTTGCGAAGGCTTTTATACCACGCAAAGAATAGCGTCGAGTAAGCGGGTTCTCCCTGGAATCTTCCCGCACGGACCAGGACGACCGACCTGGGAGCGTGTCGTCACGCACGGAACTTGACAGGATGATCCGGAACACGAGACGGTATCCGAACCCCGTCACAGTCCGACATCACTCCCCGTCGCTATCAGGACCCACACACGAGTGGCTATCGGTGGTCGGCAGGGACCGGGACGGCGACGAGATCCGTTCGTCGCCGATCGCCCGGGGTCGGTTCCGGGACGACACGTCGGCTCCCCGTCGGCGAGTTCACGCAAGCCCAATTGGCGACCTATGAGTACTGTAGAGCAGCAACTCGACGATCTGAAAGCAGAGATCACGAGCGAGTTACCGACCGATATCTCGGTCTCCTCGGTGAAATACGAAGGCCCGGAACTGGTGGTCTACACGCGCGATCCGAAGAAATTCGCCCAGCAGGGCGACCTGATCCGGAAGCTCGCGAGCAAACTCCGCAAACGCATCACCGTCCGTCCGGACCCGAGCGTTCTCTCGCGACCCGACGAGGCTCGCGAGCAGATCATGAACGTCATCCCGGACGAGGCGGGCGTTACCGACCTCGACTTCCACGCCGACACCGGCGAGGTCGTCATCGAGGCCGAAAAGCCCGGCATGGTGATCGGCCGCCACGGCTCGACGCTCCGGGACATCACCAAGAACGTCGGCTGGACGCCCGAAGTCGTCCGCACGCCGCCGATCGAGTCCTCGACGGTCTCGAACGTCCGGAGCTTCCTCAAGCAGGAACGCGACGAGCGCCGGGACATCCTCGAGAAGGTCGGCCGACAGATCCACCGCGAGGAGATGTCCGACGACGAGTACGTCCGCATCACCACGCTGGGCTGCTGTCGCGAGGTCGGCCGCGCCTCCTTCATCCTCTCGACCCCCGAAACGCGGATTCTCATCGACTGCGGCGACAAACCGGGCGCCGAAGGCGAAGTTCCCTACCTCCACGCCCCTGAAGCGCTCGGTGCGGGTCCCCAGACGATCGACGCGGTCGTCCTCACCCACGCCCACCTCGATCACTCCGCGCTCATTCCGCTCCTGTTTAAGTACGGCTACGATGGGCCGATCTACTGTACCGAACCCACGCGGGACCTGATGGGACTGCTGACGCTCGACTACCTCGACGTCGCGGCCAAGGAGGGACGCACCCCGCCCTACGAGAGCGAGCAGGTCCGCGAGGCGATCAAGCACACGATCCCGCTCGAGTACGGCGACGTCACCGACATCGCGCCCGACGTCAAACTCACGTTCCACAACGCTGGCCACATTCTCGGCTCGGCCGTCTCGCACTTCCACATCGGCGACGGCCTCTACAACGTCGCGTTCTCCGGCGACATCCACTACGAGGACACCCGCCTGTTCAACGGCGCGACCAACGACTTCCCGCGCGTCGAGACGCTCGTCCTCGAGTCGACCTACGGCGGTCGCAACGACTACCAGACCGACCAGGAAGACTCCGAACGGAAGCTGAAACAGGTTATCAAGGACACCTACGACGAGGGCGGCAAGGTCCTCATCCCCGCGTTCGCGGTCGGGCGCTCCCAGGAGATCATGCTCGTCCTCGAAGAGGCGATGCGAAGCGGTGATATCCCCTCGATGCCGGTCCACCTCGACGGGATGATCTGGGAGGCGACCGCCATCCACACGACCTACCCCGAGTACCTGCGCGACGACCTGCGCGATCGGATCTTCCACGAGGACGAGAACCCGTTCCTCGCCGAGGAGTTCAACCACATCGACGGCGGCGAGGAGGAGCGACAGGACGTCGCCGACGGCGAACCCTGCATCATCCTCTCGACCTCGGGGATGGTCACCGGCGGCCCGATCATGTCCTGGCTCAGCCACATCGGCCCCGATCCGGACTCGACGCTCGTCTTCGTCGGCTACCAGGCCCAGGGGACCCTCGGCCGGCGCATCCAGAACGGCTGGGACGAGATCCCCACCAGCGAAGTGGGCGCGATGGGCAACGGCGGCGGCCGCGGCACCCTCTCGCTGAACATGAACGTCGAAACCGTCGACGGCTTCTCCGGCCACGCCGATCGGGCCGGCCTCGAGAACTTCGTGCGGACGATGAACCCCCGGCCCGAGAAGGTGCTCTGCGTCCACGGCGACGAACGCTCCACGCAGGACCTCTCGAGCGCGCTCTACCACGAGTTCGACATGCGAACCTTCGCGCCGAAGAACCTCGAGACCTTCCGCTTCCTCTGAAAGCCCTCACTCGCCCTTGGCAGGCCTCACTCGCCCTTTTCATGTCCACCACGCAGCGCGGCGCGCGGATCCGCGCGCCGCGCGATCGGCCAGCCCTCCCCCGTGAATCGCGCGCTCGCATCGATGAGCGGCGAGCGCGCGATTCGGCCACGCGGTTGGTTGGCGACGGTACGATTCAGTTGTCGACTACTGGTGTACGACCCGGTAGCTGATCGGCAACGCAACGATCCGGTGGCCGTCCGAGTCCCGTGTTTCGAATCCGAGAATGGCGAGGAACGGATGCGGATCGTCGCGTCAGGTTCACGATCGGGGTCCGAATCCGTACTCACTCGATCGTCGCGGCGGGGTCGACGACCTCGTCGGACGCCGGGTAGACGCCGACCTGATCGCACAGGTCGGCCATCGGACACGCGTCGGGGTCGTCGAGACAGGCTGGTTTCCGCGCCGTGCAGTACTCGCGACCGAACTGGATCGTCGCGGTGTGGCCGAAGCCGCACTTCGCGGCGGGGACGTCGCGTTCGAGGACGGCCCGAACGTCCTCGTGATCGGCGTCGGGATCGGCAATTCCCAGCCGGCGGTAGATCCGGTGGACGTGCGTGTCGACCGGAAAGACGCCGCCGCGACCGCCCGCGAACAGCAGGACGCAGTCGGCGGTCTTGGGACCGACGCCCCGCACTTCGAGCAGGGTTTCGCGGACCGTCTCCGGGCCCTCGTCCGTGACGAACTCGTCGAAGGCGACCGCAGAGCCGAACTCCTCGAGTACCCACTCGGCGGTCGCGATGAGGATCTCGGACTTCTGGTTGTACAGCCCGGCGGAACTGATCGTCTCCGCGAGCGTCGACTGCTCGGCGTTCGCGAGCGACTCGGCGAGATCGACGCCCTCACCGTCGTACTTCGAGATCAGCGCGTCGTGGGCCGGCTGGCTCGCCTTGTCGCTCGTATTCTGGCTCAGGATCGTCCGTACGAGACAGGTGAAGGCGTCCCGGCCGCCGTAGGATTTCTGCCAGTACAGTTCGCCGAGCCGGTCGACCACGCGCTCGGCCCGCGTGTCGGCGGTCGCCGGATCGAACTCGGCGGGCGCGCCACCGCCGGCCGTCCCGCCGCTGATGTTGACCGCAGGCTCCGGATCGTCACTCATGGAGCGCCCTTCGCACGCGGCACCCAAAACGACGACGGAACCGGAATCGATCGCTCGTCTCACCGTGCGGTTCCCCACCAGTCAGCGTCGCTCGACGCCGATCGTCACCGTCGCCTCGGCACCGTCGGCCAGCGCGTCGACGAGGTCACGATCGAACCCCTCGGCCGCGAACTCGGCCCCGGTCACGACCGTCCGGTCGTCCACGTAGTCGCTGGTCCGTCCGACTGCGCTTCGCTCGTTGGTGAACTCGAGGTCGGGGTGACCTCGTCCCTCAACGGTCTCGGTGTGGCCGTCGGCCTCGATCGTCACCGTGATCGTCGCGTCCCGGTCCTGGCAGGCTGTGACGAAGTCGGAATCGAAGTCCGCCGGCGCGCGATCGGCTTCGATCGCGAGAATGCAGTCGCCGGCAGGAGTGAGATAGTCGTCGGTCGTCACCTCGAACGTGCTCACGTGTTCGGCGGTGACGTGCTCGTGGCCGCGGGCGTGGATCACTTCTTCCATACCCGAGGTTCGGTCCCCGCGCCCGGAAAACGGAATCGAACTGCGGACGGCGATCCTAGACGAGACTCGCGCCGTCGAAGTCGCCGCGACTGTACTCGACGTCCATCAGGTCGAGGATCGTCGGCGTGATGTCGAAGAGGTCGGCGTCGCCGATCGACGCCTCGGGATGGTCGATGTACAGGGCGGTGTCGTCGAAGCTGTGCATGCCGTTGCGGGGCCCGGTGTCGAAGATTTCGGAGTCGGCCTTGAATCCCGACTTGAGGTCGAAGCCCTTGTTCGGGATGGCGACGAGGTCGGGCGCAATGTCGTCGTGGTCGCCCCGGAACGCGTCCTCCTTCTCGACGACGCGTTCGACGACTGCCCGCCCGTCCGGCCCTTCGAGGGCCTCGAGGTCGGCCTTGAGTTCGTCCCGGACGGCGTCGTACTCGTCTTCGGGGACCGATCCGCGCGGTTCGCGGCCCTCGAGGTTGATGTAGAAACGGCCGGGGATGAACGAGTACGCTTTCGTGTCCGAGGCGATGTCGCCGAGTTCCTCGGGGTCGTCGGTCTCGAAGGAGAGCCAGCCCTGTTCCCGGAGCCACTCGTTGAAGTGGACCTCGTAGTCGAGGCTCGTAAAGCCGTGGTCCGAGGCGACGATCAGCGTGACGTCTTCCGGCATCGCCTCTCGCAGGCGACCGATGTAATCGTCGATCTTCTTATAGAAGTCCAGAAACTCGTCTCGGTACTCGCCGTCTCGCTCGTAGTCTTTGAACAGGAAGTGGTTGACCCGATCGGTCGTCATGAAGACGCCGAAGAACAGGTCCCAGTCGTCTTCCTCGATGTAGTGTTCGAACGCCTCGAACCGGGCGTCGACCGTGGCGTGGGCGTCCTCGATGAACGCGGCCTTGTCGTCCTCGTGACCGAGTTTCGGATCGACGTCGATCCGGTAGTCGATCGACTCGAGGTGGTCCCGGACGTCGTCCGGATAGGCGGCCTTGTCGAGACCGGGAGAGAGAAAGCCGGAGACCATCCGCTGGACGTTCCGCTGTGGCGGGAAGGTGACGGGGACGTTCAGCACCGTCGACTGGCGACCCGCCTCCTGGACGCGGTCCCAGACCCGATCGGCCTGCACCTCTCGACCCATCGGAACGTAGGTGTCGTACGTACCGACTTCGCGATCCTGGAAGCCGTAGACGCCGGTTTCGCCGGGGTTCATCCCCGTCGTGAGTGACGGCCAGCAGGCGCTCGATTCGGGCGGGACGATGCTGGAGATTTCGCTCGCCGTTCCCTCGTCGGCGAGGGCGGCGAAGTTGGGAAACAGTTCCTCGTGTTCCGACAAGAGGCTATACGGTACGCCGTCGATCCCGATAAATGCGACCCTGGGATCGCCGTCGCCCCGCAATCGATCGAACAGACCCATGGGCGGTCGTAGTTCGACCGTATACAAGAAGGTTCGTTTCGAGACACGATTTCCGAGAAGGAGCGACAGGGCTCGTGTCGCAGGTCGCGGCAATCCTGACTGGTTCTATCGCAGCCACTGAAGATCAATGCACACCTGATCGCAAGCCGCCTTGCGATCAGTGTGTAACTCGTTCCAGTCGTTACTATAGTCGGACTGGCCGATCCGCGATCGAACGGCAGCGAGGAACGAGACGGGGGACCGACGAATCGGGGGCTGAAGAGCGGGGCGGGTGGCCAGCCTACTCTCGATCGTCGTCCTCGGGATCGAAGTTCGTCGGGACGACCGTCGGATGATTCATTCCGGCGCCGGTGTCGGAACTGGGGGCCGACGAGGAGTCGCGGGCGGACGGGTTGGTGGCTGCCATGACAGGAGTAGCTACGGTCCTGCACCCAATAAAATTACCCATGCTCATAATGCATGAGTCGCGGGCGGCCGGATAACTCCCGTGAATCGAATGGCACCCCTGGTCCGGGTTGGCCACGACCGTGAAACGGAAGGCAGGAAACGGAGTCGAAGCGACACCGCGGTCCTGACTTCTCCCACGACTGAAGCCGTGGGCCTCCTCCCTGCTTCCGCTGTAATTGCCGACGGAGCGGCTACTCGAAGTGTTCCTCGTAGAGGTCCTGGGCGTGCTCGATCGCGTCGTAGGCCGCCTGCTTGTCCTCCCAGCCCTGCGTCTCGACTTCCTTGCCCTCCTCTAAGTTCTTGTAGGTCGCGAAGAACTCGTCGATCTCGTCGAGTTGCTGTTGCGGGATGTCCTCGAGGTCCTCGATGTGGTCGTACCGGGGATCTTCGGCGGGCACGGCGATGACCTTGTCGTCCTGTTCCCCGTCGTCGTCCATCTTCATCAGCGCGACCGGGCGAGCCTCGATGACACAGCCGGGGAACGTCTGGTCCTCGACGAGGACGAGCACGTCGAAGGGGTCCTCGTCGTCGTAGTACGACTGCGGGATGAAGCCGTAGTCCGACGGGTAGTGGACGTTGCTGTGGAGCACGCGATCGAGGACGACGCCGGGGACGTCCTTGTCGTACTCGTACTTGTTGCGCTCGCCCTTGAGACACTCCACGACGGCGTAGATCTCTTCTGGCGGGTTCGGTCCGGTCTCTAAGTCTTCCCAGAGATTGACCATGTACCGGAAACTCCACGGGTGGATCAAAAAGTACTTTCGTAATCGAGTTTCATCTTCCAGTTGACGGCTTCCAGACAGCCGAGGGACGAGATCCGGTCGCACCAGCGTACCGGGGCCCGCGGATGTCGATTAGCCTCGTCTGATCGACCGAAGTGGGCAAATAGTTGGCAAGTCTTAAATAGTCTGGTGACATTTGCACACGTATGTCAGAGGCACAATCAATCACCGGCGAACAGAGTATTGCACGCGACCTGACCGCGTTCCAGAACAACATCCTCGTCATCCTCGCCAAAGAACCCATGTACGGGCTGGCGATCAAGCGCGAACTCGAGGAGTACTACGGAACCGAAGTAAACCACGGGCGACTCTACCCCAACCTCGACGAACTCGTCGACCTCGGACTGGTAGAAAAGAGCGAACTGGACAAGCGAACGAACCAGTACTCGCTGACCGACGACGGCTACGACGCGGTCCTCGACGGCATCCAGTGGACCCTCTCGAAGGTCGTCACGGACGACGATCGCGCCGACGAGATCCGCGACATCGTCGACGAGAGCTACAGTAACCAGTAATCCGGGACCACCCGCTCGACGAGTTACGAGCGTGGCGTCCCGTCGTTCGCAGACGACGACTGAACCTGGAATCCGGGCACCGGTTCACCGGCCGTCTCGAAGACGAGTCTGATCGAGTCGTCGATTACCTGCCGTTGTTTTTCGCTGGGCCAGGCGTTGCGCACGAAGTACTCCGATCGGAACTCCTCGAGTTCGGCGGCCGTCGCCGATTCGATCGGCTTCGCGTAGTGATTGCCCAGGAAATCGGCGAGTGCGGCCGCGTTGGCACCGTGGACGTCGCCGTGAACTGCCTCGACTTCGCGGGCGAGTTCCCGGTTGCGTTCGTCGACTGCGTCCCAGTCGTCCGGGTTGTCCGCCCCTTCCAGCGGAATTTCGATCGCGCGCGAGGTGTCGTCGATGCGATCGGTCCGGACGACGCCGTCCGCGAGCCACTCCGCGGGGTGGAGCACGAGCGTGGCGGCTCCGGAATCGTCCCGGACGCGAGACGTGAACCCGTGATCGGCGAGCAGGTCGTCGCGGCGCTCTGCGTACGCCGTGCGTTCGTTCTCGTCGATCGCCTGTCGTTCGAGCCTGGTGAGTCGTTCGGCGTCGTCGACGACGTCGGCCGGGAGTTCGCTCTCGTCGTCGGCGTCGGTCGCGTTCCGATCGTCCATGTCGGCTCGTTCGTGCTCGAGGGATTTTCCCCTTGCCGGTCCGCGGTCGTTCACCCGTCCCGGTCGGCGGGTCAGGCCGCGTCGAGGGCCTCGTTCGCCAGCCCGTCCGCCCGATCGTTGACTTCGCGCGGGACGTGCTCTATGGTCCACTCGTCGAACGCGGCGAGGAGTTCGTGGACGGTTACGCGCTTCTCGCGCAGTTCGGGATCGTTCGTGTCGTACTCGCCGCGGACCTGTTTGACGATCAGTTCGGAGTCGCCGCGCAGGTGGACCTCGTCGTAGCCGTAGTCGCGGGCCGCTTCGAGGGCGGCGACGAGCGCCTCGTACTCGGCCTGGTTGTTCGTCGCGCGCCCGATCCGCTCGCTCCCTTCGGCGACGATTCCGTCGCCCGTGACGATCACCCAGCCGATCGCCGCCGGCCCCGGGTTACCGCGGGCCGCACCGTCGAAGTAGACGTGCGCGCGACCGCCGTCCTCCCGGAGCAGTGCCTCGAGATCCCGCGGCGTCCCGCCCTGGATCACCACTTTGTCGTCGTACGCGATTGCGGTCGCGTTGCCGCGGCTCGCACGCCATCGCTCGTGATCCGTGTTCCCGGTTTCGACGCTGACACCTGCTTGCTCGAGACGATCGCGGGCCGCGTCGACGTCGCACTCGATGACCGGCATTCGTGGCTGCGGTCGGTAGGATTGGGATAAAGGCTTTCCGGTTCCAAATCGTAAACTTCGCGTCTGAGGTCCCAGATGTGCTGTTTTCGGCAGATACGTACCATTACCCGAAAACCCTTCCCAAGGGTTTATATACTTTGGTGATACTACTATAAAAGTGCGATGACACGGTCCACCCGCCAGCGGGAGCGAACGCGTGAGACGGACGAGACCGAGGATCAGGAGGGGGTACGTGCCTGCCCCGAGTGTGAATCGGACAATCTCGTAAAGGACTCCGACCGGGGTGAGCTCATCTGTGAAGACTGTGGGCTCGTCGTGGAGGAAGAAAAGATCGACCCCGGCCCTGAGTGGCGGGCGTTCAACCACCAGGAACGACAGGAGAAGTCCCGCGTCGGCGCGCCGACGACCCAGACGATGCACGACAAGGGGCTGACGACGACGATCGACTGGAAGGACAAGGACGCGTACGGGCGGTCCATCTCCTCGAAAAAGCGCAGCCAGATGCACCGGCTGCGCAAGTGGCAGGAGCGCATTCGAACGAAAGACGCCGGCGAACGAAACCTGCAGTTCGCGCTCAGCGAAATCGACCGGATGGCATCCGCGCTGGGGGTCCCGCGGTCGGTCCGCGAGGTCGCGTCGGTCATCTATCGACGCGCGCTCAAGGAGGACCTCATCCGGGGCCGCTCGATCGAGGGCGTCGCGACGTCGGCACTGTACGCCGCCTGTCGAAAGGAAGGGATCCCGCGCAGTCTCGAAGAGATTTCGGAAGTCTCACGCGTCGAACGGAAAGAGATCGGTCGCACGTATCGGTACATCTCGCAGGAACTCGGTCTCGAGATGCGCCCCGTCGACCCGAAAAAGTACGTCCCGCGATTCTGCTCCGAACTCGAACTCTCCGAAGAGGTCCAGACCAAGGCCAACGAGATCATCGAGAAGACGGCCGAGGAAGGGCTCCTCTCGGGCAAGTCACCCACCGGCTACGCTGCGGCCGCGATCTACGCCGCGTCGCTGCTTTGCAACGAGAAGAAGACCCAGCGCGAGGTCGCAGACGTTGCCCAGGTGACCGAAGTGACGATCCGGAACCGCTACCAGGAACAGATCGAAGCGATGGGCATCCACGGCTAGGACCGACCCGTCTCCGCGAACTCCGTTTTTTGAACACCGACGTCACGATCGGTCAGCGACTGCCGGGCCGCGTCACTCCTCCTGGCCGACGCTGATGACCTGCAACAGCGAGTAGACGGGGACGCCCTCGAGTTCCTCGAGGCCCTGTTTGTCCGCCAGCACGATACAGGCCAGCGGTTCGCCGCCCTCCGCACGGATGGCCTCGATCGTCTCGCGCATCGTCGTGCCGCTCGTGATCGTGTCGTCGACGATGTAACACTCCCGGTCGCGGATACCGGCGAAGTTCCGCGAGAACGTGCCTCCGAGTTCCTCGATGTCGCCTTCCTCCCACTGGTGTTTCGCGGGGGTATAGGTCCCCAGGTCGGTCTCCAGTTCGCGCGCGACGAGCGTCGCGATCGGGCCGCCGGCCTTCTCGATCCCGATCGTGAGGTCGACGTCCTCCCCGTGCTTGGCGAGCATGTCGGCCATCGCTTCCGCGATCGCGCCCATGCGCTTGCTGTCGCGACCGATCGCCGACCAGTCCACGTGGATGTCCTGCGGCCCGTTCGCACGGGGTTGGGCGGACTCGGGTGTGGCCTGGTCGGTCGGTTGCGTCGTCGCGCCGCTTCGCTCGACGAGCCAGCTCGCGGTTTCCCGGGAGACGTTCAACTCGTCGGCAATTTCGCCCTTCGAGAGCCCTCGAGAGGCGAGTTCGGCTGCACTCTCGATGAGGTCGTCCACGTTTTTCATATGTCCTCGAATTCGCGTGCGGCTTTTATAAAGGCTGTGAGGCGGACCCACGGCCATGTCCCCGGTCGCGGCCGGCCGACGGTGGCCACGACGCATGCCGACTGGAAACGATTATCCCACTGCCGACGCCTGTAGGGGACATGGAACGATACGACCTCGTCTATCGCCTCTACGACGAGTACGACACGAAGACGTTACGGGAGTACCAGGAGTTCGTCGACGTCTTTCCGGCCGTCGACTCCCGGGTCGCCCTCGAACACTGGCAGGGCGTCCAGGAGGAACTCGAGGAGCGGAAAGACGAGATCCGATCGGACTTCGCGGCCGGTGAGACGTTCGCGGAGATCGCGGCCCGCGCGACCCGCGACCAGGCGTTCACCGCGCTCGACCTCGACGCCAAGTACGGCCGCGCGGTGAACGTCCTCGTCCTGGACGTCGACGAGACGCTCCGCTCGGCCGGCGGCACCGACAACGAGATTCCGCGGGACACGCTCCACGTACTGACGGAGTTCCACGAGGCCGGGGTTCCGATCGTCATCTGTACGGGTCAGACCCTGGAGAACGTCAAGGGGTTCGCGATCCAGGGGCTCGGCAGCGAGATCGTCCACTCGGGGGATCTCTCGATCGTCTACGAGGCCGGGACGGGCGTGTTCACGCCGGGCCACGGCGCGGAGACGAAGCAACTCCTCTACGAGGACCTGGACGCGGAGATCCGCGACGTCTTCGACGACGTGCGATCGCGCGTGCTTCCGGGGGCCCCTGAGAACCTGCGGCGGGGCTGTCACCTGCAGGGCAACGAGTTCAACGTCACGATGAAGCCCAACTACGAGACCGGGTCCTCGAAGGCACGCGAGATCATCGACGAAGCGCTGGTGTACCTGATCGACCTGCTCGCGGACGCGGTAGGGACGGCGCTCGGTCTCGACGACGAGCGCGAGACCAGCGGTGACGACGGCGAGGGCGACGCGAGCGACGCCAACGGCGATATCGTACTCGAGGGGGAAGCCGTCCGCGACTGGACCCGTGCCTTCTACGCCGCGCAGGATCCCGAGATCAGGGGTGTCCTCGAAGGTGAGGCGGCCTACCCGGATCTCGACGTCGACGCGGTGCCCGAAACCCTGACCGAGATCCTGGATCGGATCGACGTCGCCTACTACGAGGCCGACGCGGCCGAGATCGGCAGTCTGGAACTCAACAAGGTCGTCGGGGTCGAGCGAGCGCTCGAGGTACTCGGCGTCGGCGATCCGTTCGCGCTGGTGATGGGCGACTCGAAGAGCGATCTCCGGGTGATGCAGTGGGTCGACGAGACCGACGCGGGGATCGCAGCCGCACCGGAACACGCCTCCCGCGACACCCTGGAACACGTCCTCGAGACTGACGAACTCGTCTTCGATCAGGGAAAGAGCGTGGACGTCTTGCAGACGATCTACGCGCTCAATCGCCTCGCTCGGCTCGAATAGCCGGCTTCGATCCGGCCGCTCGACGTGGCTCCTGGTCGGTCCGCTCGATCGACTGCCGGCCGACACGGATCCGGTTCGGCGGCCAGTTCGTCGCCCGTTCTTAAAACGCTGGAACACAAAGGCCTGCTCGTCATCGGTACCGGCGCTGTTGGTTCTACCAGCACGATCCGAACGAGAGCGTCAGACGGCGTCGACGCGGCGAGTTTCCGGCGAACTGCCGTCCCGAACCCGGAGCACTGCCGATCGATTCGGACAGCGTCGATGCCCGCTCTCGTCACCGTCCGAGTGGATCGGCTGACACACTTATGAGACGCGTCGAGTCCACGTACCCACATGACAGCCGCGTTGTTCGCCAACCGGACTCGAGCGCACACGTAGAGGTGACACGATGACGACGATCGCAGAACTCACACTCTCGGCCGAGGAGTTCGCACTCGCAGACACGCTCCAGACGCTCCCGGACCTCGAACTCCGCGTCGAAAGCGTCGTCGCCGAAGGCCCGACGCGGACGATGCCGCTGGTCTGGTTCTCGAACGTCGATCGGGGCCGCATCGAGGACGCGCTCGACGACGATCCGACGGTCGACGAACACCTCCAGTTGCTCGAGAACGCAGACGCCGGGGAGTGGCTGTACCGCCTCCAGTACGGCGACGGCGTCGGCTCGGTCTGCTGTGCGCTCTACACCCACGGCGGGACGGTGCTCGACGCCCAGTTTGCCGACGGCCAGTGGACAGTTCGACTCCTGTTTCCCCACCGCGACGAACTGTCCAGCGCCGTTTCGGAGATCGAGACCGAGGGGGTCCACGTCGACGTGCGCCGGATGGTCGAAGCCGACCAGGACGACGACCTCGAGGCGACCGCGGCCCTGACCGACCCCCAGCGAGAGGCGATCGCCGAGGCGTACCGGCAGGGGTACTACGACGTCCCGCGGGAGATCTCCCTCGAAGAACTGGCCAACGAACTCGACATCTCCCACCAGGCGTTGTCCGAACGACTCCGGCGAGCGAACCGTGTCCTGGCGAGCGAGCAGATCGAAGACCCGACGGGAGAGATGGCGACCGACTGACAGGGTGACCCGGTTCCGGACCAGCGTTACGCGGTGGTCAGCGAGCTGTCCCCACCGCGATCGAATTGCGAAAAACGGGGGACTGCAGTCCGTGGACTGCCGTGTGACGCGATTCAGACGATTCGCGTCCGCATCGTTCCGTTGAGGACTAGGGTCCGATCGTGATCGCTGATCGAGTAGTCCTCCATCGTCGGCCAGTCGTCACGGAGGTCGCGGTTGACGTCGACGTGTTCCCGAAGCGTCTCGGCGTCCGCGTCGCGTTCGGTTTCGTAGAGGTAGATCTCGGAGATGTCAGTCTCGGATCCGTCCAGTTCGTAGGAGGTCGTTTTGCCGACGAGGCCCTCCTCGTACTCCGCGAGATCCGGGCTCCCCTGCCAGGATGGCGTGTCGTCCTCGTCGGAACTGAGCGGTTCGTGGAGCGTCCCGGTGGAGTAGTGGCCCGTATCGAACCGGCTCAGAAGCGCCTCGCCGTCCTCTTCGTCCGCGAGACGGTTCTCCTGGTTCCACCGGACGTCGAGGACCGCCTCGGCCAACTCGATCGTATCCAGGTAGTCGCCACCCGAAACTTCGAGGACGTGATTGCTGTCGACGGCGAAGACGGTGTTCTCGACTTCGTACTGGTACAGCTGGTACCCCTCGTACTCGCCTTCGCTCGCGAGTTCGTACTCCGTGCCATCGACTTCGTCCGGGGTTCTGTCGTCGATCCAGCGTTCGAGGTTGTCCGCGATGTCGTCGGTGTCGAACGAACCGCTCGCGATCCCGATACTGACGCCGGTGTTCCCCCGATCCTCGACGGTCTGGGTGTCGCCGCCCCAGGTTTCTTCCTCGTACGAGTAGCTGTACTGCCAGGTGACCGATTGCGTGAGCGCCCAGTCGGTCTCCATCAGGGGAACGCCGATCTTCCCTCGCAACTCCTCTCCCTCCAGCATCTTCTGTGAGTAGCCGCTGAGTTCCTCTTCGTGATCGAGGAACGGTTCGGGAGCGACGTAGGCGAAGTCGATCTCCCGCTCGCTGTCGTCGATTTCGCCCCCCTGGTACAGCGTCTCTTTCCACTCGCTTTCCTGGAAGAAGTCGGCGAACGAGAAGCCGACGAGCCAGTTCTTTATGTTGGCCCCGCTGTAATCGTCACCGAACCCCGGAATGGAACTGGTACACCCTGCCAGCCCCGCAGTCCCGACTGCGAAAACCCCCGCACTCCCGTTTCTGAGTAACCCACGTCGTGAAATCTCTTCCATTTCAGACGAACCGTGACAGCGGGATTATATAGATGTTCTGGAAATACAAGAAATAAATATATTGTGGGCGTTAATTCCCTCTGGATTACACAGTCGCCAGAGCGGATCGCCGGGAGGAAGACTTCAGCAGGGTATTCCGCGCCTCAACGAGTGGACGGCCCCTGTGGGAGCGCCGATCCGATCGGCCGCCGATCCGCCGGTCGCTCCGTGGACCGATCGAATTACTGGCAATATTTGTGTGATGGGTTCGTACCGAGACGCATGGACCCCACGCAGGAACGAGCGGCAGTAAGGGACGTGGTTCGCGAGTTCGCCCGCGAGGAGATCCGGCCGACCGCACTCGAGGCCGATCGGACCGAGGAGTTTCCCGAGGGGATCTGGGACGGCCTCGCCGACCTGGACCTGACGGGGCTGACGGTGCCCGAGGAGTACGGCGGCTACGACGCCGATCCGGTCACTGCCGCGATCGTCAACGAGGAGGTCGCCTACGGAATGCTCGCGGTCGCGACGGCGCTGTCGGTCCACTCGCTCGCGACGTCGTGCATCGCGGCGTTCGGCGACGAGGACCAGAAAGAGCGGTGGCTCCCCGAGATGGCCGCGGGACGACCCGTCGGCGCGTTCGCGCTTTCGGAACCGCACGCCGGATCGAACCCGGCCGAGATGGCCACCGTTGCGCGACGGGACGGCGACGAGTACCTCATCGACGGCGAGAAACAGTGGATCACGAACGGCCAGCGGGCCGGCGTCTACGTGCTGTTCGCCAGGACCGATCGGGCCGACCCGTCGTCGGTCACGCAGTTTCTCGTCCCGGGCGACGTCGACGGCCTGACCGTCGGCGAGAAAGAGGACAAACTCGGCCTCCGTGCGAGCGACACCACGAGCCTCACCTTCGACGACGTTCGCATTCCCGTCGCGAACCGCCTGACAGAGGAGGGCAAGGGGCTGTCCGCCGCGTTCCACATTCTCACCGGCGGCCGGATCGCGATCGCCGCCCAGTCGGTCGGCCTCGCCCAGTCGGCTCTCGACGAGGCGCTCGCGTACAGCCAGGAGCGCGAGCAGTTCGACGGGCCGATCGCGGACATCCAGTCGATCCGGCACAAACTCGCGGAGATGCAGACCAGGACGCAGGCGGCCCGCCTGTTGACTCGCGACGCCGCCGAGACGCGAGCCGAGGGCGATGCTGCGCTCGAGGCCAGCATGGCGAAGTACTTCGCCAGCGAGACGGCGATGTTCGTCACGAACGAGGCCGTCCAGATCCACGGCGGCTACGGCTACGTCACCGAAACGGACGTCGAACGGCTCTACCGCGACGCCAAGATCACCGAGATCTACGAGGGAACGACCGAGATCCAGAAGAAAGTGATCGCCCGCGAGTTGCTCGACTGATACGGTTTACTGTACGTCATTTCCGGCGCAACCGCGATCCGGGCGGCGGTGCGCCGGTACATCGTCACAGCAATCCGTATGACGCCGTGGGAAGGGGCGGCCGACGCTCGATCGCGGCGGCCCGCACGTCGCGCCGGCATCTACCCGAGGACCGAAGTCACTATTCGCTCGCCGCTCGTATCAGCCACCGTGACCGACTACGACGCCGTCGTCTACGATCTCGATGGGACGCTCGTCCACCTCGACGTCGACTGGGAGGCCGTCGAACGCGAGGTCCGTGGAGTCTACCACGCTGCCGATCTCGAACCGCCGGGGAACGGCCTGTGGGACATGCTCGAGGCCGCCAGCGAACTGGACGTCGCCGACGACGTCGAGGCCGCGATCGCGGAGTACGAGCGGGCAGGTGCCCGGCGTTCACGCCGGCTCCCCCGGGCGGACGAACTGCCCGATCGAGAGACGCAAATCGGCGTCTGCTCGCTCAACTGCGAGGCGGCCTGTCGGATCGCGCTCGACGAACACGACCTCACGGACGGCGTCGACGTCGTCGTCGGCCGGGACACGGTCTCGAACCAGAAACCCCATCCGGAACCGCTGCTCAAGGCAGTGGCCGAACTCGACGTCGCGCCCGATCGGACGCTCTTTATCGGCGACTCGGCGACCGACGAACGGACGGCCGACAGGGCCGGGGTCGCGTTCGAATACGTGGGAGACGGGCCCTCGGGCGTCTAGCACGGGCCAGCCGCGAAGAAACGAGCATCGGCACTCGGGACGTCAGTCGGACTGGTGGCGCTTCGCGTACGCGAACACGGAGAGCGCGACGACCAGCCAGACGACGGCCCCGACGCGGACGGCGAACTCGGCCCGCGCGCCCCACGTCGGCAGGTCGGCGGTGGTCGAGAGGAGTGTGACGATCGGCGCGCCGACGATGATGGTCGTGACGAAGGTGACCTGCATCACCCAGCCGTAGTCGACGCCGTCGGGATTCGTGGTTTCGACGGGTTCTGGCACGTTCGAAGGTGTCGACCGGGAACTAATAAGCATCGCGGGTGCGCGATCGGTAGCGAGTACAGGTAGTTTCGGTGAACGTCTCGGCCAGCGATGGGGTTCGGCGATCGCGCAGCATAGCGTGCCCCCTCTGTCGGTGGTGACGCTCGCTTCGACCGTCCCAAAAGAGGACGATCGCAGGGGGAGAAGGATTCCATTCGGAGAACTCTCTTCGAGCACCCCTGTGTAGTCTTGCAACGGTTGCACGAACAGCAGTGGGTGCCGGATCGCCACTAGATGCCTATCTATTCCTCGTGATCGTACCCCGCATGAGGCGTTCCTAATGAGTCTCAACGCTCCGGTCGACGAGTCCGAATACGAAACGCTCGATCACCAGATCCACGGTGCGGTGCTCCAGCCCGGAGACGACGGCTACGACGAGGCCCGATCGATCTGGAACGCGACGATCGACCGGGAACCGGCCGTCGTCGTCCGCCCTACCGGGACAGCCGACGTGGTGACTGCGGTGGCGTTCGCCCGCAAGTACGATCTTCCACTCTCCGTCAAAGGCGGCGGCCACAACGTCGCCGGCAACGCCATCTGTGACGACGGTCTCACGATCGACTTCTCCTCGATGACGTCGGTGCGGGTCGATCCCGAAGCCCAGACCGCCCGCGTCGGGCCCGGTGCGACGATGGCCGACCTCGACCACGAGACCCAGGCGTTCGGTCTGGCGACGCCCGGCGGCGTCATCTCGACGACCGGCGTCGCTGGCGTCACGCTCGGCGGCGGGATCGGCTGGCTCAGCCGTAAGTACGGCCTCTCGATCGACAACCTTCGGTCGGTCGACGTCGTCACCGCGGACGGGGAGCCCGTCCGCGCCAGCGATGAGGAGAACCAGGAGCTCTTCTGGGCGATCCGCGGCGGGAGCGGCAACTTCGGGATCGTCACGTCGTTCGAGTTCGACCTCCACGAGGTCGGCCCCGAGGTACTCTTCGGACCGATCGTCTACCCGTACGAGGACGCACCCGACCTGCTCGCCCGCTACGAGGAGTTCACGCGAGACGTACCCCGGGAGTGCGCCGTCTGGGCGAACAGCGTGGCGGCGCCGCCGCTCCCGTTCATTCCCGAAGACGTTCACGGTACCACGGTTCTCGTACTGATGGGGTTCTACGCCGGCAATCTCGACGAGGGTGAGGCGGTGCTCGAACCGCTCCGCGAGTTCGGCGATCCTATCGCCGACGCCGTCGAACCGACGCGCTATACGGAGGCCCAGCGCCTCATGGACGATCTGTACGTCGAGGGCGCCCGAAACTACTGGAAGGCGCCCAATTTCAGGGCGCTCGGCGAAGGGACGATCGACACCATCGTCGAGTACGCCGAACGGGCCCCGACCCCGCAATCCGAGATCCTCATCCACCAGGTCGGCGGGGCCGTTAACGACGTTCCCTCGGACGCGACCGCATACCCGCACCGGGACACGGAGTTCATCGTCAGCGTCGCCGCCCGATGGGAAGAGCCGACGAAAGACGACGTCTGCATCGAGTGGGTGCGAGCGTGCCACGACGCGCTCGCCGAAGGTGCGACCGGCGGGACGTACGTCAACTTCGAGGGCGACCATGAAGGCCGCGAGCGGAACGCGTACGGCGAGAACTACGACCGACTCGTCGAGGCGAAAAACGAGTACGACCCGGAGAACCGCTTCCGGCTGAATCAGAACGTGAAGCCAGCAGACTATAGTAGCAACTGAAAGTCAATGCACACCTGATCGCAGGATGGCTGTGCGATCAGTGTGTAAATCGTTTCAGTTGCTACTATAGGCCGAACCGATTTCCAAACCGATCGCACTGTCCGCGATTCTCGCTCGCTTCGATCGTTCCGGACCGCACTCCCGTCGTGCGATCGGGTGTGCAGTGACTGTCCGTGTCTAGTATTGGGAGGGGCCATACAGCCGTATTCGCCGCGCTTCGGTCGACAGAACCCGATAAAAACGCACAGTCGGTACTGCACAGACAGTGCGTGTTGCTCAACGGGTGAACCGTTGTCAACACTCGATGGTTTGGTAGCAGATACCGTTATGTGGCTGACACCCAGATGCCCAATCGAGGGGGTGCCGAAATGAGTGTACTTCACAGGGTGTGTAACCGCAACGGCAGAGAACTGTACGAGTGTCGAAATTGTGGCGAAAAGCTCGCAGAAGACGCCGACGAGTGCCCCAACTGTAACTGGAAGGGGATCGCCTACTACGAATTCTGAGCGTTCCGGACCGACAACGGGTCCGTCGTACGCATCTGCGGTATTCAACACGGTACGCATCTGCGGTATTCAACACGGATAACAGATACCGGATGACTCGTCGACACCGTCCGCGTTCCTCCGGGGTTCCGATCGAAGGCTGTGAACGAGGCAGGTGAGTTCGCGACTCCGTCTACCGGCGCGGCGATCGGACACCGATCCACAAGCGGTGACGTTTACTTCCCGGGGACGAACCTGTACGTATGCCTACCGTACGGGACCTCAGGGCAAAGGCGGGGGACGAACCGATCACCATGCTGACGGCGTACGACGCGCCGACGGCCGCGATCGTCGACGATGCGGGAGTCGACGTCATCCTCGTCGGAGACAGCGTCGGGAACGCGACGCTGGGCCACGAGACGACGCTCCCGGTGTCGGTCGACGGCATGGCCCACCACGTCGGGGCCGTCTCCCGGGCGACCGAGGACGCGCTGGTCGTGGCCGACATGCCCTTCCTCTCGTTCGGCGTCGACGAGAAAGACAGTCTGGAGAACGCCGGCCGGATGCTCAAAGAGGAGGGCGCGGAGGCCGTCAAGATCGAGAGCGGGCCCCACACGATCGACCTGACCGAGAAGATGGTCCAGCTGGGCATCCCGGTGATGGCCCACCTCGGCCTGACGCCACAGCACGTCAACCAGTACGGCGGCTACCCGCGACAGGGGACCGATCGGAAGGCCGCGGACCGGATCCTCGAACTCGCGCAGGCCCACGCCGAGGCCGGCGCGTTCTCGCTCGTACTGGAGCACGTCCCGTCGAACCTCGCGGCCGAGGTCACCGACGCGATCGACATCCCGACCATCGGGATCGGTGCCGGACCGGACTGTGACGGACAGGTGCTCGTGATCAACGACGCCGTCGGGCTGAGCGAGTGGTCGCCCTCGTTCTCGAAGCAGTTCGGCGCGGTCCGCGAGGAGATGGAATGCGCCGTCGACGACTACGTCTCGGCCGTCGAGTCCGGCTCGTTCCCCGCCGACGAACACAGCCACGAGGAGAGCGATCTCGACGAATTCTACTGACGCGATTCCGAGGCGACCGTCACTGCCACGCTGCGATCGGTTTCTTCCCAGTCACCGCCAGCCGACGGTTACAGCAGTCGATCGGTCTTCCGAACGGATAATAAGGACATATTATGACCACAAAGGCGTATTGTATATTTATCGGCAATATTTATATCCATCCTCGTCGTACCGGATGATACGTAGCGCGACCACTATGTCCACGACGCAACCGCCCCGGGATCTCGGTCCGGGGTCCGATCACACGGCCCGTTTCCAGCACGTGACCGTCGACGAGGGCGACCTCGCAGCGTGTACGATCTTTCCACGGGAGATGGACGAGAACGCGATGGCGACCCAGTGGATCACCGCCAGCGGCGACTCGTTCGTCTCGCTTCGCGAGTGCCGGTAGCGCCCGCCACAGTACGGCCGATCGCGATCGATCGACCGACGCCCCGGTCGTCGTGTTGGGAACAGAGTTCCGGATCTCGCCGTTTCACCGACACCAGGGACCCGCCTTTTCGTCGATATCAGCCACTCGTCTTTCCGACCGCAGCACCGGCCAGCGGTGGCGACTCACGTCAGACCGATCACGGAGGGGGTGTCGCAATCGGTGGGCGATCGGCTTCGGATGACCCACTCGTCGATCCAGAACGGTCACCAGTCGATCGAGTCGAGGAAGTCCGCGACGGCCGCGTTGAACGCGTCGGGTCGTTCGAGCATCGCGAGGTGGGCCGCGTCGTCGATCTCGGCAATGGTTCCGTCGTCGATCTCGTCCGCGAGGTACTCGTGGAACCACGGCGGCGTCAACTGGTCGTACTCGCCGTAGACCGCGAGCGTGGGGACGTCGATCTCGGCGACGCGATCGCGAACGTCGAACTCGTGGCAGGTCAAGAAGTCCCGTCGGGTCACCGCCTGGCCGGTCGCGTACATCCGCTCTTTCGATCGCTCTGTAATCTCCGGATCGGGGTCGTGAAAAAGACGATCGGGGTCGTGGAGAAAGTCGACGGCCCGTTCGAAGTCCTCCTCGAGCCAGACGAGGAGATCCTCGAGGACGCCGAGTCGCGCACCGGTGCCGGTGAGGACGGCCGCGTTCGGCTGGAAGTCGCGTTCGAGCAACACGTGCTGGACGACCGCTCCACCGAGGGAGTTCCCGACGAGCACCCGGGCGTCCGTGGCCTCCGCGACGGCGATGACGTCGTCCGCGTACGCCGAGAGCGTAACGTACCCCGGTTCGGCGTCGATGTCCGCCGACTTTCCGTGCCCGCTCAGGTCGACGCGAACGATCGGTGCGCGATCGGCCAGCTGTCGTTGCGGACTCCATGCGTCGCGCGACCCGCCGCTTCCGTGGACGAAGCAGATCGGCGGCCCACCGCCGCTCCGATCCGTCACGTCGTAGGCCGTCTCCCGGCCGTGGTGAGTAACCGTTGCCATACCTATGGGAACGACAGGGGCCCGTATAAAGACTCGATCCGACGACGACCGCGAGCGAGGCGGCATCGGCGCTACCGGATGACGGGCCTGTCGCGGATTCAGGAGCCCGTGTGACGCGGCGCCGTTGGACGGTTGACCCGCTGTCCTGTCCCGTCGCGACCGAGTCAATCTACTGTGAACTGCGAACAGCGATCTTTCTCGTATTCGGACGCCGTCGCCGGGGTAACCGGTGAAAGGTTTTTATACTATGGATGCTTACCTGGGGTTAGTTGAAGATGACACTCGAACAATTCACTCGCGAAGACGGGCAGGTCGCCCGGCAGTACGAGTACGACGACGAGACGGTCGTGGCCGTCGACTTCGGTGCGGCCCGGACCGACGCGTCCGTCGACCTCGTCGACGATACCGTTATCGTCGTGGTCGACGACGACCAGTACGAGTTCGAACTGCCGGTCGACGCGGACGACGCGCACACGTTTATGCAAAACGGCGTGCTCACTGTCGAAATGGAGGGCCACCGATGAAACTTACTGTCAAACCACTGAAACAGAAAGACGCAGGGCGCGGACTGGCCGCGATCGATCGGGTCTCGATGCGCGAACTCGATCTCGAGAACGGAGACTACATCGTCCTCGAGGGCAACGGTGACGGCCAGGCCGTCGCTCGCGTCTGGCCCGGCTACCCCGAAGACGAGGGCCGCGGGATCGTCAGGATCGACGGCCGTCTCCGGCAGGAGGCCGACGTTGGGATCGACGACCGCGTGACGGTCGAGCCCGCGGACGTCAGTCCCGCGAAGTCGGTCACCGTGGCGCTCCCGCAGAACCTTCGCATCCGCGGTGACATCGGCCCGCTCGTTCGCGACAAGCTGAGCGGACAGGCCGTCACCGAAGGACAGACGGTCCCGTTCTCGCTCTCGTTCGGTCCGATGGCGAGTTCCGGGCAGTCGGTGCCGCTGAAGATCGCGAGCACCTCGCCCTCGGGCACGGTCGTCATCACGGACTCGACGAACATCGAAATCTCCGAGACGCCGGCCGAGCAGGTCAGTGCCGGCGGCGGACCCGCCGCCGAGGGCGTCCCGAACGTCACCTACGAGGACATCGGCGGCCTGGACGACGAACTCGACCAGGTCCGCGAGATGATCGAACTGCCGATGCGCCACCCCGAGCTGTTCCAGCAGCTCGGCATCGAACCGCCGAAGGGCGTCCTCCTGCACGGCCCGCCGGGGACCGGGAAGACGCTGATGGCGAAAGCCGTGGCGAACGAGATCGACGCCCACTTCGAGACGATCTCCGGCCCGGAGATCATGTCGAAGTACTACGGCGAGAGCGAGGAGCAGCTCCGCGAGGTGTTCGAGGAGGCCGAGGAGAACGCCCCCGCGATCATCTTCATCGACGAACTCGACTCGATCGCGGCCAAGCGCGAGGAGGCCGGCGGCGACGTCGAGCGGCGCGTGGTCGCCCAGCTACTCTCGCTGATGGACGGCCTCGAGGAGCGCGGTCGCGTCACCGTCATCGCCGCGACGAACCGGATCGACGACATCGACCCCGCACTGCGCCGTGGCGGTCGATTCGATCGCGAGATCGAGATCGGCGTTCCGGACAAGGACGGCCGCAAGGAGATCCTGCAGGTCCACACCCGCGGGATGCCCCTCACCGAGTCGATCGATCTCGATCACTACGCCGCCAACACGCACGGCTTCGTCGGGGCCGACCTCGAGTCGCTGGCCCGCGAGAGCGCGATGAACGCGCTCCGGCGCATTCGGCCGGAACTCGACCTCGAGTCCGAGGAGATCGACGCGGACGTACTCGAGTCCCTGCAGGTGTCCGAGGGGGACTTCAAGGAGGCGCTCAAGGGAATCCAGCCCTCCGCGATGCGCGAGGTCTTCGTCGAAGTCCCCGACGTCACCTGGAACGACGTCGGTGGACTCGGTGATACCAAAGAGCGCCTGCGCGAGACGATCCAGTGGCCGCTGGACTACCCGCAGGTGTTCGAGACCCTGGACATGGAGGCCGCCAAGGGCGTCCTCATGTACGGGCCGCCCGGCACCGGGAAGACGCTACTCGCCAAGGCGGTCGCCAACGAGGCCGAGTCGAACTTCATCTCGATCAAGGGCCCCGAACTGCTGAACAAGTACGTCGGCGAGTCCGAGAAGGGGGTCCGCGAGGTCTTCGAGAAGGCGCGCTCGAACGCCCCGACCGTGATCTTCTTCGACGAGATCGACTCGATCGCGGGCGAACGCGGCCAGCGCCAGGGTGACTCCGGCGTCGGCGAGCGCGTCGTCTCACAGCTGCTGACCGAACTCGACGGGCTCGAGGAACTCGAGGACGTCGTCGTGATCGCGACGACCAACCGGCCGGACCTGATCGACTCGGCCCTGCTCCGGCCCGGCCGGCTGGACCGTCACGTCCACGTCCCCGTGCCGGACGAGGACGGCCGCAAGAAGATCTTCGAGGTCCACACCCGCGACAAGCCGCTGGCCGACGCGGTCGACCTCGACTGGCTGGCGAGCGAGACCGAGGGCTACGTCGGCGCGGACATCGAGGCCGTCACTCGCGAGGCGTCGATGGCCGCGAGCCGCGAGTTCATCAACTCGGTCGACCCCGAGGAGATGGACGACACGATCGGCAACGTCCGCATCAGCAAGGAACACTTCGAGCACGCCTTAGAGGAGATCAACCCGAGCGTGACCCCCGAGACCCGCGAGCGCTACGAGGAGATCGAAGAGGAGTTCCAGCAGGCCGAACCGGCCCAGGAAGAGGACCAGCTCGGGCGCACCTTCCAGTAAGGTCGCGACGAGCGGCGGCCGATCGCGTCCGCGATCGAATTTCGAACGGCGCGTTCGTGACGAACGACGCGAACGACAGGCGGATCAGTCCCGACCGACCGACCCGTCTCAGTCGGCGGCGACTTCGGCGCCGTCGAGATCGGCGAGCACCTCTTTCGCGTGACCCTCGGGCGTGACGCCCTCGTAAACCGCCTCGATCGTCCCGTCGGGACCGACGAGGTAGGTGTTCCGGAAGACGCCGTCGAAGGTGTTCCCGAACATGTGTTTCTCGCCGTAGGACTCGTACAGCGTGGCGACCTCGCCGAACTCGTCCGAGAGGAGGTCGAACTCGAGATCGTACTCGCCCGCGAAGTCGGCGAGGTCGTCGACGGGATCGTCGCTGATCCCGACGATAGCGACGTCCCGATCGTCGAACGCCGGTTTCGCGTCGTCGAACGATCGGGCTTCGGTGGTACAGCCCTCCGTGTTCGCGCGTGGATAGAAGTACACGACGAGTCGCTGCCCCTCGAAGTCGGAGCGGCGGACGGTCTCGCCGTGCTGGTTGGGCAGTTCGAACTCCGGTGCGTCGTCGCCTACGTCGAGCATAGCCACACGTTAGCGAGTACAGTTGTATATTTTATGATCGTAAAATACACACCCTGCGATCCTACACGCGTTAGTCCGTGATCGAACGGCGCGTCCGTATCGGACCCGGTTATTCGAGCGGTTCGGCCGCTTCCTGTTCGACGAGCGGCGTCGCGTTCTGTTCCGGCAGGGTGACCACGTCGTCACGCGAGAGGGTGTACTCGCGGTCGTCGACGCCGAGAATCGAGCCGACGTCCTGCGTGATCCGCACGGTGAGTCGATCGACGTCCGATCGATCGTCCCCGCCGGCCCCGGTTGCCGCGGACCGATCGTTCCCGGCGGGTGTCGCGTCGGTGGCGGGTTCCGATCGATCCCGATCGGACGGGCCCCCGGGGACGTCCGTCTCGGCCGGTTCGGGATCGGGGCTGTCCGGCGGTGACGGCGTCTCGTCTCCGTCACCTTCTCGGGCCGGCAGGTCGGTCGACGCCGGGTCGCCACCCATCACGTCCGCGGGGGTGACGCCACTACCGTCGGCCGTGGTCCCGGTCGCGGGCCCGTCTTCGGGTGGGACCTGTTCGGGGACGGGTTCCTCGGGCGGTGCCGGGGGTGCATCGGCCTGCCCCGGGTCGTCCCGAGTCGGCGGTGCATCGGGTGATACGGGATCGTCGTCCGTGGTCGCCGGTGTGGCATCGCTCGCCGCCTCGTCGGGACCGCCCTCGAGCGTCTCGAGGACGCGACCCTTGTTCGACTGGATCCGATCGACGAGGTCCGAAAAGAGGTCCTGCTCTTCGGCCGTCAGCCCCTCGTCGTCGGCCGGCATGCCGGCCGCAGAGAGGCTGGCCTGTTTGACGAGTTTTCCCATGCGGCGCTCGTAGATGGCCTCGACGACGTCGCGGGCGGTCTCGATCTCGTCGGTGAGCCGACCCACCTCGGGCGAGGAGAACGGATCGTCGGCCTGTTCGGCGACGCGATCGCGTTCGGCCTCGAGATCAGCGATGTAGTCGCCGACCTCCTGGTAGAACGAGGGGCGCAAATTCTGGAGGCTGTCCTTCTGGCGCTCCTTGCTCTGGACCGAACGCAACTCGTCTAGATTCATTCTTTCTCCTTTTCAGCCCTGCCACGCGCCATGAGAAACACGGCGACGTACTCCGGTAGTGACTGATCACCCTCCGAGACTGTAAAACTATTCCCCCCGAGTTCGACCTCGCCGCCGTCGGTGACGTCGACCGTGATCTCGTGCCCGCGGAACGTCCCGGGGACGGCGTCGACCAGCGGTTCGAAGTCGGCGACCTCGTCCCGATCGAGCCGGACCGTCTCGAGGCCGCTGCCGCCGTGGAGGCTCCCGGGAAGCCGGATGAGCCGGTTCGTGTCGGTGGTGACGGGTTCGTCGATCGGCGCGTTGTCCCGTTCGACGGCCGTCGACGCGAACCGCTCGGCCAGTTGCGCGACCGCGGTGTGGACGGTGACGTTGCCCGCCTCGAGCCCCTCGTGGTTGTTCCGGGCGGCGTTCAGCGTCGCCTGCGCTTTCCCCTCGCCGATGCCGTCGAACTGCTGGAGGCGATCGAGCGCGGCTTTCTCCTCCATCTCGAGGAGGTCGTCGACGAAGGCCATGAAGTGGGTGTGGATCCGGTTGCCCCAGCCGCCGTCGATCCGTAGCGTGCGTCGTTCTGTCGGCGTCTCGCGACCTAGCCCCGCGACGGTCTCGGTCTCGATCAGTTCCTCGAAGTCCAGCCCGATGCCGCGGACGTAGTCGACGATCTCGCGGCGGTGTTCCCGTTCTAAGTGCAGGACGGACTCGTCGCGGACGTGGACGTGATAGCCCCGGCCGCCGGAGAAGACGATTTCCAGATCGTCGAAGCCGAAGTCGTTCTCGAGGAAGTCCAGCAATCGGAGGAGGGCGTCCTTGCACGTCGCGAGCATCTCCGCATAGGAGTCCTCGCCGAGGGTCACGTTGGGGAGGTGGTCGGCGTCCAGGTCGAAGACCAGGTCCGCGGACTGCCAGTCCTTCTCGCTCATCGAACTGGCTCCCGGATCGCGGAAGCGCCCCGCGGAGAAGTAGACGTGTCGCGGGCGCTTGCGGACGAGAAACTCCGAGAGGTCCCCCAGTTCGAGTAACGATCGGTGCCGAACCATGGTCGTCCCCGGTCCGTCGGTCCAGGGGATGAAGCCCCACTCGCGTTCGTTGGCCGCGGGCGGCGGCGATAGCTCCGTCCGCCGGTAGTGATCGCGAAATCGCCCCCGAAGATAGGCCCTCGTTCGCTCCTCCATGCGCTTCGCCTACTCGGGGTGGGTCCGGTATAATTGTATTGGACTGTTCGTCTCGGACAGTACAGGGGACCACCGTCCGCTGATGTCGGAATCGGTAGCCGACGCCGTCTCCGAGACGGCGTCGGCTTATACTGCCGGACAAAACGGTTCATACATCGATCGCACTCGAGACGCTGTCGTCGCTGACGACAGCCGTCGAGACGCGATCGAGTATTCACTGACTGTTATCCGGTAGTATTACTGCGGATCGACGGTCACGTATCGATCGCCCCGCAAGATTGCGTCGACCCGATCGTGCCACGCCGCCGTGAATTCCTCGCGTTCCGCGTCGGTCGCGTCGCCCTCGATCAGCGCCGGCAAGTGCCGCGTGGCCGGGCCGGCGTCCGGGATCTTCGACGTGTCGTACGTGATGCGGACCGTCTCGTCGGTGTCGGTGCGCGTGAACTCGAAGGCGATTCCGTCGACGCCGATCGCGCCGAACCGGAGCAGGTCCTTGCGGCCGCCGTGGCCACCGGCCAGTCCGGCGAAGCCGTCCTCGCCCGCGGCCCCCGTGACGTACGAGACGAGTCGAGACGTGACGCCGTAGGCCGGATCGTCCCGCGGCCCGCCGGCGAGCACCGCGACGTTGCCGCGGACCGGGAGTTCGTCGCCGGGGTACAGCGCGTCGAGGCCGGCCTGCGCGATGCGGTAGGCACCTGCCGCCGTGGGACAGGAGTGGCCCGCCGCCTTCACGACGTCCTCGTACGTAACGACGATCGGGTCGTCCGGATCGACGACGGCCAGCGCCTCGGCGGCGGGGTCACGGAGTCGGATCGGTTCGACGTCCTCGTAGTCGACTTTCCAGTTCGTGCTCGTGCGGTCGGGGTCGGTGGTAGTGTCGGTCATTGTCGTGTAATGTGGATCGGATCGATCAGTCGTCAGTACCGCAACAGTCGCATGCCGTTCAGGATGACCAGCAGCACGCTCCCGATGTGGACGAGCATACCGCTCGCCATGTGGACGTAGCCGGCGAAGACACCGGCCAGCAACAGGACGACCGTCGCCACGGCCATCGCGACGTTCTCCGCGACGTTCCAGCGGGTCGCCTTGCTGAGCGAGACGGCGTAGGGAATGCGCTCCAGGTCGTCGGCCATCAGGGCCATGTCGGCCGTCTGGATCGCCGTGTCGGTTCCGGCAGCGCCCATCGCGATCCCGACGTCGGCGGTGGCCAGCGAGGGTGCGTCGTTGATGCCGTCGCCGACCATCGCCACGACGTGGCCCTCCTCCTGGAACGATCGGACGGCGTCCTGTTTCTCCTCGGGCAACAGTGCCGCCCGGTAGTCGTCGATCCCGATCGTTTCGGCCACTGCGCGGGCGGTACGCTCGTTGTCTCCGGTAAGCATCACCGTGCGGACGCCGGCGTCCTGCAGGTCCGCGACGACGTCCGCCGCCGCGGGACGGAGTTCGTCCCGAAGCGAGACGACGCCCACGACCTGGCCGTCACGGACGACGTGGACCGCCGTCTCGCCGGCCGCCTCGCGCTCGCGAACGTGGTCCGCTATCGGGGCCGGGACTTCGATCCCGCGTTCGGCGAGGAGCGCGCGGTTGCCGACGACGATCCGACGATCGTCGTGGCTCGCGACGACGCCTTTCCCGGGGACGACCTCGAACGCGTCGGGATCGGGGATCGTCGGCGACGCGACGCTCGCGTCGTCTCCCGGCCGTTCGGTGATCGCTCCGCCGTCGGTCAGGTGGGCCGCGCTGGAGCCGTCGTCGTCGCCCCGGACGGCCGCAAGGATCGCGTCCGCGAGGTGGTGTTCGCTCTTCTTCTCGGCGATCGCCGCGTCGCGAAGCACCGCGTCGGCGTCGACGCCGAACCCCTCGACGGATGCGACGGTCGTCTCGCCTTTCGTCAGGGTTCCCGTCTTGTCGAACGCGACGAGGTCGATCTTGCCCGCGGTCTCGAGGTGCTCGCCGCCTTTCATCAGGACGCCCGATCGCGCCGCGTTGCCGATCGCGCTCACGATGCTGACCGGCGGGCCGATGACCAGCGCGCCGGGACAGCCGATGACCAGCAGAGTCAGCGCGACGATCGCGTTCCCGGAGACCGCGTACGTCCCGGCCGCCAGCACGACGATCGCGGGCGTGTAGTACCTCGCGAAGCGCTCGATGATCGTCTCCGTCGGCGCTTTCGCCTCCTGGGCCTCCTCGACGCGGCGGATGATCCGTTCGAGCGTCGTATCGGTGCCCGTGCCGGTCGCGACGACCTCGAGTGCGCCCTCCTGGTTGATCGTCCCGGCGTAAACCTCGTCGCCCGCCGACTTGGGGACGGGGGCACTCTCGCCCGTGACGGGGGACTGGTCGATCGCGCTCACGGGTTCCCCGTTCGCTCGAGGGATCTCCGATCCCTCGCTGCTTTCACCCTCGGTGACCTCGCCGTCGACGGGGACCCTCGCGCCGGGTTTGACGATGACGGTTTCGCCCGTTTCGACTTCCATTGCGGGCACTTCCACGTCCTCACCCTCGCGCCGAACGATCGCCGTCTCCGGCGTCATCTCGAGCAATTCCTGGAGGGCGTTGCGGGTCTTGCCCATCGTCCGCGCCTCGAGATAGTTGCCCAGCGAGAACAGGAAGACGACGGCTGCCGCTTCCCAGTACTCGCCGATGGCGATCGCCCCGATCGCGGCCAGCGTGACGAGGGTGTTGATCCCGACGGTGCCGCTCCGGAGGGTGTAGTACGCCTTCTTCGCGACGTCGTAGCCGCCGACGACCGCCGCGAGGATCATCAGCGCGGCGCTCGCCCGTTCGACGTCGTGGACGTAGCCGAGGCTCCAGCCCACCGCGAAGAGCAGGCCGCTGGCGGCGACGACGATCGGTTGCCGGTGTTTTCGGACGTATCGCTCGAGGTTCACGTCCGATCACCTGGGCTGTGGGCTGTACCCCTGGTTCGCGATCGTTCGTTCGAACGTCTCGGGGTCGACGGCGGCCTCGTCGTACTCGATCTCGACGCGGCCCGTCGTGTAGTGAACCTCGACGCGATCGACGCCGTCGGTCTTCGAGAGCGATCGTTCGACGTTGCTCGCACAGGTCGGGCAGTCGAAGTCGGTCACACGGTATTCGGTGATCTGCGTCATTTCCCTTCGAGTACCCCTACGAAACCACCACATAAATATATCACTCAAATGACCTGTTCGAATACCATCACAGGCGTTTCCACCGGTGAAACGACTCGTCTAGGGGGTGCGTCGGTACGGACTGCGATCCCCCGATTGTGAGGGGGCGATCCTTCGACCGACCGGCGTCGTTCGGCTGAACGACTTTTACGGATCGGCCGCCTACCCTCGCCATTCAATGGCCGAATTCACGTCGGACGTCACGGTCGAAGACATCGCGGTCAGGGACACGAACGTCTCGAGCGCCGTCGACGAACCCGTCCGGGCGATGATCCTCGACATGCTCGCGGAGGCAGAACACTCCGTGGCCGACATCGACGCGGAACTCGCGGAGCGAGGGTACGATCGGACGCGCAACACGGTGCGCCACCACGTCAACGAACTCCGCGACGCGGGCCTCGTCGAGGTCGCCCGACTCGAGGAACGCAACGGCGCCACGACGAAGTACTACCGCGCGAACACGATCGTCCTCTCGTACGCGCTCCCCGAAGACGCGCGGGCCGACGTCGCGGGGATGGCCGACGCGATCGCGCCCGAGGTCGCGGACCTCGTGGGGACGCTCGAGTCCGAGCACGGGGAGACGATCGATCGGATCGTCGGCGAGATGGCTCCCTGCGAGCACTGTCGCAACCAGAAGTACCGGACCTACCTGCTGTCGACGGTGTTTCGGCGGGCCTTCGTGGCGGGCGTCGTCCGACGCGACGACGAGGAGTAGGCGTCGTCCGACGTGACGACAGGAACTAGAGCGTCGTCCGACGCGCGAACCAGAGCCGAAGCTATGTGGGTACAGTCGACACGCAGAACCGCGCTTAGCGACGCATCAGGTCCGAAATCCGATCGGCGATGCCGACGTCGGAGCCGAGTTTCAGGTAGTAGGCGTCGCCGCCGTCCTCGTAGTAGCCGTCGATGCGGCGTTTGATCTCGAACCCGAGGTGTTCGTAGAACTGGAGGGCGTTCTCGTTGCTCGTCCGGGCGTGGCACGTGATCGTGTCGTGATCCTCGGCGACGCGAGCGACGAGTCGCTTCCCGATCCCCTCGCCGCGGCAGTCCGGCGAGACCGCCAGGAACAGGATGTAGCCGTCGCGTCGAACGGCGGCGAACCCGACGAGGTCGCCGTCCTGGACGTAACAGTGGACCGTCGATCGACGATACGCGTCGGTGAAGAAATCGTACCGCTGCTTGAGTACTCCCTCCCGCCGATTGATCCGCTCTTTCAGCTTCCAGGCTTCGTCGACGAAGTCGTCACTCCCCGGCGTGACGACGCGGCTGTCGATGTTGACGCTCACTACCACACCCTACCAGCGTCCCCAATATAATTCCACCGGCAGCACCGGCTCGGGAACGTCAGACGGAGACGAGGTTCGCGGGTTCGGGCCGCTCTCGGGGCCGTCGACGATCTCCGGAACCGTCGAGCGATCACCGGCCGGAACAGCGGCGAACCGACGGGCATACGACGCCAGCCGGTGAACACCCCTCACGATGGGGTTCGAACTGCGCGATCACACGGCCGACGTCGGAGTTGCGGCGACCGGAGAGACGCCCGCGGCCGTCTTCGCGGCGGTCGCGGACGGACTCGCCGCCGCGATGTGTGACGACGTCCCGGCCGAGACCGGCGATCGATTCACGCTGTCGGTTTCCGCCGAGAGCCGCGAGGCACTGCTGTTCGACTACCTCGACGAACTGGTCTACCTCCGGGACGTCCGGGGCGAACTCCCGGTCGACAATCGGGTCGAATCGATCGCCGGGCCGGCCGACGGGGCGGGATCGGAGGCGGACACCCGTTCCGGGTCAGCGGAGCGGTCGGACGCCAGCGACTTCGACGCCGAGGCGTGGTCGCTCGAGGCCAGCGCCCGCGGCGTTCCGCTATCCGCGATCGACGCACGCGAGGTGAAGGCGGTGACCTACTCCGAGATGTGCCTCGAGCGGGTCGACGACGGGTGGGAGGCGTACGTCGTGTTCGACGTTTGATCCGTCGGCGGCCGGACCGAAGCCCGTACGCGACGTATGTAGCCCAGTGCGTTTTCACGCTAGGGGGCGTATCTGTGCCAGTGATCCCCACGATCGATCGGGTCCGGTGGCGTCTCGTTCTCGGGACGGCCCTGCTCGGTCTCGGCGTCGGGACGGTCAGTGCCCACGAGGAGTACGTCGTCGACGACGAACGGGAAGTCGACGCGGCGGAGTTCCTCGCGGACGCGCTCACCGATCCCCTCGTCGTCGGACCCCTGATCCTGGGCGGGGTGGTCGTCCTCGCGGTCGTCGCGACGTATCTCGCCGTTCGCCCGTTCGGGCGAGACGTCGCCGCCTTCCGATCGGCGATGGGCGAGTACGAGCCGTACGTACCCTGGCTCCTGCGGATCTCTCTTGGGATCCCGCTGATCGGGGCCGGCTTCGGCGGGTACTTTATCAGTCCCGAAATCGAGGTGAATCTGCGATTGCTGCAGGTCGGGCTCGGTTTTGGGCTGTTGTTCGGCCTCGCCACGCGTCTCGTCGCACTCCTTGCACTCGTCGCCTACCTCGTCGGGGTCGCGATCCGACCGACGCTCCTGTTACAGTTCGAGTTCGTCGGCGGGCTCGCCGCGATCGCACTGATCGGGGGTGGGCGACCGAGTGCCGACCACGTTCTCCAGCGGATCGCCGGCACCCCGGGTGCAATGTACGCTCGCGTCGACCCGATCTACGATCGCGCGCGTACGTTTCAGGAGTGGATCGGGGAGTACACCGCCCTCCTGCCGGTAGTCGTCCGGTTCGGGCTCGGGGCGACGTTCGTTTACCTGGGTCTGGGCCAGAAGCTCATGCGGCCCGGGATCGCCCTCTCGGTCGTCGATCGGTACGACCTGACCGCGGTCGTGCCGGCGAGTGCGGAACTGTGGGTACTCGGCGCGGGACTGGCGGAAGTGGCGCTGGGGCTCGCGCTCGTCGTCGGGTTCTTCACCCGCGCGAGCGCCACGGTCGCGATCGGGATGTTCTCGCTGACGCTGTTCGCGCTTCCCGACGATCCAGTCCTCGCTCACGTGGGCCTCTTCGGGATGGCCTCGGTGTTACTTATCACCGGGAGCGGTCCGTACGCCGTCGACAGACGCCTGGCACGCGACGGACGAACGCCGACGGACGTGCCAGCGGGCGATCGGACCAGCGCCACTGCCGACGAGGATTGTAGTAGCCACTGAAAGTCACTGCACACCTGATCGAAGGACGGCTTTGCGATCAGTGTGTGAATCGTTTCGGTGGCTACTACAGCGGCACTCGGCCGTCTCCCGCAGTGGCCTGGAGATTTCGACCTGTGGTATCCGGCGATCACGTCCTGCGATCGCCGCGATTTCGGGTCGCAGCATCGACCGGAGAGACGAACACCTTTCATCGTCGGCGACGGATGGTCACGTATGACCGAGACCACGTTCGACGCGGACGGCATCACGCTCGAACAGGTACGCGAGTACGTCTGGGAGATCCCGCGAGAAGGAGACATGCGAACGCCGGCCCGGGTTCTGGCGAGCGAGGCGCTCTTAGAGGAGATCAAGGAGGACAAGACGCTGGAGCAGATCAAGAACACGACCCATCTGCCCGGCATCACGAACCACGCGATCTGTATGCCCGACGGCCATCAGGGATACGGCTTCCCGGTCGGCGGAGTAGGTGCACTGGACGCCGAGAACGGCTGTATTTCGCCCGGAGCGGTCGGGTACGACATCAATTGCGGCGTCCGGATGATGCGGACGAACCTCACGTACGACGACCTGAAGGGCCGGGAGGAGGAACTCGTCGACTCGCTGTTCGCGAACATCCCGTCGGGACTCGGCGGCGGCGGCGTCGTCGAATCCGGGGTCGACACCGTCGACGAAATCCTCGCCAGGGGAGTCGACTGGGCGCTCGAGAACGGCCACGCCGTCGAAGACGACCTGCTCCACTGCGAGGACGAGGGGATGCGCGAGGGTGCCGATCCCTCGAAGGTGAGCCAGAAGGCCAAGGATCGGGGCAAGAACCAGATCGGCTCGCTCGGCTCGGGGAACCACTTCCTCGAGGTCCAGCGCGTCACCGACGTCTTCGACGACGAGGTGGGCGCGGCGTTCGGCCTCGAGGAGGACCAGATCGTCGTCCTCATCCACTGCGGCTCGCGCGGACTCGGCCACCAGACCTGTAACGACTACCTGCGAAAGATCGAACAGCAACACCAGGGGCTGCTGGACCGGCTCCCCGACAAGGAACTGGCCGCGGCACCGGCCGGATCCCAGCTCGCCGAGGACTACTACGGCGCGATGAACGCCGCGATCAACTTCGCGTGGGTCAACCGCCAGCTGATCATGCACCGGACGCGGCAGGTGTTCGAACGGGTGTTCGATCGGTCCTGGGAGTCGATGGACATGCAGCTCCTGTACGACGTGGCCCACAACATCGCGAAGAAAGAAACGCATACGGTAGACGGGGAGGAACGCGAACTCTACGTCCACCGGAAGGGGGCCACGCGGGCGTTCCCCGCGGGCCACCCCGAGGTGCCGAACGCGTACCGCGACGTGGGCCAGCCCGTGATCATCCCCGGCAGCATGGGGACGGGAAGCTACGTCCTCCGGGGCGGCGAGAACTCCATGGACCTCACCTTCGGCTCGACCGCACACGGCGCGGGGCGACTGATGAGTCGCACGCAGGCGAAAAACGAGTACTGGGGCGGCGATGTGCAACAGCAACTCCGGGATCAGGATCAGATCTACGTGAAGGCCCAGTCCGGGGCGACCGTCGCCGAAGAGGCCCCCGGCGTCTACAAGGACGTCGACGAGGTCGTCCGGGTCTCCGACGAACTCGGCATCGGCGACAAGGTCGCGCGGACGTTCCCCGTCTGTAACATCAAGGGCTGATCCGCTGTACCGTCACGGACTGATCCCGACGATCGGCCCGTCGATCGGCCGCTCTCACTTCAGCCGGAACGGATTGTCCTCGTCGTCCTCGTCGTCGCTATCGGACTCGTAGGGCCGCCGTGCCGTGATCGTCACGGTCGCCTCCGGGTCGTCCTCGTCGGCCCAGGGGCTGTCGTACGCCGAGAGTTCGAGGTCCGTCACGTCCCAGCCTTCCGCCTCGATGAGTTCGACGAGTCGGCGCTGATCGGCGAGCATATCGTCGTCCATACGGCCCGGTTCGGGCCTGATCCGGGTAGGTGTTCCGCCTGTCGCGACTACCGTGGGCCGTTCCCGGCGCGATCGGCACTGTCGACTACCTCCGCGACGAGCGTCCGGTGGCCCCTCCGGAGCCGTTCGGAGAGCGCCTGGTGGGACACCCCGAGTTCGTCCGAGAGCGTCTCCATGTCCATCGCCCGCGGGATCTCGTAGTAGCCGCGATCGAGGGCCGTGGCCAGCGCCTCGTACTGGGCGTCGGTGAGTCCGTGGCGGGTCCCGTGGGCCTCCTCGAGCCGGTGGATCTTCCGCACCTCGATCGTCAACCCCCGATCGGTCGCGAACCCGTAGGTCCGGGAGAGTGCGTCACGTTCGGGGAAGAGGACGCGAAACCGCCACTGCGTGTCTTCGACGGTCGCGTCGAGGACTGTGGCCCGTTCTTCGGTCAACATGTGCAACATGACGGTGACGTCGTCGACCCAGTGCATCCGGTACAGGCGTTCGCCGCCGGACCCCGTGAGCAGTTCGGCCTCGTCCACCGTCGGATCGTCCGCGAGCGCGTCGTCGACCGTCGCGAGCGTCGACTCGTCCCCGCCGAACCAGACGCACGGCATGACGGAGTCGGGATCGTGCGCGACGACCCGTTCGATCTCGACGGTGAGCGCGTCCGTCGCCTCGAGCGTCCGCCGTAGCGCGAACTCCTCGGCGGGGACCGCGAGTTCGGCGATCGTGCTCATGGCACTCTCCACGACGGCCAGCGTCAAGAGTGATGGATGCGTTCGACCGTCGTTCACCACTGTCGCGGATCTGCCGATCGGACGACCGATCGATCGGCGGTCCGATCCGGGCGAAACTGAATTTGGTTACATCGGGGCCGGATGCCCGGCGCACTTAAGCAGTTCCGTCTGCAACTGGGTGACATGCTCACCGACGAGTTCGGGCGCGAGGTTACTGGGGTGCGGGTCTCGCTCACCGATCGGTGTAACTTCGACTGCGTCTACTGCCACAACGAGGGGCTCGGCGACACCAGGGGACCGATGGATCCCCAGGACGACGAGATGTCGACGGACGACGTCGTTCGCTTTCTGGAAGTCGCCGCCGAGTTCGGTGTCGACGCGGTGAAGTTCACCGGCGGCGAACCGATGCTCCGGCAGGACCTGGAGGAGATCATCGAGCGCACGCCCGATTCGATGGAAGTCTCGCTGACGACGAACGGTACCTTTCTCCCCGGCCGCGCCGAGGCGCTGGTCGACGCCGGTCTCGAGCGGGTCAACGTCTCCCAGGACGCGCTCGACCCGCAAGACTTCGCCGAAATCACCAAAAGCGGCGCATACGAGACGGTCCTCGAGGGGGTCGAAGCGGCGCTCGAGGCCGGACTCGATCCGGTCAAACTCAACATGGTCGTCTTCGAGCACACCGCGGGCTACGTGCCGGAGATGGTCGACCACGTCGCCGAAAACGACGGCCTCCAGCTCCAGCTGATCGAGTACATGCCAGAGCTAACGGGCAAGCCCGAGTGGAACATCGACATCGGGCGAGTCCACGACTGGCTGGCCGAGCAGGCCGTCGAGATCGAACACCGCGAGATGCACGATCGCAGGCGCTACTGGGTCGGCGGGACCGCGAACGACGAGGGGGGAATGGTCGAGATCGTCGACCCCGTCGAGAACCCCACGTTCTGCGCGAACTGCCACCGCGTCCGGGTCACCCACGAGGGATACCTGAAGGGCTGTCTCAACCGCAACGACGACCTCCAACCGATGGGCGAGATGACCAGACCCGAGATCCGGGCAGCGTTCCGCGAGGTGGTCGCGAACCGGGTCCCCTACTACGGCGAGTACATGATCCGGAACGACGACGGCGAGTGGGAACTGAACGAGAAGTACCTCGAGGTCGAGACGCTGGCCGATTGAAGCGTCGATCACGGAATGCTATCCGTCCCCGTCGTCGCCACCTTTCGTTGCGCTTAAGTACCCGTCGGCGGTACGTTCAGGTGCGATACGTGTAGGGGATGCAGTCCCCGAGTCCGGGAGGGCGATGATAGCACCACGGTGTCGTGGTAGCCAAGCGGCCCAAGGCGCATGGTTGCTAACCATGTGGCGTCAAGCCTCCGGGGTTCGAATCCCCGCCACGACGTCGGATACACCAGACTGTCGGACGGCCCCCAGTGAACGACCGATCGGCTACGATCGGTGCGTGAACCGGGTCGGCCGGCGGTACGGACTGGCGATTTCGCCAGTCGCTTGCAACGCGCGCAGACCAGACATACATCCATCACACATGAGCGAGGAAGCACCTCAAGAGCAAGAGGACGAAGACCTTCAGTACTTCGTCCGCATCGGTCAAACCGACCTCGACGGGACGAAATCCGTCGAGCGCTCGCTCTCGGAGATGAACGGAATCGGTCGTCGGACCGCCCGGATCATCGCCGAGGAAGCGGGCGTCGATCGGACGGCGACGTTCGGTCGACTCGACGACGACGTCATCGACGAGGTCGTCGAACTCGTAGAGAACTACGCCGACGAAGTCCCCGACTGGCTCAACAACCGCCAGTCCGACTTCTACAGCGGCGAGACGACCCACGAGATCGGTAACGACCTCCAGTTGACCCGACAGCACGACATCAACCGGATGAAGATGATCGACTCCTACCGGGGCGTTCGCCACAAGCGCGGCCAGAAGGTCCGCGGCCAGCGAACCAAGTCCACCGGTCGTACGGAGGGCACCATCGGAGTCAACGTCGAAGAGATCCGCGAAGAACAGGCCGAAGAAGCCGCCGAAGAGGGTGAGGGTGAATAATGCCACTGGGCACTGACACCAAGCAGTACGAGACGCCGAACCACCCCTACCAGGGAGAACGCATCGCGACCGAACACTCCCTGCTCGATCGCTACGGCCTGAAGAACAAGGAAGAACTCTGGCGGGCACAGTCCGAGCTTCGCTCCTACCGGCGCGAGGCCCGGGACCTGCTCGGCCAGGCCCAGGGCGACGAAACCGTCGTCCGCCGCTCTGAGGAGTTCCTCGGACGGCTCAAGCGCGTCGGCGTCCTCGACGAGGGTGACGAACTCGGCGACGTCCTCTCGCTGGAGATCGAGGACGTCCTCGAGCGCCGGCTCCAGACGGTCGTCTACCGCAAGGGGCTCGCCAACACCACCCAGCAGGCGCGCCAGTTCATCACCCACGGCCACGTCGTGGTCGGTGACCAGCGCCACCGGATTCCCTCGTACGTCGTCGACGTCGACGAGGAGGACCTCGTGGCGTTCGACGAGAACAGTCCGCTCGCGGACGAACTTCACCCCGAACGCGCGGAGGGTCAGTAAACCATGAGCCAGGACGACGAAAAGTGGGGCATCGCCCACGTGCACGCATCGTTCAACAACACCGTCATGACCGTGACCGACCTCACGGGTGCGGAGACGATCGCCAAGTCCTCCGGCGGGACGGCGGTCAAGCAGAACCGCGACGAGGCGTCGCCGTACGCGGCCATGCAGATGGCCGAGTCCGTCGCCGAGGAAGTCAAGGCGGCCGGGATCACCGGCCTCCACGTCCGCGTTCGCGGCCCCGGCGGGAACCTCCAGAAGTCCCCCGGACCGGGTGCGCAGGCGACGATCCGCGCACTCGCCCGATCGGGCATCGAGATCGGTCGCATCGAAGACGTCACGCCGATCCCGCACGACGGATCGCGCGCTCCGAAAGGCAAGGGCGGCTACTAGACCATGACAGAAGAGTACGACGTCGAGTTCGTCGAACGCGAGGATCGCGAAGCCCGATTCCTCGTCCGGGGCGTGACGCCCGCGTTCGCCAACGGCATCCGTCGCGCGATGGTCGCCGACGTGCCCACGATGGCGATCGACACCGTCCGGTTCGTCGAGAACTCGTCGGTCATGTTCGACGAGCAACTCGCCCTGCGGCTGGGACTCGTCCCGCTGACGACCCCGCCGGTCGGCGAGTTCGGCGAGGACGACACGGTCACGCTCTCGATCGACGTCGAAGGGCCGGCCACCGCCTATTCGGGCGATCTCGTCTCGAGCGACGACCTCGTTCGGCCCGCTGACGAGAACATCCCGATCATCGACCTCAAGGATGACCAGCGGCTCGAGGCCGAGGCGGACGCCGTGCTCGATCGTGGCAAGGACCACGCCAAACACCAGGGCGGCGTCGCGGTCGGCTACCGGCACCTCCAGCGCGTGGAGGTCGTCGGCGACCTGCCCGAGTTCGAGGACGAGGAGCCCCAGATCGTCCGTGGCGTCGTCGAAGACGACGGCGAACTCGTGCCGACGAGCGAGTTCGATCACGACCTCTCGAACCGCTATCCGGGCAAGGAGCTCCGGGTCGAAGACGTGCCGAACGCCTTCGTCTTCCACGTGGAGACGGACGGCTCCTTCGACGTCGAGGAACTGGTCACGCGAGCCGCCGACACGATCGAGGCGCGCGCGAGTGACCTCGAAGACGCAGTACAGCTATAGATGAGTCCACGCCCCCGATCCCACGCGACCGACGCCCCACTCGCCAGCGCCGCGAGCGACGAGACTGGCGACGCGTCGGCACGCCGAATCGAAAGGGGTTTGAAGGGGCAGTGGGTAGACGGAAGTGCGAGCAGGGATAGCCAAGTCTGGCCAACGGCGCAGCGTTCAGGGCGCTGTCTCGTAGGAGTCCGCAGGTTCAAATCCTGCTCCCTGCATCCACTTCTTGCAACAGATCAGTTCGCTCAGCGACGCGACGTCGCGTCGCCGAACGATCGCAGTTTCGCAGTATTTGGAGGAAACCAATGAGTAGCAAGACCAATCCGAGGCTCACCGATCTTATCGCCGAGCTGAAGTCGACGTCCCGCGAGACGGACGCCGACGTCTGGCGAGACGTTGCGGATCGACTCGAGAAGCCCCGGCGCACCCACGCAGAGGTGAACCTGGGCCGCATCGAGCGGTACGCACGCGAAGAAGAGACAGTCGTCGTCCCCGGCAAAGTGCTGGGCTCCGGCGCACTACAGAAGAACGTCACCGTCGCGGCCGTCGACTTCAGTTCCTCGGCCGAGACGAAGATCGATCAGGTCGGTGACCCAGTACCGCTCGAGCAGGCGCTCGAAGAGAACCCAGACGGATCCAACGTACGGGTGATTCGATGAGTATCGCAGAGTTCGACGCGGACGTCGTCGTCGACGCCCGCGACTGTATCCTCGGCCGCGTCGCCAGCGAGGTCGCCCAGCGCGCCCTCGACGGCGACCGCGTCGCGATCGTCAACGCCGAAGACGCCGTCATCACCGGCGACAAGGAAGACGTCTTCGACACCTACCGCACGCGGCTCCAGCTCGGCTCCGACAGGGGGCCGAACTACCCGCGTCGGCCGGACACCATCTTCAAGCGGTCCGTCCGCGGGATGTTGCCCCACAAGAAGCCACGCGGCCGCGAGGCGTTCGACAACGTCCGCGTCTACGTCGGCAACCCCTACGAAGACGACGACGAGCACGAGGCCGAGATCCTCGACGATACGTCGCTGGATCGCCTGTCGAACATCCGCTTCGTCCACCTGGGCGAAGTCTCCGAACAACTCGGTGCTAACGTCACATGGTAACCAACACGAGTGGCAAGAAAAAGACCGCCGTCGCTCGCGCGACCGTCCACGAGGGCGAGGGTCGCGTTCGAATCAACTCCAAGCCGGTCGAACTGGTCGAGCCTGAGATGTCGCGTCTCAAGATGCTCGAGCCGTTCCGCATCGCCGGCGAGGACCTGCGCAGCGAGATGGACATCGACGTCCATGTCGAAGGTGGCGGCATTAGCGGTCAGGCAGACGCCGTCCGCACCGCCATCGCTCGCGGGATCGTCCAGCACACGAACGACGCCGAACTCCGTGACGCGTTCATGGAGTTCGATCGATCGCTCCTGGTCAACGACGTCCGCCAGTCCGAACCGAAGAAGTGGGGCGGCCCGGGCGCTCGGGCACGCTACCAGAAGTCCTACCGCTAAGGTGATCCAATCATGATGGTACCGGTCCGGTGTTTCACCTGTGGCACTGTCGTCGGCGAACACTGGGAGGAGTTCGACGAGCGAGCGAACGAGGGCGACGAGGACCCCGAGAAGGTCCTCGACGAACTCGGCGTCGATCGCTACTGCTGTCGGCGCATGCTCGTCTCCCACACCGACCTCGTCGACGTCGTCGCTCCGTACCAGTAACCATGCAACAGGAACGACACAACCGATACGAGAAAGCACGCATCCTCGGCGCGCGAGCGCTGCAGGTGTCCTACGGGGCACCCGTCTTGATCGAGACGGACCAGACGGAGCCGATCCTGATCGCCGCAGAAGAGTACGACGCCGGCGTGTTGCCCTTTACCGTCAAGCGGGGCTACGATCGAAAATGACGCTCATCACCGACGTCCGACTCCGGCGCATCCTCGACTCGCGGGGGAACCCGACCGTCGAGGCCGACGTGCTGACCGAGAGCGGCGGGTTCGGCCGTGCCGCGGCACCGAGCGGTGCTAGCACGGGCGAGTACGAGGCCGTCGAGCGGCCGCCGACCGAGGCGATCGCCGCGGCCCGCGAACACGCCGTCCCCCGTCTCGTCGGCGAGGCCTACGCCGGAAACCAGCGCGAAGTCGACGCCATCCTGCATGCCGCGGACGGCACCGACGACTTCTCCGAGATCGGCGCCAACAGCGCGGTCGCCATCTCGATGGCCGCCGCAAAAGCGGGTGCCGACGTGCTCGGCGCGCCGCTGTTCCAGCACCTCGGCGGAACCTTCCGCGGCGAGAACTTCCCGATCCCGCTGGGGAACGTCGTGGGCGGCGGCGAACACGCCGCCGACGCGACCGACATCCAGGAGTTCCTCGCCGCGCCCGTCGGCGCACCGAGCGTCGAGGACGCCGTCTTCGCCAACGCCGCCGTCCACGCCGCAGTCGCCGACCTGCTCGAGGAACGCGACGAACCCGCCGGCAAGGGTGACGAAGGCGCGTGGGCGCCGTCGATCGACGACGGCGAGGCGTTCGAGATCGTCGACGAGGCGGTCTCGATGGTCGCCGACGAGGTCGGCTTCGAGATCGGCTTCGGACTCGACGTCGCGGCCGCCGAGATGTACGACGCCGACTCGGAAACCTACGAGTACGAGTCGGCCGGCACCAGTCGCGACACGGACGAACAGATCGACTACATCGCCGACCTCGTCGACGAGTACGACCTCGTCTACGTCGAGGACCCGCTCGACGAGAACGATTACGACGCCTTCGCCGACCTCACCGATCGGGTCGGCGATCGGACCCTGATCTGCGGTGACGACCTGTTCGTCACCAACACCGATCGGCTCGTCGAGGGGATCGATCTCGGCGCGGCCAACAGCATCCTGATCAAGCCGAACCAGATCGGGACGCTGACCGACGCCTTCGACGCGATCGAACTCGCGACGAAGAACGGCTACGACTCGGTCGTCTCCCACCGCTCGGGCGAGACCGAGGATACGACGATCGCACACCTCGCCGTCGCGACCGACGCGCCGTTTATCAAGACGGGCGCGGTCGGCGGCGAGCGAACCGCCAAGCTCAACGAGCTCGTACGAATCGCAGACGACGCGACATGACAGACAACGACCCATCCCAGGAAGGGCTCGACGCCGCCGAGGAGGAGATCGACGAGGAGCCAGCCGAAGGGGCTGGCCCCGCCGCCGACGCGGACGTCGAGCCAGTAGACGAACAGCCAGCCGAGGCCGACGAGGCCGACGCTGAACCGGAAGACGAGGGCCCCGCACTCGACGACGACGTGATGTCGGACGAGGAGGCGGACCTGCTGATCCCCGTCGAGGACTACCTCGGCGCCGGTGCCCACATCGGCACCCAGCAGAAGACCGAGGACATGGAGCGGTTCATCCACCGCGTCCGGACCGACGGTCTCTACGTGCTCGACGTCTCGAAGACCGACGGCCGCATCCGCACGGCCGCGGACTTCCTCGCGAACTACGACCCCGAACAGATCCTCGTCACCTCGAGCCGCCAGTACGGACGGTTCCCGGCGGAGAAGTTCGCCGAAGCCGTGGGCGCTCGCGCCCGCACCGGCCGCTTCATCCCCGGCACGCTCACGAACCCGAAGTACGACGGCTACATCGAACCCGACGTCCTCGTCGTCACCGACCCGATCGGCGACGCCCAGGCCGTCAAGGAGGCCATCACGGTCGGCATCCCGGTCATCGCGATGTGTGACTCGAACAACCAGACCAGCAACGTCGACCTCGTCGTTCCGACGAACAACAAGGGTCGCAAGGCCCTCTCGGTCGTCTACTGGCTGCTCGCCAACGAAGTCCTCGACCGACGCGGCGCGGAGCCGTCCTACTCGCTCGAGGACTTCGAGAGCATGGTCTGAGCGGATTCGAATCCGGAGCGTGATTTTTCCGTCGACTCGCCCCCGAGCCACGCGGCCGTCGCAGGCCGATCGACGGCCTGTACCTGACTGCCCAGTCCCGCCCGCGCCGAACCCGCGGAGCGACAGAATTAGGTAAAGACCGCCGAAAGTGCCGATATGATCCATCGGCTCTTCGAGTTCGAGCAGGAGACGCTGCCGCCGGCGGTCGTCCTCTCGACGCTGGCACTGATCGCGCTGTTCGCGATCGGTATCGCCTACCGACTACTTGCGATCGTCGCGTTCTGACGGGTGAGCCTCTAGATGGACTCGTGTCGTCACCGAGCGATAGCCACCCGACGTCGGTGCGAGGACGATCGGGCACGCCAGCGAGTGATGCTATTCACTGACGTTCGACGTCTGAATTTAAATACGAAGGGGAGGCCAATCGGGCCATGGACTGGGAGGCACCTGCCGATGCGTGGTACGTCTTTCTGGCGGTATCCATCGTCAGCGCCGCGCTGGCTGGCGTCGTACTGAGTCTACCGACGGGGCCGCCACCGGACGCGACCCAGGCGGCGAACACGATCGAGCGGGTGTCGGGAAGTTCCACCGAGGCCAGCGCCACCTGGAAGTACGAGGCTGATACGATCCGTATCGACGGCCCGACGATCGAACTCGAGAACGAGCACGGCACCGATCGCGCCAGTACGGCGTACGGAGTCGTGGTCCCGGTCAACGAAACCGATCGACTGATAAACATCACTCACGGCGCGGAGTTCGAAGACGAGTACGAGACGGAGTTGGACGACGGAGACACTCACGCCTTCGAGACGTTTCTCTCGGACCTCGAGGACGAATACCAGAAAAATAGCGGCGAACCGATGGTCGCGAGCGGCGAACTCGTCGTTCGCCAGATCAGTATCGATCCGAACGTAGACGAGGTCGAGAACGAGCACGAGTCGGCAGAGCTCGAAGTGACGGAAACGTCACGATTCGGAAACATCAGGGAAGTCACGCTCTCGTACGACGGGATCGACGGTAGATCCATCGAACTCGAACTGGAGGGTTCCTACACGACGGGGACCGACCTACACTACGAGAAGTCGCGAACGTTTTCGACCGGCAGTGGATCGATCGTTATCTCGGATATTTCCTCGCCAAAGGCGAACTTTGCGGGTGATCCGCCGCTCGACTTTTCGGTGGAGTACGAGGACGGATCGTGGGGCGGAACCGGTCTGAACGTGGGGACGACGCTGACCTGGGACAACGAAGTCGAACGCAGTGCGGATCTCGACGACGACGCACCGTTCGTCGAATACAGGGATTCTACTGGTGAGTACCATGTCACGATCGTTACCGTCTAGAGCGCAGACCGAACCGATCGCAGCCCTGATCGCCGTGATGGCGGTCGTCGTCGGCGTCGGCGTATACGCCGTGTACGCGGGTAACGCCCTTCCCGGAGGAACGGATCGGGGAGTCGAGGAGACGACGATCGATCTCGTCTGGAAGGACATCGAAGACGAGGATCGCGGCGTCTTCCCCGCCTACGAGTACGAGTCCGACACGGACGCGAAGATGCGCGATGCCATCGACCGCGAGTCGTTACCGTACGGTAAGAACGTCTATATAGAGATCTGGGCGTACGACGACGGCGAACCGACCGTCTTCGCCGCGGCGCATTTCGACTCGGACGGGGACAGCCTCGGTGACCAACAGATCACGTCGAGCGAGGCGGACTTCGGCCCGCCGCGGGAGGCGGGTGAACCGGACGATACCGGGATCGCAACCCGACCGATCTCGATCGAGGTCGAGCCAGCCGACGTGCGCGGCGGAACGCTTCACGTGGAGGTCTGGTAAGCATGCGAGGGCGCGACTCCGACCGCGGTGTCAGCACCGTGGTCGACGTGGCCATGGCCCTGCTGCTCGTCTCCGCGAGCGTCATGATCGTCGGGTTGTATCTCGACGACGCCGGCGACGATACCACGATCCGCGAAACGGACGGGGGTGCGTCGGTGGTCGCGACCGACGAGCACGATGCACAGTCGGCCGCTCACACGACGGAGACGCTGAGCGAATCGACGATCACCGTCACGTACAGCCTCGAGGGCGTCCGTGACGCGGGCGACTTCTCCGAACCGGTCGTGACGGACGCCACCACGTACACGCGAACCGATCACGGCTCACCGCTCGGCCTGCTGGCCGACGCCGCGATCGCGAACCACCAGATCGGTGGCGAACCAGTGTTAGCCTACGGCGAAGAGTACGAAGAGGCCGTCGACTGGGCGATTCGACACAATCTGCTCGGTGCCGAACGGAACTTCTACATCGTCGCCGAGTGGGAGCCCTACGAAGGAGCGGCCATCAACGGGACGGCGACCGCCGGCGAGCGTCCACCGCCGACCGCGGACGTCTCCAGTACGACGACGACGGTCTCCAGTGGCTTTCCGGAGGTAGACGGGGAGGAACTCGAGTCGAACTGGATGGACGCCGACGACTGGTGGGACGACTGGATCGACGAGATGGCCGACTTCCTGCCGGGGGTCGACGATTCGTCGGACGTTCCCGGACTGAAGGGGTCGGACAACAAGTCCTACGCCGCCGCGGGTACGGTGATCGGCGAACCGATCGTCGAGGGCCTCTTCCCGCCCGAAGAGTCCCAGTACGCACTCGAGGACCAGGGGATCGATCGCGAGCTCAAGGTGTACCACTACCAGTCGACGGTCGACGCCATCGGTGACTTCTCGTTCCGAAGCCCGGACACCCATCCCCCGCTGGTCCGATCCGAGGCGCGGGCCGAGGAGGCGAATCACAAGGTCCTCATCGGCCAGGACGGCGGGTACGACGTCACCGACGCCGACGCGCTCGCCGCGTGGATCGCGGCGGACATTCCCCGCGCGTTCGAGGACGAGTTCGCGGACATCGACGCGGAGTACGACGGCGAGGAGCGCGACAGGAAGCGAGCCGAGGCGGTCGTCGAGGCACTGTCGAACGACGACGTAACGATCACGGTCCAGACCTGGCACGAATGACACGCAATTCACCCCGTACGATTTCGATCGCAGACGACGACAGAGCACGGATCCCGTTCGCAATTATCGGCGTCTTGCTGCTCGTCAGCAGCGTGTTGATCGTCGCCACGCTCGAGACGAGAAGCGACCCGGAGATCGACCTCGGCACCGAGATGGCCGTCGATCGCGGCGAGGCGTACGCGACCAGCCAGATCCGCCACGCGACCGTCCGAGCGACCGACAAGGTCGTTCGATCGCCGCTGACGACCGTCGATGGCGACGTGAACGGCGCGATCGACGACGACGAGGCGTTCGAGGACCAGACGAAACTCACGATCCTCGCCGAGGTCACCGCGGCCCTCGACGGGCGCGAACAGGACGTCGGCCAGGGCCGGACCGTCGAGGTATCGGTGCCCGAGGTCGACGACTGGTCCGACGAGAGCGACCTGGAGTCGGCGATCAAATACGTCGACCTCGAGGAAGACGACGGCGTGATGGAGGTGACGATCCAGGATATCGAGTTCACCGTTCGCGACGAGGACGGCGAGGTCGAGACGTCGACGACGCGCGATGTCACCGTGGCTGTGGGGACGACCATGATGGAACTTCACGATCGCGTCGACGAGTACGAGGACCACCTGAACAAGGGGATGATCGAGAGCGTGCAGGATCGCGAGGGCTACGGTTACGACCTCGCCAAACGCATGTGGCCGCTCGTCTGGGGGAAAGCCTACTACGATCGGTTGCTGGGTGACGTCGAAGATCGGGCATTCGACAACGTCACGCCGAACGATCACACCGAGGTCATGGCCAACGACGCGCGATTTACGGCCCAGCAGGAGGTCTTCGGCACGCAGGACGATTACGGGAACCGCGTGATGGCGGGGCCGTTCCTGTGTATGGCCTACGATCTCTCGGACAGCGCGTTCGACGTGGGTGACAAGTACGATTTCGACTCGATTGCAGACGATCTCCATCCTGACGAGAACGTCAGTAGCGTCGAGGACCTCTGTGCAGAAGGCATTCTCTCTCCGGACGGCGAGTTACCGGAGATGCCCACGATCGAGGAGATCATCACGGGAATGCTCGGAAATATCGACAAGAACGGGACGATCCAGGGGCATCCGTTTGCGGATATGTCCATGTACGAAATGGAAACGAGTCTCGATCAGGATGGCCTCGAGAGGGAAATGAGGGAGGAGCTAAATGAGACGGAGCGATTTAACGAAGAGTACCTCGAGGACTATTACGATGACGCCGAAAACGATCGAACTGATATTGGTGATCTAGACGACAAAATTGACGAACTGTCCAATTTGCTAGATTCCCTCGAAACTCTACGGGAAGAAGCCGTTAATATGGACAATACAGATACCGCTATTGACGATGTGTATACGGTAAACGGGAAACTCGGAAGCGTCCACAGCTATCCGAGTAGTGATGGCGGCACCCATCCACCGACACCCTACCTCGATCCGGATGAGTACGACGTCGACAATTTGACCGAAATGGATCCGGAGTACTACACGTGGCGGGAACGTGTAGATGCCAGTATCGACAAGACGACCGCTGATGACGGCGATTCAAGTCTCGATCGATCGCTCGTTTCGGTCGAAATCGAGGTAGAGATGCGGTATACGACGAAGAGGAGGTGGAACAACACGAATACGAACTCATCACCGGACGTCGTCAAGTACGAGTCAAGGAATACGAATTACACGACGGCATTCGAACTGGATGGAGAGTTCGCACCTGATCTGGAAATCAATCCAAGCAGCGTCGAACACGTTCTCGACCGGGGTGGCTCTCCGGATCCATACGTGGGAAGCCCGACCAACTGGGAAGACGCTTCTGACGAGGTAACTGAAGTGTACTTCGGGCGTGACTTCGACAGCGATTCGGAATTCGAAAGCTGGATCCGGCCGAGAGCGGCCGATGTCGAATCGGTAAGCGACTTCGAAGACGCGATCAATTACGATCGTAACTTCGACGAAGAGATCCAGTTATCGCCCCGGAGCGACGGGAGTCTTCACAGCTATATCGTCTGGGAGGATCTAATCGAAGTTCATAACGAGACCGTGACAGAGATCGAACCGGTCGAGGCCGAAGTCATTGAGATGCTGACGGCCGACGAGAGCCCAATACGCGAGATGTCCGATAATGTCAAAGAGATGGAAGACGAGTACGTGAACGAAAGCGATGACTTTGACAACGCCCCGGGCGCCGCCAAGATGGAGGCTCGACAACTGTACTTCGATAATATATATAAGTATATCGATGAACTGGCGACTCATCACGAAAACGTGACTACGGGCGGTGGAAATCTAATAGATAGTCTCCTTGGTGAGTTTTTGGATTCGGCAAACGAGATTATCGGCGGTCCGATGGACTTACTGGACGAGATGCTTGGATCTGGCGAGGAGATGCTGCAGGACGAAGGCGGTGCCGAAGTCGACACGCCGGAGGTACTGAACGACGTCCACATCGATGTCGATGGCTCGCCGACTTACCACTCGTCACAGGTTGCGGTCAACCAGACCGAGGTACCTGCGGTTCGGGCCGAGGGCGATGGTCCGCTAGATATCGACGAGGACGTGGACTTCGCACCGATGGGTGCCGCCTACGAGAACGAAGTCAATCTCCCGGGCTTCCCATTGATCCCGTGGCCGCCGCTGTTCTACCTGCAGGTCGACGTCTGGCACATCGATGTCGAGGGCGAGTACGCCCGCTTCGAGGTAGAGGCGACCAGCAGCGATCCGTCGGTGACCGACTCGACGACGTACGTCCGCGAGGACAAAGACGTCATGCTGGAGACCCCCGACGGGGACGAGGTCCAGCTGGGATCGACCGATCCGATCACGTACGAGACCAACCAGACGATCCTCGTCGTCGTGCCCGCGCCGCAGTTCCTGCCACAGGGTGCTCCCGGTGTCGGCGATAACACGATGGCTGGCGCTCCAGGAGAAATGTGTTCACCGCTCTGGAACGAGACTGGGCCCGAGTTCGGTGAAGACGATCCCGAACCCGAGGAGAATTGTCTGTAACGCCACCGCTACGCTTCTCATTCGATCCCGGACCGATTATTTCTGCGACCAAGTAGGAGAGATCCTTGTCGACACCTGTCTGGGAGTTACTCCTCCAGCGAATGGACCCCCTCTCAAATCAGGCCTCTTCGATCGCGTACAGGGTATCATCGCTGGACGGGACGTAGACCGTCTCATCGAATACCGTCGGCGATGCCGAGAATCGGATGTCGCTTTCGTCGGGTCGCTGGTACTCCCAGACGAGGTCACCGGTCCCAGCATCGCGTGCCCAGATTCGAAACGAGGTTGTGACATAACAGATCCCGTTTGCCACGACCACGTCGTACGGTTCGAGGGCGATATCGTCCCCCCGTTCCCATTCTACGGTTCCCGAATCGGCATTGACGGCCACGAGGGATTCGGAGCCAGCGAGGTAAACGGTTCCGTCGGCCACGGCCGGACTTACTCCATCGATATCTATCTCGGTCGCCCACTCTTCCTCGCCGGAGTCTGCGTCGATCGCAAGTAATTGTTTCTCGTTCCACGAGGTGAATTTTATCGTATAGACCGTGCCGTCACTAATGGCAGGATTACTATTGGTCAAACCTCCTTCATCTTCGGGCTGGAACGTCCACTCGATTTCTGGAGTCGCAACGTTAATCGCGTGCAACCCGTCCGATCGGCCGATGTACAGCGTGTCGTCTGCGAACGCGGGCCAATCGGTGGTGAGGTTAGTAAGCGGGGTGTCGATAATGTGCGTGTAGTCGCCTGTATCCGAATCGAACCCCCAGATCGCGTCGTCCGAGGCAATGAGAATGCCGTCCGCTGTCGGGAGCGGGTGTGTGACGAAGGCATCGATCTCGTCGTGCTGTTCTGATTCCCACTGGTCTCCACTGTCGACATCGTAGGCGTACAGCGTTTCGTCACTAATGGGACCGTACACCCGCCCATCACGGACGGCTGTCGAACCGCTGACGTCACCTTCCCATTCGATCTCTTCCGTCTCGAGATCGAGTGCGTAGATCTTTTTGCCGCCACTATTTCCGTACAACATTCCATCGGCGATCGTAACCGGGTAAATCCCCGTTTCCTCTGTATCAGTTACCGCGCGTGCGGTGACTTCGTCACCCTCGGGTCCGTTCGCATCCGGGTGATGAGCCGTATTCTGCAGATCGACGCCGTACATCGGCCAGTCACCGCCAAGTGTCTCCTCGTCAGCGTCCGTGCTGTCACCACCATCATCCTCATCGTTCCCACCATCGCCAGTTCCGTCCTCGTCGCTCCCGAAACAGCCCGCAAGTGCAGTCGCACCTGCGAGGCTCGCACAGGTACCGAGCCATCGTCGCCGCGTCCGTGGCATCCGATCGGTCATTGTCTCCCCCGTTCGATATCTTCAACTAAATATTCTCCGTAGTATGAATTACTGGCGAGAATGGATGAATGATGGGGCGGCGGAACCGTGCCGTCAAGGCCGGTCCCCGATGGATTCCCAGCCGAGATAGCTGATCGCGATCGCGAACGCACAGAGGACGAGAGTGTCATGCTGGATGCGCCGGGCGGCGATGAAGTCGAGTCGGGGCCGACCGCGAATTCCAGAAGTTCGGCGATCTCGATCGTCGGGGCGTGGAGTCCGATGGCAGGGGTTCATACGACGACCTCGGACTCCACCTCGGTCGTGACCATGGCCATCGACGGCTCGACTTCCAAGCCGGTGACCGTCAGTTGGTGCGTGTCACCGTCGAGTAGTGTCCGATCGTCGAGACGGTCCGTTACGGCGACCTCGAGGGCCACGAGACTGGAGAAGGGAGAACGCGTCGTCGCGTGTCGTTCGTAGATGCGGTGGTGGTCGTCGGTCAAACGCGAGTTTGTCAGAGCAGGACGGTCGCGATCAGATCCGAGAGCACGTGGAAGTTCCCCGATATCGCCACGATCCCCATTCCGACGATGAAGAGGCTGGCGACCAGGGAGACGATCCGACCGACACGCTGGAAGCGCGCGAGATAGGGGAAGACGTCCGTCAGCAGCGTCGCAGCGACCAACAACGGAACGCCGATGCCCAGGCTAAATAGCAACATGACGAGCGCACCCTCGAGGGGTGCGGCCGTCGTACCGAGCACGGCGAGAAGGCCGGCGAAGATCGCGCCGCTGAAGCACGTCGCGCAGCCGAACATGTACAGGAACCCGATCGAGAACATCCCCAGAACGCTCGTGTTCTGCGGGTCGCGGTCGAACGACGGGAATGGGATCTTGCACGCGACCGGAGCCCGGGAGACGTTTGCCATCCAGAGCCCCAGGATGACGAATCCCACGCCGAAGATCCGTTCGCCGAGGGTGGAGTCAGCACCCCACAGCGGGAAGTCCTGAACCGCCTCTCCGTACAGTCCGACCAGTCCACCCGCGGTCGTGAACACGATCGTGAAGCCGACGACGAATGCCAGCGTCAACTTGATGACGGTGAGACGATGGGCCCGTAACTTGCTCTCGGTCAACGCACCGCGGTTTGCCTCGGCGACGGAGACGCCGGAGACTGCCGCGAAATATACGAAGACCAACTGGATCAGACAGGGGGTCATCGTTACTGCGAGCAGGCCCAGCGCGACCGCCACCAGCGATAGGAAGTCGATCATGGTTTCACCTCGTTATTTTCGTTCGCTTCGTCTTCGGCGCTTTCTCGTTCCAGCGGCGGATTCGACCACGAGAGCTCGCGATCCCGACTCTCGCGTAGTGCATCCTCCCGGATCTGGACGGAAACCTCCGCGGCGTCGTCCGGAATCACCTGATCCCCGCCGCGCTCTTTCGGAAACGAGACGGTTTCCGTAGAGTGGTGGTACCCGCCCGAGAGTCGCTCCCCGTCGATCGGCCGGTACTCCTCCCCGTCGACACGTAACACGGCCTGCTCGGTCCAGTCGACCGACGGGAGTTCTTTCGTGTGCGTGTCGAGGTAGATCACGAAGACGTGGTGCGTCTCCGGATCGACTCCGATGTCCGCCGGTTCGACGTCCTGAACGGCGAAGTACTCCTCTACCGCCCACACGGCGGTGACCTCGATGTCTCCGTCGCTCGTTCGCGTGAGCGCGTCTTGGATCGCGTCTTCGTCCCGCTCGAGATCGGGCGGTCCGTCGAGGACGTACCCGACGCTGAGCCAGGAGAAGCTGATCGCTACGGCGAGGACGAGAGTTCCAACCGCTTTCAGCAGTTGTGCCCGATCGATCGGGCGGGTAATGGGGGTCATGTGTTGGCGTAGCTGGCCGAGGGTGACTTAGACGTCTTCGCTGCCCCACTCGACGACTTCGTCGGCTCCGACGCGGTCCATCTGTTCGTCACGAGCCCAGCCGTGCCACCCCGCCTGGTCGAATACGACCTTCCACTCGTCGTCCGTTTCGTAGTCGACGAACGCACCGTTGTGGGAACTGCCGGACTTCTCGATGTTCTCGACGCGCTGGTCGGTTTCCATGTCCCAGACGACGTCGTTGAAGCTGGCGTTCCCGCTGATCCACAGTTCGCTTGGCTGGAATGGGTTGACCAGCGCGTGGTCACCGCGGGTCACGCCGTAGTCGAACTCGTCCACGGCGTTCATCGAAGTCGTGTCGACCTTTCCGAGGGTTTTGCCGACGTTGTGGGAACCTTCGCCCTTGCCAACCGTGTACAACGAATTCTCGTCCGGGCTGAGCGTGACGCCATAGAGGCCGAACGTACCGCTGTTGGACTCGTCGACCACTTCGTTGGCCGCGGCGTCGTACTTGAAGACGGTATCCTCGTAACTGGCACCGAGGTATGCGTGTCGGCCGTCGACGGTGAAAGCGCCGTAGATCGGACCGAGGCCGCCGGGGAAGAAGTCGACGGCGGTCCAGTTTTCCATCTCGACGACGGCCCACAGTCCGTCGACGTGCTCGTGTTTCCCATCCGGGCAACTGATCAACAGGTGCCGACCGTCGGGGTGTGGGAACGCGAGATAGGGGTGTTCCTGGAGCATTTCCCCGTCGATGCCGCCGATGACGCGGTGATCGTCGGCGGGATCCATGACGATCATGCCGGTCGTCGACTCCCGCATCGGCTCGGCGTTGTACCAGTTGAACGTATACGCGAGGACGACAGGCCTCCCGTCGTACAGTTCGAACGTCTTGACGTGGTGTGGCATCCCGGCCGTCGTCAGGATCTTGTCGATCTTCAGCGTCTCCGCGTTGACGATCATCAATCGACCGGTCCCAGTGCTGAAACCGCCCCCACCGGTGAGGGAATAGATCCACTTACCGTCGGGGGAGACGGCACATCCGTGTGGCTCGAACGGTTCGTCGATCCCCAGGTCGAACTGCTTGCTGACGACTTCCTCGTGGGTATCGGCGTCGACGATCGAAATCCCGGGAAGATCTACGCTGGACAGCTGTCCCGAGTACCCGGGGCCGTTCGACGTCACGTACACGTGCGGGTGTTCCGACTGGTCCCAGGCGGGATCGCCCGACGAATCCAGTTCGTCCGTCAGGTGAACTTGCTGTCGCTCCGAATACTTCGTCGCCCACCCGTCCGGATCGACGACCGACTCGTCGGTCTCGGGATCGGAGGCTTCGACCTTCTGGATAGCGGCGTCCTGTTCTTCGGTTTCACTACACCCTGCCAGCCCAGCAACCGACACTGCACCGGTGGCCAGGATGAACTTCCGTCTCGAAACGCCGTCTGTTCTGTTAGTCATTGTCATTCAGTTACTATAAACGAACCGATCATCTGTTCGTGTCCGGTACCTGCCCCAGGTTGGCTGCACTGAACCGAGCACAGCATCTGGAACTCGCCCACCTCGTCGGCGACGAAGACTGCCGACTCCGACTGGTCCGGGTAAATCGGCGCGATGCCGACGTCGAAGGCAGGAATCGCCAGCCCATGCCCGTCGCCGATACCGTCATCTTCGACCGAAACGACGAGTTCGATCGTCTCGCCGCGTGCGACTTCGATCTCGCTCGGATCCCAGCCAAAGGACCACCCTTCGACTTCGATGGTCCTGTCGACGTCGTCCGGATCGACGTCGGAGTCGCTATCACTCGATCCGTCTGACTCGCTATCGTCCCCCGTTGGGGAGTTATCCGATTCGGTGTCTTCGCCGTCCCCGGTATCACTTTCACCATCGCCCATACACCCGGCTGTGGCAGGGACCGTCCCTGCACAGATCAGCAACAATTTTCGACGACGTACTTTCATGCTGTGCAGTCGAATATCGGCCGGGGTAGTGGAAGGCGGTTGCTCTGAATCCCGACACCGAAGGAGAAGCCCCCCGAATTATATACGCTGGCTGATAGCTCTATATCAATGCCGTACCGTCCGGAGATCGGTTACCTTTGGACGCGAAATACTTATGCGTTTCAAATAGCCCACTATATAACTAATTCTGTAGGGCATGATTCATGTGTGTTTCAATATGCGATATCTGCGCGGTCGATCGGCCGCTCGCTCCCGTGGTGCCGGACCGTGGAGCGTCGTCTCGATCCAATCGCTCTCGCCACCGGGTACTTGAATGCCTGAATAATACGCAGACACCCCTACCGCGGCGCGTCCGCTAGTGCAGGTGTGATGGCAAGTACGGACGAGAGCGTGGTAGAAGAGGAACCGGTCGATCGGGCGCGCGCCGGAACGTCGGATACCACCACGAACTCCGATGGAACGGCGACGTTCACCGCGTACGCCTGTGAACGATGTGAGAGCGTCGGGTTCGGGGCCGAGCCGATGCAGTGTTGCGGATCGTCCATGGTCCCCGTCGAGCGACAGCGACCGACCGAATCACCCGACCTGCCGACGCTGCTCGCGCACGTATTCGGAATTTCGGACACGGAGATCGCGATCTGTATCGCGCTCATGGAGGAGGGGGAGATGACTGTCACCGAAATCGCCAGCGTCTTCGACTACTCCGAAGGGTACGTCCGCCAGCTACTCCACCACATGGACGACGCCGGCCTCGTCGAAACCCGTTCGAAGCTCGTTCGGGGCGGGGGTCGAGTCAACGTCTACGCGCATAGCTCGCTCCCGGACGTCAAACGGGCGTTCGAGGAAGCACTGTTCGACTGGTTCGAGGATGCTCGAGCGCTTCTCGACGACGAGATCATCGTGGAGAAAGAAGCCGCACTCGAGTCCGCAGACGTCATCCGTCAGGAACTATCCACCGCCGAGGACGAATCGATTTACTACGGGCGGGAGTGATACTCCCCCGCCGCGTTCACGCGGAGCGATCAGATGTCCGTTACTACCGGGAAGCTTCCTCGAGCAGGTCCCCGAGCGTCTCGACGGCGTCGAGTGCCGTTTCGCCGTAGACGTACGTCGCGGGTTCGATACCAAACGCCCCGCGGTGGTAGGCCACTCGCGGAACGTCGCCCCGATCGTCGAACCGCGATCGAAGGTGTGCGCCCCGATCGTCGTAGTCGGCGTCGAACTCGAGGGGTTCGATCCCGTACGATCGGGCGGCGTCGAGAATCGCGTCGTCGGTTTCGACGTTCGTCGCACCCCGAACGGCCGGGTCGGCGTCGGTGGCGGCCAGGATCGCGGTGGCGACGTGTTTCGAGGCGCCGAACTCGGGGTTGGCGGGAATCTCGATCCGCCCGCCGATCGCGTAGATCCGGCCGGGGATCGCGGCGACGTCGGTCTCGTCGCGCGGGTCGGGCAGGCACGTGCCGACGTTGGTGCCGACGTTCGGGACGTAGTCGGCCATGCCGGGGATCGAGGCGAGCGATCGCGCAGCCGTGCGGACGGACGCGAGCACGTCGCGTTCGGCGCGGACGTCCGGGTCGAGGCCGCGGACGCAGAGGTCACAGCCCAGCCCCCTGAGTTCGGGCATCTCTTCCTCGTGGAGTTCGCAGACCGGACCCCGATCCTCCAGCTGGCGGACGAGCGCGACCAGTTCGGCGAGCGCGTCGTAGCCGTCCAGCTCGCCGCTCGCGAGGCCGTCGGCGATCCGATCGACGGTCGCGACCGTCTCGGGATCCTCGCGAAAGCGATCGTCTCCCTCGGGATCGCCGCTTACGTACTTGCTGACGGCGGCCTGGGTGACGCCGAGGTGGGCGGCGATCTCCTGCTGGGTGAGGCCGCGATCGGCGAGCCGACGGGCGAGCATCCCCCGGACGGCCGGCAGGAACCGCTCGACGACGAGTTCGCTCGGCAAGACCAGTGACATCGTCCCCGGATTCGGACGACGCGGACATAAGTCCAGTCACCGCGGGAGAAACGGCCGACCCGGGCCGGGAGCGGTCGATCGGAGAGACAGACAGCTATTAACCATCGTCGTGCGAACGGCCGGGCATGACACGTTCGAGCGCCCCCGGCAAGGTATACCTCTTCGGGGAGCACGCAGTCGTCTACGGCGAACCCGCGGTGCCGTGTGCGATCGAGCGGCGGGCCCGGGTCGACGCCAGACGACGCGACGACGGGAAGTTACGCGTCAACTCGGAAGATCTCAGCCTGAACGGCTTTACGGTCGAGTACGGCGCGAACCCGGACGATCAACCGGACGTCGACGTCCCCCAGTCGCTCGTCAGCGCGGCCATGGGGTACGTCGACGGCGCGATCGAACAGGTACGCGAGGTCACCGGCGAGGCGGACGTCGGCTTCGACGTGACGATCGAGAGCGACATTCCCCTGGGTGCAGGGCTCGGCTCCTCGGCGGCCGTCGTCGTGGCTGCGATCGACGCGGCCACGCGGGAACTCGGCGTCACGCTCGACACCGACGAACTCGCCGAGCGCGCCTTCCAGACGGAGTATGCGGTCCAGGACGGCCAGGCCTCGCGTGCGGACACGTTCTGTTCGGCTACCGGCGGCGCGGTCAGGGTCGAGGGCGACGACTGCCGCTCGATCGAGGCCCCCGACCTGCCGATCGTGATCGGGTTCGACGGCGGCGCGGGCGATACGGGCGAACTGGTGGCGGGCGTGCGCGGCCTGCGCGAGGAGTACGAGTTCGCGGCGGACACGGTCGAGGCGATCGGCGACGTCGTCCGGAACGGCGAACAGGCGCTCGCGGACGGCGATATCGAAGAACTCGGGCGATTGATGGACTTCAACCACGGCCTCCTGGCGGCGCTCGGCGTCTCGTCGCGATCACTCGACGCGATGGTCTGGGCGGCCCGCGACGCGGAGGCCTACGGGGCGAAACTGACCGGTGCGGGCGGCGGCGGCTGTATCGTCGCCCTGGACCCGACCGACGAGACCGAGACGGCCCTCTCCTTTACGCCGGGCTGTGAGGAAGCGTTCCGCGCCGAACTCGCGGAGGAAGGGGTGAAGCGACTCGAATGATCGTCCTGAAACTCGGCGGAAGCGTCGTCACGGACAAGGATCGGGCGGAGACCCTCGACGGTGCGGCACTCGCTCGAGCGGCGGACGCGATCGCGGCCGCGCTCGATGCGGGTGGCGACGCGCTCGCAGACGGACTCGTGATCGTCCACGGCGGCGGGAGTTTCGGCCACCACAACGCGAGCGAGCACGGCGTCAGCACGACGGGCGGAACCCACGACGCGGGTGCCGTGCTCGACATCCACGGCGCGATGACGACGCTCAACAGGTTCGTCCTCTCGCGACTGCACGAGCGCGACGTCGCGGCCGTTCCCGTCCATCCGTTCTCGGGGGGCCACCGTGACGGCGAGAGCGAACTGACGCTCCCGACCGGTCAGGTCGAGACGTTGCTCGCGGAGGGGTTCGTCCCCGTTTTACACGGCGACGTGATCGCCCACGCGGGTGAGGGGGTGACGATCGTCAGCGGGGACGAACTCGTGGCGGCACTCGCACGCGATCTCGGGGCCGATCGGATCGGCCTCTGTTCGACGGTGCCGGGGGTCCTCGACGACGAGGACGCCGTGATCGATCGGATCGGGTCGTACGACGACGTGGCGGACGTGCTCGGGGAGAGCGATTCGACGGACGTCACCGGCGGGATGGCCGCGAAGGTCCGGGCGCTGCTCGAACTGGAGGCCGAGGCGTCGATCTTCGGGCTCGAGGATCTCGACGGCTTCCTCGCCGGAGCGGATCCGGGGACGACGATCGGGTAGGCCTCGCCCGGGACACCAGCGACCTGGGTCTCCGGATCCCGTACACGGCTCCACCCGGTCAGAACGTGTCGACGACCTCGTGGAGACAGCCGTCTTCTTTGTAGTGGCTGAAGTGGTCCGGGACGTAATCGACGTTGTGGTCGGTGTAGTTCACCGGCGGCGTTCCGTCGACGCCGGCGGCCCCGACGGCGGTTCCCCACTCGGCGGTGCTGTACGCCCAGTCGAGGACGTCGTCGTCTTCCATCCAGAAGTTGTCCAGTCGTCCGGTCGCGGCTTCGATGTTCGATCCGTACTGCCCTTCCATCGAGACGGCGTCCTCGTCGGCTGCACCGCCGAGCAGAACCGTCGATTCGACGACGTCGGACCGGCCCCAGGCGTCGAGCGATTGCAGGGCGCTGAGAGCGACTCGCGCACCGAGCGAGTGACTGCACACGCGGAGCGTGACGTCGGGATTCGCGTCCGCGTACCCGCTCAGGAAGGCTGCCAGTTTCGCGCCGTTCCGTTCGGCGATTTCGGTCGCGTTGTACCAGCCGAAATCCGCGTCCCAGCTGTAGCCGACGACGGGGAAGTCGTATCCTTCGGCCGCGAACGTCTCGCCGGCCTCGCTGACCGAGCAGACGCCGCCCTCCAGGTCGTTGTTCCAGCCGTGGGCGTGAATCAGGAGTTCGTCCTCGGGATCGGTGTGAACGCCCGGAATCCCGTCTCCGGCGTACTCGAAGTTGGTGGCCGTATTGCCGTCGGTCAGGACGACGCTCCCGTACCACGTCGTGTCGAAGTGACCGCGGGTCGTTACCCGCGGATAGGACAGCGGCGGGTCGTCGCAACTGTCTTTCTTCCCCGCCGAAACGGGCGCACTCGCCGCCGCGATCGTACCGGTGCCGACGAGCAGCGCGCCGGTTCCTCGAAGGACGGTCCGTCGTGAGGGTGTCGTCGATGTCGACTCCGATTCTGTGGTGTGATGTGGCATGCCAATGTACTATTACCCCACTGTAATTAATATTTATGGATGTGCGAAGGAAACTGCCGGTCGAGGGGGCCGTCTACGCTCGCCGTTCGACGGCGTGACGGTATTCGGTCGAGGCGTGGTCAACCCACTGCGTTTTTAACACCCGGGCGTGTAGTGGCCACTAGCGAAACCCGCGGGCAAGTGCGTTCGCGGCTCACGGCGGTGCCGTGGGCCGATCGGCGGCGATCGCCGCCACGAGCGCATAGCGGGATGGCCAACGCGCTGAAAGACGCCGGGGCCGCACAACCGGGAGTCCGCGGACCGTTTCGATGAGAGTCCATACGCGGCTTTCAGTACAACGACCATGGAAATCGAAATTGCAACGATTGGCGGTTACGAGGAAGTCGGACGGCAGATGACTGCCGTCCGCGCCGGTGACGACGTCGTCATCTTCGACATGGGACTGAACCTCTCGCAGGTTCTGATCCACGACAACGTCGAAACCGAGCGGATGCACAGTCTCGACCTGATCGACATGGGCGCGATCCCCGACGACCGGATCATGTCCGATCTCGAGGGCGACGTTCAGGCCATCGTGCCGACCCACGGCCACCTGGACCACATCGGCGCCATCTCCAAGCTGGCCCACCGGTACAACGCACCGGTCGTCGCCACCCCCTTCACGATCGAACTCGTCAAACAGCAGATCGAGGGCGAGCAGAAGTTCGGCGTCGAGAACGACCTCATCAAGATGGACGCCGGCGAGACGATGTCGATCGGCGACTCCGGGCAGGTCGAACTCGAGTTCGTCAACGTCACTCACTCGATCATCGACGCGATCAACCCGGTCCTGCACACGCCCGAAGGCGCAGTCGTCTACGGGCTGGACAAGCGCATGGACCACACGCCCGTCATCGGCGACCCGATCGACATGAAGCGGTTCCGCGAGATCGGGCGCGAGGGCAACGGCGTCCTCTGTTACATCGAGGACTGTACGAACGCGAACAAGAAGGGCCGGACACCCTCCGAAAACGTCGCCCGCGAACACCTCCGCGACGTCCTCTACAGCATGGAGGACTACGACGGCGGCATCGTCGCCACGACGTTCTCGAGTCACATCGCCCGCGTGACGAGCCTCGTCGAGTTCGCCAAGGACATCGGCCGCCAGCCCGTCCTGCTGGGCCGCTCGATGGAGAAGTACTCCGGGACCGCCGAGCGACTCGACTTCATCGACTTCCCCGAGGATCTCGGGATGTTCGGCCACCGCAAGTCCGTCGACCGGACGTTCAAGCGGATCATGAACGAGGGCAAGGAGAACTTCCTGCCCGTCGTCACCGGCCACCAGGGCGAGCCCCGGGCGATGCTCACGCGGATGGCCCGCGGCGAGACCCCCTACGAACTGGACGACGGCGACAAGGTCGTCTTCTCGGCGCGGGTCATTCCGGAGCCGACCAACGAGGGTCAGCGCTACCAGGCAGAGAAGCTGCTGGGCATGCAGGGCGCTCGCGTCTACGACGACATCCACGTCTCGGGCCACCTCAACCAGGAGGGCCACTACGAGATGCTGGACGCGCTCCAGCCTCAGCACGTCATTCCCGCCCACCAGGACATGAGCGGCTACTCGAGCTACGTCAACCTCTGCGAGAGCGAGGGGTACAAGCTCGGCCGGGACCTCCACGTCACGCGCAACGGGAACCTCATCCAGCTTGTCGACTGATATGACGAGCCCCGAGGCACGAGAAGAAGCGGTACTCGAGGCGGTCCGGAAACGCCGCGAGCAGGTCAACGACGCGATTCCGGACGAACTCCCGATCCAGCGGCCGGAACGGCTCTACGAGGCATCGCGCTACCTGCTCGACGCCGGCGGCAAGCGACTCCGGCCGGCGGTCCTGTTGACGACCGCCGAGGCGCTCGCCGACGTCGAGCCGATGAGCCGGGATTACCGTTCGTTCCCGCCGGTCGCCGGGGACGCGGCGTCCACGATCGACGTCATGGCGGCGGCCGTCAGCGTCGAGGTCATCCAGTCGTTCACGCTGATCCACGACGACATCATGGACGACGACGACCTTCGTCGGGGCGTCCCCGCGGTCCACAAGGAATACGACCTGGAGACCGCGATCCTCGCAGGTGACACCCTCTACTCGAAGGCCTTCGAGATCATGCTCGAGACCGGCGCGGAGCCCGATCGGGTCGTCGAGGCGCTCGGGGTCCTCGCGAGGACCTGTACGGAGATCTGTGAGGGGCAGTCGCTCGACGTGACCTTCGAGGAGCGCGAGGACGTCTCGCCCGAAGAGTACCTCGAGATGGTCGAACAGAAGACGGCGGTGCTGTACGCCGCCTCCGCGTGTCTCCCCGCAGTCCTGCTGGGGGCCGACGACGAGACGATCGACGCCCTCTACGGCTACGGACTCGACATCGGCCGCGCGTTCCAGATCCAGGACGACGTCCTGGACCTGACGGTCCCGAGCGAGAAACTCGGGAAACAGCGCGGTAGCGACCTCGTCGAGAACAAGCAGACGCTGATCACGGTCCACGCTCGCGAGCACGGCCTCGACGTGGAGGACCTGGTCGACACGACCGACGTGGACGCCGTCACCGAGTCCGAGATCGACGACGCCGTCGCCGAACTCGAGACCGCCGGCTCGATCTCGTACGCGAACGAGACGGCTCGCGACCTGGTCCGCCAGGGGAAAGGCCGGCTCGACGTGTTGCCGGACAACGAGGCTTGCGCCCAGTTGTGCGACCTCGCGGACTACCTGATCGAGCGCGGGTACTGACGGCGCCGAAGTCAGTCGATCGCGGTCGATCGGCGCGGCTGACACCGTCGATGCTGGCCGATCGCCGCTACCGACGATGCGGGTCGCGACTCACCGCTCGATATCGACCGGGACTTTTTGCGGGTGCTATCACGAGTGAGTGCCATGACGGACGACTCCCCTCGCATCCCCGCTGGCAGCCCGACCCGCCGCCGGTTCCTGGGCGGCGTAGCCGCCGTCGGAACGATCGCGACCGCCGGCTGTCTCGGCTCGGTACTCGGCTCCTCACCCTCCCGGTACGAGATCGACCCCGAAGAGCCGAGCGAACCCCGGGAGGGGACGCCCGGCGAGTTCTACCACTTCCTCGAGGAGAACGGGATCGACGTGGACACGCTCGTTCGCGACGAGCAGGGTGACGGCGACGAACTGGTGCTTCTCTACCGATCGGACGCGGAGACGGTCGAGGAGTCCGACGAGGAGATCATGATCGTCTACCAGGTGTACAAACAGGCGCTGATCGAACGCGGCTCGGAGATTTCGTTCCTGACCTGCGAGATCACGAACCCCTTCGACGGCCAGGCTTACGGGTGGGGGATCGACACGGAGTGGATTCGCCGATACGACACCGACGGGTCGAATCCGAACGAGACGGACGACGCGGCCAGGGAGGACGACGGGGCTGACGAGGATGAGACGGCAGGGAACGACACTGCCGGCAACGGGATCGATATGGACCAGGTCACGCTCTGGAACAATATCATGAACTCGAAGGTATACGGGGACGATCTCGAGGGCGGGAACGCAAGCGGGGGGGACGACCTCGCCGGGGCAGACGACGAAAGCGGGGACTGACGGGTTTGCGCGACCGACATCGCGGCTGTTTTGGGCAGGGCCCGTTTACCGATCGATAATGGACGACGAGTTACGCGAGCGTGTCGAACGCGAGGCCGAGAAGCACGCGCTGTTGAACGCGGTCAAACACGAGAGCGACGCCGACGTCGGTGCCATCATGGGGCCGCTGATGGGCGACAATCCCGACTTCCGCGAACACGGCGACGAGATTCCCGGCGTCGTCGGCGGCGTCGTGGGTCGGGTCAACGACCTCGACTACGACGCGAAACGCGATCGCCTCGAGGAACTCGCCCCCGAGGAACTGGCCGAGATCGAGGCCGAGGACGAGGAAGACGAGCACGACCTTCCCGACCTGCCGAACGCGGACGAGTACGACGAGATCCGGATGCGGTGTGCGCCGAACCCGAACGGGCCCTGGCACGTCGGCCACGCCCGGATGCCCGCCGTCATCGGTACCTACAAGGAACGGTACGACGGCTGGTTCTGCGTCCGGTTCGACGACACCGATCCCGAGACGAAGCGGCCGGACCTCGACGCGTACGACCAGATACTCGACGCCGTCGACTACCTCGGGTTCGAGCCCGACGCAGTCTACCGGGCCAGCGATCGGGTCGAGACCTACTACGACCACGCCCGCGAACTGATCGAACTGGGCGGGGCCTACACCTGCTCGTGCCCGGCCGAGGAGTTCAGCGAACTGAAAAATGCCGGCGAATCGTGTCCACACCGCGACGCCGACCCCGAGGACGTCATGGCGGAGTTCGAGCGGATGGTCCAGGGCGAGTACGACAGCGGAGAGATGGTGTTGCGGGTCAAGACCGATATCGAGCACAAGAACCCCGCGCTCCGGGACTTCGTCGCGTTCCGGATGATCGACACGCCGCACCCGCGCGAGGAGGCCAGCGAGTACCGCTGCTGGCCGATGCTCGACTTCCAGTCGGGGATCGACGATCACCTGATCGGCATCACCCACATCATCAGGGGGATCGACCTGCAGGACTCCGCGAAGAAACAGCGGTTCGTCTACGACTACTTCGACTGGGAGTACCCCGAGGTGATCCACTGGGGCCACGTGCAGGTCGACGCCTACGACGTCCCGATGAGCACCTCGTCGATCAAGGAACTGATCGACGACGGCGAACTCGACGGCTGGGACGATCCCCGGGCGCCGACGCTGGCGAGCCTCGAGCGCCGCGGGATCCGCGGTGAGGCGATCACGGAAGCGATGGTCGAACTGGGGACCTCGACGTCGAACGTCGACCTCGCGATGAGTTCGATCTACGCGAACAACCGTGAACTGATCGACGACGAGAGCGATCGGCGGTTCCTCGTCCGCGACGGCACCCAGGTCCCGCTCGGCGGCAGTCCCCCCGCGGAGGCGAACCCGCCGCTTCACCCCGACCACGAGGACCGCGGCGTCCGCGAGATACCCGTCGACGATGCGGTCTTGCTCGAGTCCGGGGACCTCCCTCAGCGCGAGGAGCGCGTCTGGCTCAAGGGGCTGGGTTGCTTCCAGTACACCCGGGACGTCCTCCAGTACACCGGCGAGGACATCGACGTGGTCCGCGAGGGCGACGTCGACGTCGTCCACTGGGTCCCGGCGACCGAGAGCGTCCCCGTCCGGATGCGCACGCCCGACGGCGACGTGACCGGCCGCGCGGAACCCGGCGTCGCCGACCTCGAAGGCGACGAGGTCGTCCAGTTCGAACGCGTCGGCTTCGCGAGAATAGACCGACACGACGACGAAGAGACGGTCGTCTACTACACCCACCCCTGAGCGATCTCCCGCTCTCTACGACTCGTTCGAATCGGTCGCGAATCGTACCGGCAGCGTCGTCGTCCGGCCGAACCTGGCCTCGACCGTTCTGCGCCTGGGCTCGTAGCCCGGCGCGCTCGCTTCGACCTCGTGACGGCCATGGGCGACGTCCGTTTCGAACGTTCCGTCAGCCGCGATCGGGATCGGCTCGCCATCGACGGTGACCGTCGCGTCGGCGATCGGGACGCTCGATCCGCCGAGGATCCGCCCCGCGATCGTTCCCATGCGGGCGATCGTCTCCTCGCCCGCAGAAAGCTGGACCCACGGGCGGACGGTTTCGTCCGCCGGGACGTAGACCGCCGCGTACCCGTCGCTGTAGCCGTCCACGTTCGAGACGCGGATCTCCCACCAGCCCTCACTCACGACGAAGCCCCGGCCGTGCTGGTCGGGGTCCGGGATCGAGCCGCGCGGTGCGTATTCCCCGTACACCTCGTCGCCGTAGACCGTCACGTAACTGGGGATCGTCCGCCCGCCGCCGCGGCGCGTGACGTCCAGTTCGAGTTCGCCCTCGCCCGGACCCCAGGAGCGATCGAGCTGGACGGTCACGGTGACCGCGTCGCCGGACTCGACCGCGACCGATCGGGTTTCCTCGGCGTAGCCGTCGGCGGCCACCGTCATCGTGTACGTGCCTGGCGAGAGCGTCCGGGAGAACGAGCCGTCTTCGTCGGACTCGGTCGTGAGTTCCCCCTCCGACCCCGCGCCCTCGCCGTCGAACGTCACGGTCGCGCCCGCGACGGGGCTGCCGAAGTCCGTGATCGTTCCGTCGACCCGGGCGTCGTCGGACGCCCCGACGGTCCCGGTCGCTCCGCCGACGATCGCCGTGCCGGCGAGACCCGTGCGCTGGAGGATGGTTCGTCGAGAATGTGTCATCCCCAGGTGAAACCGACCGTCCGACCATAGATCTTCTGGAAAGAGGGCCGTCTAAATCACCGAATGTGTGCTTTTAGTGTATTTCAGTTCCGGTATACAATCGCCGATCGCCGGCTCACTCGAGCAGGTCGTCGGCCCGATCGGGTACCGGGTCCGCGACGACGCCGTCCTGACGGCCGAGCACGCGGGCGTGGGCGGCACAGACGTACCGGTTCTCGGCCCACGGGATGTGCAACTCGACGGCGGCGGGTCGATCGCAGTCCGCTTCGGAACACTCCATTCATTCGTGTGAACGATGCCCACGGCTTGAGTGTTTCCCCGTCGCCGATCAGAACAGGAAGACGGCCACGAGGAAGCCGAGGAGGATCGACGCCGTCAGCAGGACCTGCACCGCCGTCGACGCGAAGACGCCGACGGTCGTGTAGGCGGCCGATCGCGTGCTCCCCTCGAGTTCCCCGTTTCGGACGAATTCGAGCGCGAAGACGGTCCCGAAGAGGCCGACGACCAGCCCCAGCGGGCCCGTGACGATCATGAGGACGAGCCCGGCGACCGCGGCGGCGGCGGTCGTTCCCCACGAGGCGCCGCCGGCTTTCGCGGCGATCGAGCCGCCGAAGAACTCGACGAGCGCAGTGAGGACGGCGATCGAGACGAGGACGACGAAGGCGAGAACCCCGAGGTCGGTGAATCCGGAGCCCCACCAGTAGAGGCCGAGTCCGGCCAGCGAGAGGAGGCCGCTCGGAACCATCGGGACGGCCGCCCCGACGATTGCACCAGCCAGCAACGCGATCGCGAGGATCGTCACCGCGTCGACCATACGATTGTCGACGGGTGCTCGGGTCAAAGACGTACCGCTGGCTGCGGCAGGTCGGCGACCGGTCCCGGCGATCACACACCCCAGAAGAAGGCGATGCCGACGGTCGTCACGACCGCGAGCAGGAACTGGAGCGGGCCACCGACGCGGACGAAATCCTGGAACTGGTACTTCCCCGGCCCGTAGACGAAGAGGTTGGTCTGGTAGCCGACGGGCGTCATGAACGCCGTGCTGGCGGCGAAGGTCACCGCGAGGACGAACGCGAATGCGTTGGCGTTCAGCCGCGCGGCGACGTCGACGGCGACCGGGACGAGCAACACGACGCTCGCCTGGTTGCTGACGACGTTCGTCATCATGGCGGTCAGCAGGTAGAACAGGCCGAGGACGCCGATCGCCGGCAACACGTCGGCGCTCGAGACGACGATCGCGCCGACGACGTCCGCGCCGCCGGTCTCGGCCATCGCGTTCCCCAGGGGGATAACGCCGGCCAGCAGGAAGATGACGTCCCACTGGACGGCCTCGTACGCTTCGGCCGGTTTGACGACGCCGGTCGCGAGCATCGTGACGACGCCGGCCAGCGCGGAGACCATGATCGGTAACAGGCCGATCGCGGCCAGCCCCACCACGGCGAGTACGACGCCGACCGCGATCGGCAGTTTCGAGCGTCGGAACTGCTGGAGCGCGAGATCACCGGCGGCGATGACGTTCGGGTCGTCCGCGAGGCGATCGACCGTCTCGGACTCGGACTCGATGAGGAGCGCGTCTCCCGGCCGGAACCGGAATTCGGAGAGCCGTTCGTGGGTGATCCTGCCGCCGCGGCGAACGGCGAGCACGCGAGCCCGGTAGCTGTCGGAAAAGCGGGCCGAGTCGATCGTCTCGCCGATCAGGTCGGAACCCGCCGTGAGGACGATCTCGACGAGCGTCTGTTCCGGCGCGAGCGTCTCGAGGTCGGCTTCGGTCGTCACGCCGGGAACGAGGTCGACGCCGTCGACGTCGAGCAACGTCTGGAGCGCGTCGTCGGTGAGCCGGACCGTGTAGACGTCGCCGCTCTGGACGGCCGTCGACAGCGAGGGGTTGGACATGTACCGATCGTTCCGGATCAGCTGGGTGACCTCGGCCTCGAAGTCGACCTCCTCGAGGGCATCCCGGATCGTCGTGCGATCACCGGCGACTCCTCGCGAACGACCAGTTCCGTGAGGTACTCCTCTTTCGCCGTCGTCGCTCGCTCGCTCCGGGGCGTGACACGCGCTGGGGTGAGCCAGTAGCCGATCGTGAGCAGGTATATCGAGCCGACGACGAACACGACGACGCCGAGCCGGGTGAACTCGAACATCGAGAAGGGCCGATCGATGTACTGGGCGGAGAGACTGCTCGCGACGAGGTTGGTGGAGGTGCCGATGAGCGTGAGCATGCCGCCGAACATCGACGCGTACGACAGGGGCAAGAGGAGTTTCGACGGGGAGGTCCCGTTCTCGTGGGCGAGGTCGTTGACCATCGGCACCAGCACGGCGACCGCCGCCGTGTTGTTGATCAACCCCGACAGCGGCCCGACGATGCCGATCGTCGCGCCGAGTTGCTTGTGTTCGCTCGTCCCGGTGTAGGCGGCGACGGTCTGCTGGAGACGCTGAATGAGGCCGGTCCGGCGCACCCCCTCGCTCAGGATCATCATCGCGAGGATCGTGATCGTCGCGGGGTTCGAGAATCCGGCCACGCCGTCGCTCGGTGAGACGCCCGTCCACGGGCCGAGGACCATCAGACTGACCATGATCCCGATCGCCGTGACGTCGATCGGGACCGGTTCGGTGACGAACAACACCAGCGCGACGAAGATGATCAGGAAGACCAGCACCGTCCCAGTCGTCAGCGTGGCCATCCGGTTGGACGTACTTCCAGAGCGACTGTCAAATACCCCCTGTCGATTCTCACCGGAATCGATACCGCCGCCGTCGACAGGACGGCTGTCGCGAGTGTGAGCACTCCGGCCGGGGCGTCGACTCGGCACCATTATGGTGTCCGGATTGAACGTCTACCCATGACACGTGGTGCCATCATCGTCGGTGCGTCCTCGGGGATCGGCGAAGCGCTTGCCCGGGAACTCGCCGATCGGGGCTACGAGATCGGCCTGACGGCGCGACGGACGGAGCGACTGAAAGCGATCGGGGCCGAGTTACCGACGCAGGCCTACGTCGCGACGATGGACGTGACCGATACCGCGGACGCCCGCGAGGGGTTTTTCGAACTCGCCGCGGCGATGCCGTCGGTCGACGTCGTCGTTCTCAGTGCCGGGGTCGGGTACGCGAACTATCAACTGCGCTGGGAGCGGGAACGCCGGACGATCGACGTCAACGTCCGCGGGTTCGCCGCGATCGCGACGGCCGCGATGGAGTACTTCGAGGCGAATCCGGACCACGCGCGGGACCGTGACGGCCACCTCGTCGGGGTTTCGTCGGTCGCCGCCCACTTCGGGAACGGCGCGACGCCGGCGTACAACGCCTCGAAAGCGTTCGTCTCGACCTACCTCGAGGGGCTACGGGCCCGCCAGCGCGGTGCCGAGTCGGACGTGGCGATCACCACCATCGAACCGGGGTTCGTCGACACCGACCTCTCGATGGGCACGTTCTGGGAGTGTTCGCCCGAGACGGCCGCCCGTCAGATCTCCCGTGCGATCGAGAACGAGCGCAAGCACGCGTACGTCACCCGTCGCTGGCGACTGGTCGCGTGGCTCCTCGACCTATTACCCGAGTTCGTCATCCGGCGCGCGTTTTCCTAGTAGCAACTGAAAGTCAATAAACTCCTGATCGGAGATCAGTGTGTGATACGGATTGCTGTAACGATTTACCGGCGCAACCGCGATCCGGGCGGCGGTTGCGCCGGAACTGACTTACAGTAAACCGTATGAGTCGTTTCAGTTGCTACTAGAGTCGAGAAACCGATCGCGGACCGCGAGCGCTGAGTCCCCGCCGTAGTGATCGACGAGGGGACAGAACGCGTCGCCGAGGGCGCGCATGCACTGCCCGGACGAGGGATAGTCGAGGCGATCGGCTACCGTCGACCACTCGCGAGCCTGCAGCACCCGGAGGACGAGCAGTCGCTCCTCGCGGTCCGTCAGATCGATCGCGGCCGGGTCCTCGACCAGGCACCTGACGACCAGCGATCGGAACGGGCCGGGATCCACGTCGAAGAGTCCGGGGCCGTAGGCGGCACCGGCGACGACCCGCCACTCGTGATCGGTCAGGTCGATCGGCGGGGCCGCGTCGGGATCGACGCTTCGCAACGCCGCGCGGGCTACGTCCGGGTCCAGGTCGTCGAGCGAATCGGAACAGACCGCGGCGAATCGCCGGGCGAACCAGTCGGCGTGGCGATCGCGGAGCGCTCGTCCCTCGTCGCTCGTGGGCGCGAGCATGAGCGCGGAGTACTCCCCGCTGGCGTCGTTGCGCGTCGTCGAGAGATGGATCGCCCCGTAGCCGTTCTCGTGCCAGAACCGCAGGAGCCCCGGCGTCGCGCCGAAACCGGTCCCGAGCCAGTCGACGTCCTCGCCGTACTCGGTCCGGATCTCCGCGAGCAGGCGCGAACCCAGGCCCCGCGATCGGGCGGCGTGGTGGGTCGCGATGCGGACGACCCGGAGTCCCGCGGAGTCGCCCGCCGCTTCGTCGCGCAACTGGCTCGTGAGCACGTCCGGGAGCATGTTCCCGCGGACCCGCCCGCCCTCGTACATCGCCGATCGCGTCTCGCTCGCGAGGGTCCCCTCGCGGGCCAGCAGGGCGACGCTGACGACGTGCCCGTCGTGGACCAGTGCCCGCGCCTCGAGGTTCGGGGCGTCGAGCAGTCGCGCGAGGTCGTTGGGCTCGGTCCGGTAGTGAGCGAGCACGAGCAGGCCGAACGCCTCCCGCAGCAGGGTCTCGTCGGCGAGGAGTGCGTCGGGGTCGAGCCGCCGGTACTCGATCGCGCCCGAATCCGGTTTCGCGTCCGCGACGAGCGGTTCTACGGGCGGCCGGGCGTCGAGGAGCAGGGCGCGAAACGCCCAGACCTCGATCGGGTCCCCCGCGGCGTAGCGGATCGGCTCCGACATCGTGCAGTCGGTGACCGCGTGGTCGCTCTCGGCGAGTCGATCGCGAAACCGGACGGAGAAGCCCCGGCCCGCGCCCTCGTAGCCGTGGATCGTCGTCGCGAACGCGACCCGATCGGCGTCGAGCAGCGACTCGAGCCTCGCGACCGGGAGCGCGGCCGCCTCGTCGACGACGACGACGTCGACGCTCGAGAGTCGATCGACGGCCTCGTCGGGATCACGGAACCGGACGCGACCCCCGGCGTCCGTCTCTACCAGCGTCGATTCGACGGCCGTCGCGACGCCGAGCGTCTCGGCGAGTTCGCCCGCGCGATCGAACACCTCCCGCGCGTTCCGGAACTGCGGGGCGGTGACGAGCACGTCCTGGCCGTCGGCGGCGAACGCCCCCGCCGCGAGTCCTGCCGCGCTCGACTTGCCGCGGCCCCGATCGGCCTCGAGCACGACGGCCCGCGGCTCCCCGCGGTCGGGCTCCGCGGAGTCGGCGCTCGCGAGGGACTCGAACGCGGCGACGGCCTCGGCCTGGTCGGCCGTGAGGCAGGCCTCGTAGGTTGCCGCCGGAAATAGGTGGTCGTCGGACACGATCGGCGACTCCGTTTCGGCGGTCAGGCGAGGTGCCGGGTGGGTGAGTCCGTCGTCCTCGATCGCGCCGGCGTCGCAGTCGACGATCGCGATGCCACGGTGTTCCCGGAGCGTCTCGACGAGACGGCGGCGGAACCGCCCGGTCACGTCCGACAGCGAAAACGGTGGGACGGCTAGCGACTCGTCGAACCCGTCGCGCCGATCGGGCCACACCTCGAGCGGCGGCGTCAGGAGGACGAGTAGGCCGCCGCCGTCGACGGTGCCGACGAGTTTGCCGACGGCGTTCGGACGGAGTTCCGCGTGGGCGTCGATCGCCACGGCGTCCCGCGTCGTCCCGAGGAGATCACCGGCGTTCGACTGGGGGACCTGTTCGCAGCGAAGTCGATCGTCCGGGCCGACGAGCGTCGTCCGCGTGATCGGGACCGAGAGGTCGTCGAGGACGGCGTCGAGGACGTCGTAGCCCCGCTCGCGATCGCCCGCGAGCACCAGGAGTCGGCGCTCGTCGGTCCGCGTCGCTTCCGTGCGGAGCCTGCGGGTGAGATCGACGACGTCGGCCTCCATGTGACCCGATCGGTTGGCTCGAGAGTAATAGGCACCGGAACGCCACGAGGAGCGTCCGTTCGGACGCCCAACCTGTCGTCGGCGCGACTGCGGCCCGTGCGGAGGTGTCTCACGGCCTCGGCCGTTTGAACACGCTTTTAAGGGGGGCAACGCTACTGCGTAGTACACCCTACGCGGGGTTGATGATGCTCCTAGCCTCACAGGACTTCCGCCGGGTCGAACTCGGCCCGGGGCCCAGCCCCCGGACGGCAGGGGAGCGCGAGCCCACGTGTAGGAGAGGTGAACAACCAATGTCAGTCTACGTCACAACCGACATCCCAGCCGACCTCGCAGACGACGCCCTCGAGGCGCTCGAGGTCGCTCGAGACACCGGACGCGTAAAGAAAGGAACCAACGAAACGACGAAAGCGATCGAGCGCGGCAACGCCGATCTCGTCTACGTCGCCGAGGACGTCTCCCCCGAAGAGATCGTCATGCACCTTCCCGACCTCGCGGAGGAGAAGGGCATCCCCGTCGTTTTCATCGAGACCCAGGACGACGTCGGCCACGCCGCCGGCCTCGAGGTCGGCTCGGCCGCCGCGGCGATCGTCGACGCCGGCGAGGCCGACGGCGACGTCGAGGACATCGCCGACAAGGTCGAGGACCTCGACTGAGGTGATTAGAGATGAGTGCTGAAGAGGAAGAAAGCGGCTCCACGCCCGCCGAGGTCATCGAGATCGTCGGCAAGACCGGCATGCACGGCGAGGCCATGCAGGTCAAGTGCCGAATCAAGGAGGGCGAGAACCAGGGACGCATCATCACCCGAAACTGCCTCGGGCCGGTCCGCGAGGGCGACGTACTCCAGCTTCGCGAGACCGCCCGCGAGGCCGACTCCATCGGAGGGCAATAATGGTCGAGAAACGAACCTGTGACTACACGGGCGAAGAGATCGAACCCGGCACGGGTATCATGTACGTCAAGAACGACGGCTCCGTGCTCCACTTCGTCGACTCCAAGGCGGAGAAAAACTACAAGCTCGGTCGCGAACCGCGCGACCTCGAGTGGACCGAGGAAGGTCGTCGCGGCAAGGGTCCGGCCCAGACCGACACCCCCGCAGACGAGGAGGCCGACGGGACCGAGCAGGTCGAGGCCGGCGAAGACGAGGATCTCGAAGCGGAGACCGAGGACGTCGAGGACGACGAAGACGTACCCGCCGGGGACGAAACCGTCGACGAAACTGAAGAGGTCGAAGAGGCCGAAGACGCTGAGGAGGCCGAAGAGGCCGAGGAAGCCGAAGAGGCCGAGGAAGCCGAACAATGAGCGATCACGAGCGTACCTTCGTGATGGTCAAGCCCGACGCCTTCGCGCGCGGCCTCGTGGGCGAGGTCGTCTCCCGACTCGAGGACCGCGGGCTCAAACTCGTCGGCATCAAGGTCGAGACCATGCCCCGCGAACGGGCCGAAGAACACTACAGCGAACACGAGGACAAGCCGTTCTACGACGACCTCGTGGACTTCATCACCTCGGGACCGGTCGTCCCGATGGTCTGGGAGGGCCAGGACGCGACCCGACAGGTCCGCCAGATGATCGGTGAGACCGATCCGCTCGAGGCCGCCCCCGGCACGATCCGGGGCGACTACGCGCTCGATCTCGGTCGGAACGTCGTCCACGCCGCCGATCACGAGGACGAGGGCGCGAACGAACGCGAAATCGCGATCCACTTCGACGAAGACGAGCTGATCGACTACGATCAGCACGACGCCGAGTGGCTCTACGAGTAGCCACCCACGTCGACCGTCGCGTCTGTTTTGCAGTTTCACCACCGGCGTAGCCGATCGCGTACCGTCTCACCGCGCCGCCCGTGGCCGTTCCTGCCGTCGTGGGAACTGGTTGTCGAACAAACCAGTAGTTCAAGTGGGATGCCTGTCTATCCCGACCGGATGGGGGGCGAACGATGACCGAGATACGGTTCCTGCCGCTGGCGCTCGTCGCGCTGTCGGGCGGTGCGACGGCGATCGCCTGGTACGGCTACCGGCGACAGGAACTGCCCGGTGCCGGTGCGTTCGCCGCCCTCGCCGGTCTGATGGGCGTCTGGACGGCGGCGCACGCGTTTCGGCTCGCGAGTGCGACGTTCGAGGGCTTCTGGATCTGGGTCAACGTGGAGTGGATCGGGATCATGTTCGCCCCGGTCGCGTGGCTCGTGTTCGCACTCAGGTACGCCGGTCAGCACCAGTACGTCACGCGCCGATCGATCGCCGCGCTGTGTGTCGTCCCCCTGGTCGTGCAGGTCCTGGTCTGGACGAACCCGTTCCACGGACTCGTTCGGGACGGCGATCCGTCGGCGTTCGCGATCGGCACCGGCTATCCGACGTGGGGGGTCGCGTTCGAACTTCCCTACTACCTCGCGATCGGCTACAGTTTTCTCCTCGTGCTCGCCGGTGCGGCGGTCTTGCTCGCGTTGCTCGGCACCTCCCAGGGGCTCTATCGCGGTCGCACGACGGCGCTGTTGCTGGGCGTGTTCGCCCCCTCTCTCGCCGGAGGCTGGCAACTGCTCTACGACGGCCCGATTCCGGGCGTCGATCCAACGCCGGTCGCGTTTTCCGTCTCGATGGTCTGTTTCGGCTGGGCGCTGTTCGAACGGGACCTCTTCGAGGTCGTTCCGGTGTCGCCGCTCGTCGCCAGTCGGACCGTCCTCGCGGAGATGGAAAGCGGCGTGATCGTCGTCGACACGCGCCGGCGGATCGTCGAGTACAACGCACGAGCGACCGAGTGTACCGATCGCGAACTCTCCCGGGGGACCCGTCTCGAGGAGGTCGCCGAACCGCTCGCGGCGATACTGGATTCCGACGACGACGTCGATCGATCGGTCGTGATGGGGACGGCGTCGGGAACCCGCCACTACGACGTCGAGGTCAGCGATATCGAACGAGGGGCCCACATCGTCGGTCGACTCCTGCTGTTGCACGACGTCACCGAACAGGCACTCCGGGAACAGCAACTCGACGTCCTCAATCGCGTGTTGCGACACAACGTCCGTCACGATACGAACCTCATGCTCGGCCACAGTTCGATCCTGCGCGAGACCCTTCCGTCGGACCAGCACGAGCACGTCGAGCAGATCGAGGCCGCCGCCGAGAACCTCGCGACCCTGAGCGAACGATCGCGACTCGCCGAACGAACGATGGGCGAGGCGAGCGCGAATCGGCAGACGATCGACCTCGTGTCGGTGGTCGAGCAAACGGTCGTGGACGTTCGTGCGAGCCGTGACGGCGATCCGATCTCGACGACGCTCCCCGATCGGGCCCCGGTCGTCGCCCACGAGTCGTTCGAACTCGCCCTCGAGGAACTGCTCAGCAACGCGTTCGAGCACGCCGATCGGCCCGCACCCGACGTCACCGTGACCGTCGAGCGCGGCCAGGCGGAGACGATTCTTCGCGTGAGTGACGACGGTCCGGGGATCCCGGACCACGAGCGGGAGGTCCTCGAGACGGGTCAGGAGACCGCGCTCGAACACACCAGTGGGCTCGGACTGTGGCTGGTCACGTGGCTCGTCCGGGTGTCGGGCGGAACGCTCGACATCGCCGACCGATCTCCGCGGGGGACGATCGTCGAAATCGCACTCCACGCGGCAACGACCGAGTCGATCGAGTGACCACCGAACCAGCACGATAGCTACTGAGGGAGTTTTTTACTATTTTATAGATATAATAAATAATATACGTTTAGTTCTAGAGAGACGTAACATCTAATGTGTCGGCTGCAGTAGGGTCCGCTGGTGGTTTCGAATGGTAACTTACGGTAGGTGGTTCGTGGATGCGTGAAACGGAGGGCGAGCCGACGTCACTCGCGGTCGAGGCGACGCCGTCGCTAGATCTGATCTTCGATATACTCTCGAACCGGCATCGGCGGGAAGTGCTGTACCATCTCAACGATCGGCCGGACGGCGTCGCCACGGTCGACGAACTGACGGACACGGTCGCCGCACGCGAGCACGAGTCCGGGAGGGCGGACCGCGACGCGGACGAGGAGCGCAACCTGATCCGGACGGAACTTCAGCACGTTCACCTACCGAAACTGGAAGACGCGGGGATCGTCGAACACGATCGCCGCAGCGAGACGGTTCGGTACTGGACCCAGCCGTCGCTCGAGGAGTGGCTCGAGCACGCACAGCACAAAGAACGGTCCTAGACTCACCTACCGTCGACGGGACCGAGAGGCGCGCGGGGTCGCCGTCGCTGAAAGGTTTAACACGTGGTCCGTGGTGATACCACTGGAGGGGTACGACGAAAACCACGGTAGCCGACGGTTTGTGAGGTGTGATATCGTTTCACTCCTCAAAACTTAACAGGGGAGCTACCGATACAGATTCACAGGTGAGATCCATGACTGATCACGAACTTCCACCACTACCGTACGATTACGACGCACTGGAACCGGCGCTTTCCGAGCAGGTGCTGACCTGGCACCACGACACGCACCACCAGGGGTACGTCAACGGCCTCAATTCGGCCGAGGAGACCCTCGCCGAGAACCGCGAATCGGGCGACTTCGGCTCGACGCCCGGCGCGCTCTCGAACGTCACCCACAACGGCTGTGGCCACTATCTCCACACGCTGTTCTGGGAGAACATGTCTCCCGACGGCGGCGGCGAACCCGAGGGCGACCTCGCCGACCGCATCGAGGAGGACTTCGGCTCCTACGAGGGCTGGAAGGGCGAGTTCGAGGCCGCTGCCGGTGCCGCCGGTGGCTGGGCGCTGCTGGTATACGACCCGGTCGCAAAGCAGCTGCGCAATATCGCGGTCGACAAGCACGACCAGGGCGCGCTCTGGGGCTCGCACCCGGTGCTCGCGCTGGACGTCTGGGAGCACTCCTACTACTACGACTACGGTCCGGACCGCGGGAGCTTCATCGACGCCTTCTTCGACGTCGTCAACTGGGAGAAGGCCGAAGAAGAGTACCAGAAGTGCCTCGACCACTTCGAGTAAGTTGCGCTACGCGCCGAGCCAGTCGATCCCGACTTTTTTGAAACCGATCGCCGAGTAGCGAGTGGGCCGTCCCGGATGGGTAGCTCAGTTTCGCGGCGGAGCCGCAATCCCCGTTCGGCCACTGTGAACCGGTACCATAGTTTAACTACACACGGGACGATTGGGGCCGTGTATGGCGGTCGAGGATAGCGACAGCGACGACAGTGGCGTCGACTCCCGGGGCGTCGACTCCCGGGGCGTCGGAGGCAGTGAGATCGGACACCCCGACGTGACGGTCGAACCGGGCAGGTCACGGAGCGAAGCGGCCGATCGGGAGGGACCCGAAGCGGCGGCCTCGCTGGCGCGTGCGCTGGACGACGCCTGTCGCGGCGACGTCCGGTTCGACGAGTACACGCGGGTCCTCTACGCGACCGACGGAAGCATCTACGGGGCACAGCCTGCCGGCGTCGTCTTTCCGCGGGATACGGACGACGTGCGAGCCGCGGTCCGGGTCGCGGCCGACCACGGCGTCCCGGTGTTGCCCCGCGGGGCGGGTTCCTCGCTGGCCGGTCAGGCCGTCGGACCCGGCTGCGTCGTCCTCGACTGCTCGCGACACATGGACGAGATCCGCCAGATCGACCCCGACGGGCGGCGAGCGATCGTCCAGCCGGGCGTCGTGCAGGACGACCTCGACGACGCGCTCGAACCGTACGGCCTTCGATTCGCCCCCGACCCAGCCTCCTCGAACCGGGCAACGATCGGCGGCGGCATCGGGAACAACTCGACGGGTGCCCACTCGGTCCGCTACGGGATCACCGACGCCTACGTCGAGGAGTGCGAGGTCGTCCTCGCGGACGGCTCGCTGATCCGGACCCGCGACGTCGTTCTCGACAGCCCGGAGTGGGACCGGATCGTCTCGAAGGACGATCGCGAGGCGGCGATCTACCGAACGGTCCGGGCGATCGTCGAGGACAACGCCGACGAGATCGAGGAGCGGTATCCGGATCTCAAGCGGTGCGTGAGCGGTTACAACTTGCAGAAGGTAATTCGAGAGGACGGGGAGAGCGAGGCGGCTGGCGCCGCCTCGGAAGACCGAGCGGGCGAAGCCCGCGAGGAGGGGAATCGGATCATCAACCTCTCGAAACTCCTCGTCGGGGCCGAGGGCACCCTCGGCGTCGTCGTCGAAGCGACGCTGTCGCTCGTGACTCGGCCCGAGGAGACCGCGCTGGTCGTCTGCTGTTACGACGACCTGCTCGAGGCCCTCGCGGCGGTCCCCGGGGCGCTCGCGCTCGACGCCAGCGCGGTCGAACTCATGGACAGCGAGGTGTTCCGTCTCGCGGCCGACTCGCAGGAGTACGCCGAGTACGCGGAGCCGATCCCCGACGGCACCGCCGCGGCGCTGATGCTCGAGTTCGACGACGAAGTCGTCGACGACCTCCCCGACGCGATCGATCTGGCGACGGACGAACTCGTCGACGCGGGGACGGCGTTCGAGTCGATCGAGGCGTTCAGTCCCGAGAAACAGGATCGACTCTGGAAGCTCCGGAAGGCCGCCATCCCCCTGCTGATGAGCATGGAGGGCGATCCGAAACCGTACCCCTTCGTCGAGGACGCCTCGGTCCCGCCCGCGGAACTGGCCGAGTACGTCGCGGGCTTCCAGGAGATACTCGAGGATCACGACACGACGGCCGCGTACTTCGCCCACGCCGGGGTCGGGACGCTCCACATCCGGCCCATCCTGAACCTGAAGACCGACGCGGACGTCGAGACGATGCGATCGATCGCCGACGACGTCACGGACCTCGTCGTAGAACACAACGGCGCGTTCTCCGGCGAACACGGGGACGGGCTGGCGCGGACAGAGTTCAATCCGAAGCTGTACGGCCCCGACCTCTGGGCGGCGTTCAAGGAACTCAAGTCGGCGTTCGACCCGGACTGGCGGATGAACCCCGGCAAGGTCGTCTACCGCGAGGAGGATCCCACCGACATCCGCGAGCACCTGCGGTACGGCCCCGACTACGCGTCGCTCGAGCCGCGGACGACGCTCGACTTCGATGACGACGGCGGCTTCTCCCACCTCGTGGAACTCTGTAACGGCTGTGGGACCTGTCGCCAGACCGGAAGCGACGTGATGTGTCCGACCTACCGGGCTACCGAGGAGGAGATCGCGACGACCCGCGGGCGGGCGAACCTCCTCCGGGCGGCGATCAGCGGCGAAATCGATCCCGACGAACTCTACAGCGAGCGGTTCCAGTCCGAGGTGCTCGACCTCTGTATCGGCTGCAAGGGCTGTCAGAGCGACTGCCCGACGGGGGTCGACCTCGCGAAACTCAAAGTCGAGGTGAAACACCAGTACCACGATCGCGAGGGCGTCAGCGCGCGGGAACGGCTGTTCGCGAACATCGATCGCCTCGCCGCTGCAGGGAGCGTGCTGGCCCCGGTCGCGAACCGACTGCCCGACCTGCCGGGCGCGCGGACGATCCTCGAGCGCACGGCGGGGATCGCTCCCGATCGATCGCTCCCGACCTTCCGGCGGGAGTCGCTGGTGGAGTGGTTCAGGGACCGGGGGCCGCAGGTGCGTGCCGCCGACGCGACCGATCGGGTCGTGCTCTTTCCAGATACGGACACGAACTACTCCCATCCGGAGGTGGGGAAAGCGGCCGTCAGGGTCCTCGAGGCCGCGAACGTTCGCGTCGTGGTTCCCGACCTCGGCCCGACCGGCCGGGCCGCCTACTCCCAGGGCTTGCTCGATCGGGCGGCGGCGGACGCCCGCGAGTTGCTCGACGACCTCTCCCCCTACCTGGAAGACGGCTGGTCGGTCTGTTTCGTCGAACCCTCCGACGCCTCGATGGTCGTCGACGAGTACCGCTCGTTGCTCGGGGACGATCGGGTCGAGGCGCTCGCGGCGAACGCCTACGACGTCTTCGAGTACCTCGACCTGAATCGGGCCGAGGAGGACCTCCCGGTAGACGCGCGGACCGATCGACTCACCTATCACGGGCACTGCCACCAGAAGGCCCGCCGGACCGACCACCACGCGGTCGGCGTGCTCCGGCGCGCCGGCTACGCGGTCGATCCGGTCGACTCGGGCTGTTGCGGGATGGCCGGCAGTTTCGGCTACGAGGCGGATCACTACGACCTCTCGCGGGCGATCGGCTCCCTGCTCGTCGACCAGCTTTCGGACAGCGACGGCGAGACCGTCGTCGCACCCGGTACCTCCTGTCGGACCCAGATCGGCGACTTCGAGGAGTACGAGCGGCCGCCCCACCCGATCGAGGTCCTCGCGAGGGATCTGGATCGGTGAGGTCTTGAGTCAGGCGCTAGTAATACCGCCCATGCCGGTTCCGAAATCCGAGTTCGACCAGTTGCCGCCGTGTGACTTCTACACGCCCGCGGAGTTGCTCGAGTCCGACCAGATGTACACGGTCTACGAGATCGCCCGCCTCCTGCAGGGGCTCGATCCCGACGCGGAGATCGACGAAGGGACCGAGGACATCCTGCTCGACTGGGCGATCCCCTGGATCATGACCAACGCCGACGACCTCGTGGTCGCCGAGCCGCGATCCGACGACGAACCCGGCTACTACGGCCTGAAAGAATGATCCTCCTCGTCGTCGGTGCCGATCGCGTCGACGCCGGCAAGACGACGTTCTCGGTCGGCCTGCTCGAACGAACCGGAGCGGTCGGCTACAAACCCCGCGCCGGCAACGACTACTGGTTCGACCACGACGACTGCCGGTCAGCGATCGCGGACGGCCGCCTCTACGGCAAGGACGCGGCCCGTCTCGCGAGCGCGGAAGGGCGCGATCGAGACCCCGAACGCCTCAACCCGGTCCACCGGCTGTGGCGACCCTCGCCGAACGGCGGCAGCGGTCTGCTCGGCCGCTCGGACCGCGAGTTCCTCGTCGATCGGATCGGTCGCGCAGCCGACGACCCGACGTTCGTCCGTAACGCCACCGTCGACCTGCCGGACGCGGTCGGCGACGCACTTCCGGTCGCGGACGCGATCCCCGTCGAGACGGTCGACGAACTCAACGCGATCGTCGAACGGGAGTACGTGCCGGCGTTCGAGACCCTCGCCGCCGACGTCGAGGGGGCGAACGTCGCGGTCGTCGAGTCCTACAGCGACATCGCCCAGCCGCTCTCGTCGGTCGATCCCGCGTCGATCGCCGCCGTCGCGGCCGTCGAACCCGGTCGCGCGCGAATCTACCCCGGCGATCGCTACTGTCGCGCCTGCGAGATCACCAGTTCGAGTCCGAAAGACGGGACGCTCGAGAAGCGCGTCCCGGCCGTGCTCGACTACCTGGACCCCGTCGATCGCGTCCCGTTACCGCCCCTTCCCGGCGACGCCAGATCGGATCCCGCGCGGATCGCGGACGCCTACGCGCCCGCCTACGACGCGTTGCTGGACGCCGCGAAGCGGGTCTAGCGCGGTCGGCGTTGGACTCCAGAACCTACGCCTGGCGCGCCATCCGGGCCGACAGTTCGACGTGGTCGTACGGCCGGTTGGTCACGCTCGGCCCGTGACCGGTGTGCATCTCCGCGAGGTCCTCGTCGATCCACTCGAGGACCCGATCGATGCTCTCGATCAGCGTCCCGCGATCGCCCTCCTCGAGATCCGTCCGGCCGAAGCTCCCGTTCTGGAAGACCAGATCGCCGGCGAAGAGCACGCCGGGGTCGGCCGCGTAGAAACAGAGATGATCGTCCTTGTGGCCGGGCGTGTGCAACGCGACGTACTCGTGATCGCCCAGCTGGACCCGCTCCTCGTCCGCGATGGCGTGGTCGACGCCGTCGATCGACGGATCGCACCCCCACGCGTCGACGTCGAACGCCGCCTTCACGTCCCCGAGATTCCCGACGTGATCCGGGTGGGTGTGCGTGAGCACGACCGCGTTGAGGTCGTCGACGCGCGATCGGATCGCCGGGACGACGTCGAAGTTCGCGCCCGGATCGACGAGGACGGTTCGGTCGCCGGGGACGAGAAAGACGTTACTCGTGAAGGCCTGCACTCCCTGTGCGAGATTGGCGATCATGGCCGCCGGTAGGGTGTCGACCCGTTTGTGCGTATCGACACGATTCGGGGCTGACGAACAGTATCCGACGCTGATAGAACGACCGGTGTCGTCTGCAAACCTCTGCTTCTAGCGGGACGAGAGCCGTTACGCGCCGGATTGCGGTTCGAACTCCCTATTCACAAGGATTTTTAGCTTCGGCACGTAGTGGTAGACGAATGAACCGGCCGGGCTCCGTGGGACTCGTCGTCCTCGCTGTGGTCGTCGCTGTCGCCGGCATCGGTGGACCGCTCGCGGTGGTCGGGGTAACGGCGTCGGTCCAGGAACCGACGAGCGCAACCGCATCGCTCTCCAGCGGCGCCTCGTCGTCGACCGGCGTTGCTCCGGCCGCGCTCCAGTCAGACGGTATCAACAGTGCCACCTTCGACAGGACCACGTTCGTCGTCACCGTCTACGAGAACGGTTCCGCGACGTGGACCCACCGCCACGAGATGGATCTCAACGAATCCAGCGACGACCGGGAGGCGTTCGAGGCGATCATCGAGGATTTCGAATCGAACGACTCCGGTGTGACCGATCTCTTCGAGAGCCAGGCACGCGCACTGGCGGCGAAAGGTTCCAATACCACGGGGCGGGAGATGGCGGCCCGCGATTTTACGGCGACCGCGTACATCGACCAGGAAACGAATCTGGACCCGAGTAGAGAGCCGGAGATCGGCGTCGTCGAACAGTCGTTCACCTGGGAGGGCTTCGCGGACGTCGACGGCGGGTCGGTGACTGCCGGTGACGTCTTCGATGGGCTCATCATCGACTCCGATCAGTCGATCGTGTTCCGGCCGGGCGGCGACCTCGTCTTCGAGTCCGTCGCGCCGGACGACGCGCAGTATACCTCCCCCGAACTGGCGGATGCCGACGAGGTGGTCTGGAACGGCGACCGCGAGTTCCTCGCCGGCCATCCCCGCGTCGTCTACGACGATCCCGACATCACCGGTCCCGATTCGGACGACCCCGTCTCGACGGTGACGGGCGCGGCCAGTGACCTCCTGTGGCCACTGGTCGTTCTCGCGATCCTGGCGGGGATCGGCGGTGCCGTCGTCTGGTATCGCCGATCCGATCGGTCCGACGACGAGGCGACCGCGGCAACCACCGAGTCGCTCGAATCGGCCCCACCGCCGGACGCCGCCGGGGATCGATCGACGGCGGAGGCCGGAGACCTCGACGACGCGGACGACGGTGGACTTCCCGAGGAGGAACTGCTCACCGACGAGGATCGCGTCGTCACACTCATCCGCGAGAACGGCGGCCGGATGAAACAGGTCAACATCGTCGAGGAGACCGGCTGGTCGAAGTCCAAGGTCAGTATGCTTCTGTCGGACATGGAAGAGGAGGGAACCATCAGTAAACTCCGCGTTGGCCGCGAGAACATCATCAGTCTCCAGGGATTCGAACCCGAGGCGACGAAGTCACCGTTCGAGGAGTGAGCCGATCGGCCGATTGTAGTGCGTGTCATCGTCCGACACTCTCGAAATGAAACGGAATGCTTAAACATCGGTCCGCGCTACGAAGAAATGCAGACGCAGGCCGCTCCGATAGTGTAGTCCGGCCAATCATATTGCCCTCTCGAGGCAATGACCGGGGTTCGAATCCCCGTCGGAGCACTCCTACCCCGATTCCTTCCTGCGGTTTTCGGTCGTGAACGAGTACGCTACACGACCATGATGTTGGGCAATTCGATTCAAGTGGAGTACCGAACCCGTCTCCCTCTTGCGATTCGCCTGAAATTAAGGGCAATGAAACTCGACGGGAAATTTTCGGCGCCGTCCGGCGATCGGCGAAAATTCGTGGGCAATCAACGGGCCCCTGTTCGGAGGTGGGGCAATGACCGACGATAGCGACGCCGCTCCCGGTCCGTTAGCGGAGATCTCGGTCGTCCCAGAACCCTCCGCTGAACAGCTGAACGAGCGACAGGTGATCGATTACCGGACCGAGCGCGAACACTGTCTCGAGTGGCTGCTGGCGTTCGGCAAGAACCCGAAACGCGCCGATGGGTACGCACACTCGACCGTGAAGAACCGAGCGAGCCGCATGGACCAGTACTACCGCTGGGTCTGGCGGGAAGAAAGCAGGTACACGACGGACCTCACGCACGAACACGCCGACGCGTACCTCGAGTACCTCGCACGGCAGGAGACGTCGAACTCGCACAAATCGGCGTGCCGAAAAGCGCTGATGATGCTGTACAAGTGGCGCCACCACAAGCGCGGTGCCGAGCAGTGGGAACCGACGATCACGTTCTCCAGGTCGAATCAGACGACCACGCCACGCGACTACCTGACGCGGGAAGAACGATCGAAGATCCGCGAGGCAGCACTCGAGTACGGGAGCGTCCCGAACGTCGACAGCGTCTCCGGTGAGAAACGCGAGCGATGGAAGACGTACCTCGCACAGCGCTTCGAGAAGCCGAAATCGGAGCTCACGCGGGACGACTGGGAGCGCGCGAACTCCTGGAAGATCCCGACGCTCACGTGGACGAGTCTCGACGCTGCGCTCCGCCCGATCGAGGTCGAGCGAGCGCGCACGTCGTGGGTCGACATCGAGAACGGCGTGCTCAGGATTCCACGCGAAGACGCCGCCAAGAACAGTGAGAACTGGGTCGTCGGGCTCAAAGACCAGACCGTCGAGATGTTGGACCGGTGGCTCGATCAGCGCCGGTCGATAGCGAAGTACGACGGGACGGACGCGCTGTGGTTGACGCGTGAGTCGAACCCGTACCAGTCAGCGTCGCTCCGGTCGGTGCTGCACCGGCTCTGCGAGCTCGCCGATATCGACATCGAAGATCGACAAATGAGCTGGTATACGATCCGGCACTCGACGGGGACGTACATGGTTCGGGAAGAGGATCTAGCCGCTGCACAGACGCAACTCCGCCACCGTGACCCGAAATCCACGATGCGATACGATCAGGTCCCGGTCGAAGACCGGAAAGACGCGCTCGAGCGAATAGGGTAGCGAAGCGCCTCCGTCTTTTTCGCCGCGCGAACCGTCGATCCGTCAGGCCCTGCTTCAATTCCGGCGCCGTCTCGGTTACTCCGTCTCTTCAGAGAGGAGCATCCGAGCGAGTTTCGCGCGGGCTTCGGTCGTGTCCGGGATCACGACGTCGGCGTGGATGTTCCCACCGCGCGTTTTCGTGATCGGATCGGCAGCGACCGTCGCGGTTATATCGACGGATTCTCGCTGCGTCGCAGTTTGGCTGTGATCGATCGATTCATCGAACGGGTCGTAGTCGGGATCGGCGGCTGCAGCGGCTGCCTTCTCGTGCGTTGCGGTGACTCGCTTCTGGAGTTTTTCCACCGGTGTTTTGTCGTATCCTTTGGTCGCCTTGGTGGTGGAGTGTCGCAGTTGATCGTTCGCCTCCGACAGCTCGCCTTCCTCGGTTACGTTCCTCCCCATCGTGTAGCGTAAACTGTACCACTTGATCGGTTTCCCCTCGGTCTCGATGCCTGCCTCTTCGCAGAGCGTTCTCAGCAGGCGACACAGACTCCCCGACGTGTACGGGGTCCCGTTCAGGTTCAGCCAGAGTTTCTCCGTGCCGTCATACACTGAGAGGCGTTGACGGAGTTCGAACCACCGCTCGAGTGCGTCAGCAGCCTCGTCGCTGAGCGCGGCTTCTTCTTTCTTGCGTTGTTTGCACGCTTTTTCCGTGGGGATTTTCAGGATTTTGCGCTTCGGATCGTACCAGCTTCGTTCCGCATTTGCGACTTCTTTCGGTGTCAGTCCAGCGTCGTGCCCGACCATGACGAGTGAGCGATTCTTCGTGGTGTAATCCGCGCGCAGCCAGTCTTCCTGTGTGAGTTCATCTTTGGGGATACTGAGACGCTGCGCGATGACCGTGTTGTATTCGTCGCGTTCGGCTTCGGAGACGTCACCGTACGATGGGAGCGCCCCGTAGGACGTGGTCACCTCGAATAGCTTCCCGAGTTCCGCGTAGGTGAACCGGTACGCATCCTCTCCGGTGTCGTCTGAGAAGTTGATCGGTTTCTCCCACTCGTCGGCCAGTGACCCGTCGTAGAATCGCCACTGGAAGTATTTCAGCAGCGTCTCTTCGAATTTCCGTTTGGCCGAGTTCCCGTACTCATCCCCATCATCTTTCTTGATTTCGTCGTCTCTGAGCAGCTCGAGGTACGCGTCGGCGTGTTCGGGTCGAATCGTCGCGTTGTCTTCGGGGTTGAGCGTGCGAATTACGTGCCGGTGTGCCTGGTCGAGTCGTTGAACGTAATTTCTCGCCGTGGATTCCTGTAACGGGGTCCCTTCACGTGGTTTCTTCCCTTCTCGAAGCATCCAGTCGTAGAACTTATCGTACGCTGCTTGGACTTGGGCAGCCTGTTTTCCAGCTACCTCCTGCATCTTCCCGGTTATTTCTACGTGTGAGCGTTCTGAACTCATGAGTCTCGTGAAACGGCGTATTCAGCCCTCACTTAAAAGCACTTGCCCTCAGCACACTGCATAGAAGATATCGACGACAGGGCCCGCCGCCGAATCGAGTTAAGCGATGAAACTCTGACTCGGAGTCGCGATCGTCGACGAACTGACCACTCGAACGTGGTTATAGCGTCGAGAGGGCAATACGCCCCTGGGAGGCAAAGACCGAATTTCGGAGCAACCCGATCCTTTGAAACGCGGGTTCTCGGCCGTGTGAGTAGATACTGGGGCTGACGGTTAATAAAACCTACCTGTTGATTGCCCACCAGGCAACTTGGATTCACTCAGGTGACGCCCACCCTGGTCTGCGCGAATTACGGACCGGTCGCAGTCGTCGATGCTGAACGCATGATCGACAAATCCCTCTGATCGGTGACTACTGCTCTTGATCTCGAACTTACCTCAAAGTGGGGGTGCTGCCTAAGGCTCGCTGATCGGCTACTCTGGTTTCGAACCGTTACTTCTCGATCGAGCCCTGGAATTCGAACTGGGTCGATCCGAGCACGCCTCCCGTCGCCGCTGCAATTACGTCGAGCGAAATGATCGTGCCCGACATGACCATTAGCGGAAGGATGACTGCCAGCAAACCAATCGTGTAGGCACTGGAGCCGGCGACTGGTGTCAACGCTGCCGTCGTCGCATTCATCGCGTTGTACTCCCGTGTGATTCGAGTCACCGTTCGGTCTAGAGCTAGTCCACTCCAGACCGTAGCTGCGCCGATCAGCGTAACCGAATTCACGAACTCGTTCAGCGATCGGGTCGCTTCGAACTCCCGCTGGTCGGACTTAGTCTCCGCTTCCTCAACGTGGTGTTTCAGCGCACGTACCTCGCTTGTAGTCAAGTCTCTCACGTCGTCAACTACTCGATCGAGATCAAGGGCGCGTTCGATCTTTTCGAGCCGGGCCAAGATCTCTCCAAACTCGTCTAGTTGTGGCGGGACAGGCACATCTCGCTCCAGCACCCCCGCGCGTGCCAGATCGTTCTGCAGATCCCGAGGCAAGGGGCTCGCAAGGTACGGTTCGATCGCTTTCCGGCTCCCCCAACTTCCCATCTCCATCACCGTCTCGATATCAACGCCGAGTCGTCGCACCATGTTCGTCGCGTAGAACGCCCGGAAGTCGTGGGACGTGATGTGCCTGTAGTCTTCGTTACCTGTCGCGATTGCTGTGGCCTCAGCTGCTTCTTTGATTAGGTCTCCTAACCGTTTACTGGTTATGTCGAAGATCTTATCGTCGCCCCCGATGCCATTGTCCTCACAGTACTGCTGTACTTCTTCGTATAAGTCCCAGGGGACCCACGAGATCCGTGTCTTTCCACCGAGTGCATTTTCTCCTTCGGTGGTGTCTTTCGTTTCACGTAACCTTACGAACGCGATGTTCACATTCGGATCGTCCGGAACGAAGAAATCGTTCCGTCTGAGTTCTACCGTTTTCCCGATTCGGGGTGACGACTCACCGATGATCCGTGAACCGAGTCTCGTTCGACGCTCACAGTGGTCCAAATAGGTCTCGTATTCATGCGGGGCCAGATACACGCGGACCCGTTTTTCCATTGGTCGTAGTCTCATGTCGTCTCTTCTCTCGTGTTCGACAAGGCAGACTATTCACCGGTTATATAGGTACCCTCGGGTTGTCACCCTCCTTCTCTGCCAGCCGATTTCGGAGAAGAGAAGAGTAACGAAATCGGTCTCCGTCTGCCGGTTTTGGCGTTTCTGGGTTCGTTATCGTTCGGCATTGGAAGAGTTCCGAACCAGTTATTGTTGGATTCTCATGGATGGAATATAGTCGGCTTGGCGCGCGACAGCCAGCTGTTCCGCCGATCTTGTAACGAACTTTTCGTAATCCCGTGACGTGAGCAGGTTCCCCCTGCTTGAGAAAACTCGCGGATTTCCGCGAAACTCGTCGTTGGATCAGCCCATCACTTCGTCTTTCCAGGTACTATTTGTTGGTGATCTGTGTCTCTGAAATGTCGGATAGCAAATCGGGTGCACACGGTAGATGGTGATGCTGGCACCACTGGCAGTGGTCACCGGTAGAGTACTCAGTAAACGAGAACTCGGCAATCCGGTTCATCGCAGCCATGATATCCTCTTCGACGGCTTCGAGTTCCGACTCGTTGAACGAGCGGGTTTCGACCTTTGGTCCGATGTCGCCGACATACGCGTACCCTGCTTGCGTTACTGGCTCGTCGTACAGATCACGACATGCCAGCAGGTAGATCGGGAGTTGCTTGTCGTCGTCGAGATCGCGGTGTCTCTCAGTCGCCTTGTAGTCGATAACGAGCAATTCGTCGTCCGGCGTTCGATACACGGCATCGATGAAGCCGACGAGTTCGTGCCCGTCGATATCGATTTCGAACTCGCGTTCGGCGTCGATGATCTCGTAGTCGCTTAACGGTAAGTCGAAATACCGGTCGATACATCGTTTCGCCGGGGGAAGCGCGTCTTCAGCTCGTTGTTGGCTGGCGAGTCGCTCGCAGATCTCGTACCAGCCAGCTCGTTCCTGTACGCCGTTTTCGGCGGCTTGTTCCGCTGTATCGTGGAACAGGATCCCGATTTCTTGTTGTGAGACGCCGTCGCTCTCGTGATTCTCGGCAGGACTGTAGTCAGGGAACGCGTTAACGACGTAGTCGAGGTAGTGCTGTCTCGGACAGGTTTCGTAGGTTTGTAGCGACGTGTAGCTATGCGAGAGGGACGGAGCCGGCGTCCTCGGCCCCGTAAGCATTTCCACCCGAATCCGTACCTGTTCACCCGTTGGATCGAGGCTGCCGTTGAGCGACGCAGAAGCGAGATCGAGAACGCGATCACGAGCTGTCTCTGTCGAGAGGACGTCGTCCTCATATTGCACAGTCCCACCGATTTGACCGATGAGATCGCTGGCTAATGTTTCTGTCCAGTTGGTTGCATCCGGCGGAAGGCAGGCCTGAATATCGCGCCAGACAGGCAACTGGCTGCGCTCCGGTCGCCAGGGAAGGCGGTCCGGAAGAATCGCCTCGACCGATTCCGTAATCGGATGGGGATCGGACGGATCAGCGTCGTCATCGTCGCGGCCGCCCTGCAGGACGAGGACGTCCTCGGCACGGGTAATGCCGACGTGAAGCAGGCGGCGGGCTTCCCTGGCATCGCGTGCGACGAAGTCGTCATCGAAGACGGCAGTCGCGCCGTTAGTGAGGCCCGCTTCGAGGGCGTCGTACGTGCGGGAACTCGGTTCCCACTCGTCGGCCGTCAACCGCGGCATGAGGACGACCGGGAAGTCCAGACCCTTGCTCTTGTGGACCGTCATGACGTTAACCGCATCGTCTGCCAATTCGGGTTGATCGGTCGGTGACGCACCGCTCTCGGAGAACAGTGACTCGTAGTGTTGCAGCGAGTCGATGAACTCGGTCGTCAACGGCGGTTGCACGGCGTCCTGTCCGTACTGACTGACGACTTCGTCGAGTTGAGATAGGTCACGTCGTTCCTGCTCGCTCAGATACCACTCGATGTTGGTGATGTCCTTGAGTTCGCTGTACAGGTGTGACAGTGACGACCTGTCCCGTAGTTCCAGTAACTCCGTCACGTGAGTGCGGGCTTCGCGGACGCGCTCCGGTTCATCGAACTCCGACAGCGGAGCGTCGCGGAGTTCCGCCAGCAAACACCCGTCATCGTCGTCGTACTCGTTGAGCCGACGAAGATCCGCGTCGGTCAGCCGGTACCGCATCGTCAGCACGCGATTCCAACTCACTTCGTCTTCTTTCGGTCGTGCGAGCGCTTTCAGGTAGGCGACGACGGTCTCGACGCCGATCGAGTCCGTCGAGAGGTCGCCAGCGACCTGGTACGGAATGCCTGCCTGATCGAACGTGTTCAGAACGGGTTCGGCGTGAGCGGTTTTCCTGACGAGCAGCGCGATATCCCCGGGATCGTACGCGGTATCGAGTTCGTCACCCGCGCCGCTCAGCAGGTTCTGCGTGACGGTCACCAGTTGCTGGGCCCGTGCCTCGTCATCGTCTGCTTCGTCGACGACGGCGACCGTGTCGCCGTCATACTCGGGTTCGTCAACGCGCGTCAGGGTTTTCTCGTTCCCGCGGCCTTCCAACCGGGTGAGCAGGTCGTTCGCAAGGTCGAGAATCGGTTGCCGCGACCGGAAGTTCTCTTCCAGCGGCTTATCGGTGAGCGTTGGGCCGTACTCGTCGGTCAGTTCGGTCGTAATGTTCGACACGCGAGCGCCGCGCCACTCGTAAATCGCCTGATCGTCGTCACCGACGACGAACAACTGGCCGTTCGAGACGAGCGAGTCGACCAGTTCGAACTGGAGACGATCCGTATCCTGGAACTCGTCACAGAATACGTACTCCCACTTGTCTGCGATCTCGTACCCCGCATCGCTGTTGAGTAACCCGACAGTGTTGACGACGAGCCCGTCGAAGTCGAGGAGGTTTCGCTCGTCGAGTTCCCGTTCGTACGCTGCGTACCCCGCGACGAGATCCCGTGCCGTCAGGCAATCATCGAGAAACGCATCGAGGTGGTCGGGTAACTCCAGATCCAGCGCCGGAATCCCGGACGGTGCGCCGCTGCTGTACCCGCCCAACAAGTACTTCGGGAGTTTGTGTGCAGCGTCGGGCAGTGATCGGTTGCCGTCCTCGTGGGCTTCGAACGTGTCGATAAGCCCGTTACACAGCGCGATCAACCGATCGAGGAACTCCGCGACGGCTATTTCGACATCCGTCTCGCCGAGTGCGTCGCGTTCAGCGACGAGCTCACCTCGAACGTCCGGCAGTCCATCGAGAACCGTCGATACTGACCGTCCGCCGAGATGTTCGCTTGCGATCGCTTCGATCCGCTCCGGAAGATTGGCGAGATCGTACAGCCGCTCGGCAGGCCCGAGGAATTCATCGATTTCGGCGGGCTGGATACCGCTGCGTTTCATCGTCCCGATGAACGAGAGGAGTTTGGACGCTGCACCGCTCCCATACGAGTCGGGGCCGTACACGTTGGGCTTCACCCACCGATACTCGATGTCGTCGAGAACGTCCAGCACGATCGCGTACTTCTCGACCTCGCTGACGACGTCGAAATCCGGATCGATCCCAGCCTCGTACGCGTAGTCGGTCAGCAACTCGTTACAGATCGAGTGGTACGTGTACGCGTCGATGTCGTACCCGGCGGTGCCGAGTTTTGCGTTGAGTTTCTCCCGCATGGAGCCGGCAGCATTGTTCGTGAACGTGAGTGCGAGAATCCGATCCGGTGATACACCGTCCTCGTCGATCAGGTGCTCGATTTTCCGGACCATCGTGAACGTCTTCCCGGTCCCGGCGCCGGCGAGGACGCGCATCGGATACGCATCCGATTCGATGATGGCTGCCTGCTGGGGTTCCGGCTCGACATCGTCCTCGGCGGTCGGGAGCCACTCGGGACCGTCGGCAGTCATCGGTGCACCTCCTCGGCGAGATACTCCGGACACATCGCCTGGTAGTCACAGTCCGGACAGGCCTCCTCGTTGATCGGTTCGAACGGGTCTGGAGAGTACGCTTCGTTCGTGATGCCTTCGTGTGCGGTCTCGATGAGCGACCAGATCGTCTCGTAGTGTTCGTCGTACACGCTGGTCGTTTCCCGCGACCGACCGCTCACCACGACCTCGTACCCGTCCGGTGTACTCTCGACGTCCGTACTGTGGAGCAGCCCGTAGAAACTGAAGCGAACGTCCATCCCGTCCTCGTAAAGATCCGATTGTTTGACGCCCTCGATATACGTCGCCGTCTGGAACGCGTTCTTGACTCGACCTGGTTCGTGTGCCTCACCGTTCAAATGGTCAGCCAGGTATTTCGCCGTGTACGACGTGAGGACGCCGTGGACGTTCCGCTTGTAATCGATCACGTGGAGCCCGTCCTCAGTTCGCAGAACGTTGTCCGCGTAGCCGTGCAGCCCTAGCTCGTCGTGGGCGCTTTCGAGCCACTTCTCGGTCACAACCGACTGTCGCGCGTGACGAATGCCGTCACCGTCGTCGGGGTCTAAGAACGCGTCGATGGCCGCGCGGTTCTCCGATCGCTGATACGCCTGGTGTGCGCGTGACTCGTACTCGTCAGGCTCTAAGTGTGCGTCGGCACTGTCTAGTTCAGCACCTCCTCGGCTGGCGTTCGGCCATTGAGTGCTTGATTCGGTCGATCGTAGTTGTAGTGGTGTCTGAAGCGTCTGAGCCAGCGTTTTGCGCTGGCCGGACTGCCCCGCC